>CAYTTL010000093.1:9796-10061 GCA_964440725.1 uncultured Acidimicrobiales bacterium | reverse complement strand
CCCCCCAGGGAGTGCTGCCGCCCCCGTTCCCGCTTCCCGACGTCGAGCTCGACGACCTGTGCCGGCCCGGTCCGGTGGGCCCAGCGACTGCCTCAGGGGCGGCTCCGCCGCCCGGGCCGGCGGGCCCAGCGACTGCCTCAGGGGCGGCTCCGCCGCCCGGCCCAGGCGTCGATGGTAAGGCGGTGGCCCCGTTCCTGCTCGCCCTCGACGGCGTTACCGACCCCCAGAACCTCGGCGCCCTGTTGCGCACCGCCGAGGGGGCGGG
>CAYTTL010000093.1:0-9786 GCA_964440725.1 uncultured Acidimicrobiales bacterium | reverse complement strand
GTCAGGCGCTGGCCCGCCACCACCCCGCGCTCGACGGAGGCACCCCCGCGCCCCGCGTGCCCGCCGCGTTGCGCACGGCCGAGGGGGCGGGCGCCACCGGAGCCCTGTTACCCCGGCACCGGGCCGCCCACGTGACCGCCGCCGTGACCAAGGCCGCCGCCGGGGCGGTCGAGCACGTGCCCATCGCCGTCGTCGGCGGATTGCCGGCCGCCCTGGCCCGAGCCGGTGATCTCGGGTTGTGGATCCTCGGCCTCGACCCCGGCGCCGACCAGAGCCTGTTCGACCTCACGCTGGCCGACCAGGGTGTCGTGGTGGTGCTCGGGGCCGAGGGACGGGGGCTTTCGCGACTCGTCCGCGAGCGGTGCGACCTCGTCCTAAGCATTCCACTACGGGGCCGCCTGCCGTCGCTGAACGTGGCCGCCGCCGGGGCCCTCGCCCTGTTCGAGATCAGCCGAAGGAGAGGGGCGCGTCGCTAGCAGCGAGCGCGTCCTGCGACCACCCACCGTTGACAACGGCTTTCGCGATGGTTACAAAGGTCACCTTCGCTCTAGTCAAAGATCACTTACCGTTCGCCGTCAGTGCACCGTTCCGTTGCACCAGGGAGCGTCCATGTCGCAGGATCTCGAAGCCGTCCACGTCGAGTTCAGCGATGACGACCTGGTGCTGCTGTTCCACCAGGGCCACCTGGAGGCCCTCGAGCTTCTCTTCACCCGCTACCGCCGGTTCACCCGGGCCAAGGCCCGCGCCTACTTCCTCGTCGGGGCCGACCGCGAGGACATCGAGCAGGAGGGCATGATCGGCCTCTACAAGGCCGTGCGCGACTACCGGCCCGAGCGGGAGTCGTCGTTCCGGGCCTTCGCCGAGCTGTGCGTGACCCGCCAGATCATGACGGCCATCAAGTCGGCCACCCGGCGCAAGCACCAGCCGTTGAACCAGTACGTCTCCCTCTCCGGGTTCCGCTCCACCGAGGGCAACGACGACCGTGTGGCCGACGACCTCCTCGACGATCACCAGGTCCCCGACCCCGCCGACGTGGTGGTGTCGGCGGAACGTCTCGAAGAGATGCGGACGTGCATGACCGAGATGCTCTCCCACCTCGAGGTCGACGTCCTGAACCTCTACCTGCAGGGCCGGTCCTACCAGGACATCGGCGACGTGCTGGGCCGCCACGCCAAGTCGATCGACAACGCCCTCCAACGGATCAAGCGCAAGCTCGAGGCGCACCTCGACGCCCGCGACGCCGAGGACGCCGCCCCGGCCGTCGCCTGACATCCACGAGCCGGTGGTCGGATTCGAACCGACGACCTGGCGATTACAAGTCGCCTGCGCTACCGGACTGCGCCACACCGGCGAACGGCCCGCCCCGCGCCAAACTGTAGCCGTGGAAGGGGGATGCTTGACCTCGATGGCTGGCGCGGGCAGTCTGCCGTCAATGGGACTGTCGGATCGAGACCGTGCGATCCTCGATTTCGAGCGGTCGTGGTGGGTCGCGTCCGACACGGCGACCTCCCGCACCAAGGAGGCCACCATCCGGTCCCGGCTCGACCTCTCACCCACCCGGTACTACGAGTTGCTCCGGGCCCTCTCGGCATCGTCTGATGCCGCCGCCTACGACCCGCTGGTCGTCCGCCGCCTGCGGAAGTCGCAGAGTCGTCGCCGGCGGGCCCGGCTGGAGGGGTGGCCCGCGAGTCAGCCGCCGGGCCGTTGAGTCGACGCCCCGCCGACCCGGCGATCGGCAACAGCGCGCGCGGCGTCATCCTGCTCGTCGTCGCCCTGGTCCTCGGCATCTTCATCCTGAGCAAGACCGGGACCGGCGCGTCGGCGCCGGAGGTGGAGACGCAGCGGCCAACCACCACCAAGGCCAACAGCGCGGCGACCACGACGAGCACCCGGGCCCCGCGTCAGCCCGCGGCCATCAAGGTCCTGGCCGCCAACGGCAGTGGTGTCGCCGGACTCGGCGGCAAGACCGGCGACCGGCTCACCGCCGCCGGCTACAACTCGCTCGCCCCGACCAACACCACCACCGACGTGTCCACCTCGGTGGTCGCGTTCACGCCCGGCTTCGAGGTTGAGGCGGCCGCCGTGGCCACGGTCCTCGGCCTCCCACCCACCGCCGTCCAGGCCCTCGAGGCCGATCCCCCGATCGAGGACACCAAGGGGGCCGACATCGTGGTCCTCGTCGGACCCGATCTCGACGTGACCGACGCCGGCGAGACCGAGACGACCACCACCACAACCGTCGGCTGACCTCCCGACCAACCGGCCAGCATCAACCGAGCCGCCGGGGTTGGGGTCCCCGGCGGCACTGGCGGGCGTGGCCCGCAGGGCCGGGTGCCCGCCGGCATCAACGCAGCCGCCGGGTTTCGGAGCGCACCTCGATGGTGAGGGACCCGCCCACCCGGGTCCCCCGGTCGTCGCCGGCGGGAGCCAGGGTGAGGGCGAACTGGCCCAGGGTCACGGTGGCGGCCCGTTCCACCGCCCCGTCGGCCACGGTCCGGGTGGCGGTGCCGTCGGTGACCTCGGTGCCGTCGAGGGCCACGGCGTTGCCCCCCAGGGCCGAGGTGCTCGAGAGCGGCAGGCGGGTCCGGGACCGGGTGGAGGCCACCTTGCGTCCGTCGAGGAGACCCAGCTCGACCAGGCGACCGGTACCCACGATGCGGCTGTTGCCGCCCCCCGGCAACCCGGCGGGAGCGTCGATGGTCCAGCGCTCGCCGGGCGCGAGCGGGCGGTCCGGAGGCGCCCCGGGTGCGCCGGGCAGGATCTGGGGCAGGGCGTCCGGTCCCACGACCGACGGCGGAAGGCCCTCCACGGCGTCGACCCCGGCCAGCTGGGCGGCCCGGTCGAGGCGCACCACGAAGGTCCGGTCGGGTGCTCCCGCCTCGCGCAGCCGGACCCGGACCCTGAACTCGCCACCGTCGGCGCTCAACACCGTGTGGTCGGCGAGCAGCACGACATCGTCGACCGAGCGCTCCGGGGAACCTTCGGCCAGGCGCGTGGTCGTCACCGAATGGATGCGCACCTCGTAGCTGTAGCTGGCGCCGACCTTCGGGTGGAACGACACCCGGACCTCGTCGCCGCTGCAGCCGGACAGGCCCGCGCCCACGATGGAGGCGGCCATCACCGCCGCCAGCCGGCGCACCGCCGTCCTTCGTCTTCCGAGCCCCTGCACCCCGGCGACGCTAATGGGTGGTGTCAGGGGCGGTTCGCGGACCAGTCGGGGCTAGGGTCGCCGCAGTGGCGTCCCCCGACAGCGGTGATGACCTGGTCGCGGCCTTCCGCGACGACCCGCAGCACGCCGGCGTGTTCTGCGACTTCGACGGCACCCTGGCCGAGATCATCGACGTCCCTGACGAGGCCCGACCCGTGGACGGTGCCGTGGACGCGCTCGCCGCCCTCGCCGACGCCTACGCGACGGTGGCCGTCATCTCCGGGCGGCCGGCTGCGTTCCTGCAGGAGCACCTGGGCGACCACGGCCTGGTACTCGCCGGGCTCTACGGCCTCGAGCGGGTGGAGGACGGGCAGGTACACATCGCCGAGGAGGCCCGGCGTTGGCAATCCGTGGTCGAGGACGTCGCGTCCCGGGCCGGCGACGAGGTCCCGGACGGGGTGAGCGTGGAGCCCAAGGGGCTGTCGGTCGCCGTCCATTTCCGCACCGCCCCCGACGCCGCCGAGGCCACCCGGGCGTGGGCCGAGAAGCAGGCGGCCGACACCGGGCTGGTGGCCGGCCCCGGGCGCCAGTCCTACGAGCTGCGCCCGCCCGTCACCACGTCCAAGGGAACGGTGCTGGCGGAGAGCGCCGAGGGCCTGACGGCGGCGTGCTTCCTCGGCGACGACCACGGCGACCTCACCGCCTTCGACGCCCTCGACGAGCTGTCGGCTGCGGGTGTCACCGTCCTGCGGGTGGCGGTGCGCAGTCCGGAGTCTCCCGACGAGCTCCTCGAGCGGGCCGACGTGGTGGTCGACGGACCCACCGAGGTGGTGGAACTCCTGCGCCGCCTGGTCTGAGCCTCCGCTCCCCCCGTTCTTGTCGCGCTCGACGACGTCATGCGTCGTTCACCGCGACAAGAAGGGGCAGCTAGACCGGCGGACGGAGCCCGTCAGCAGCAACATCGGCGGCCACGCGGAGCTGGTCGTCGAGCCAGTCGCGGGGCTTGCGGGCCGTGGCCGCCCGGTACAGGGCCTTGGCGTGCACCGACCGCTGCGCCGGAGTCATGGCCAGGGCCGTCGCCAGTACGTCTGAGGTACCGGCGATGTCGAAGGGGTTGACCTCCAACGCCACCTCACTCAGCTCCTCCCAGGCCCCGGCCTCGCGGCTCAGGGCGAGCACGCCGTCGCGCTCGTTGACGAGGACGCCTTCCTTGGCCACCAGGTTCAACCCGTCGCGCACGGGGTTGACCAGCAGGACGTCGTAGCGGCGGAGGGCGGCGACGGAACGGGGGAAGTTGTCGGTGGTGTCCACGGTGATCGGCGTCCAGTCCGGGGTGGCCCAGGTCTGGTTCACGTGGCGGGCCAGGGTCTCCACCTCCTGCCGGTAGGAGAGGTACTCGGACAGGCCCTCGCGCGACGGGTAGACGAGCGCGGCGAACACCACGTTCCCGCGCCATTCCGGATGGGTACGGAGCAGGTCGTCGTAGGCCAGGAAGCCCCGCAGCAGGTTCTTGGAGAGCTCGATGCGGTCGACGCGGACGATGAGCCGCCTGTCGCCCAGGGCCTCGTCGAGGGCGGCCACCTCGGCGGCGCAGGCGTCGGAGGCGGCGACGCTGCCGATGTCGTCGGGGTCGGGCGTCATCGGCGAGACGAACGTGGCCGGCTTCAGGCCCAGCACCGTCTGGCAGCAGTCCTCGAAGTTGGTCGCCCAGCGGCGGGCATGGAAGCCGCACGAGCTGTGGCTGCTCATGCCCACCAGCAACTCCTCGGCCACCTCCGAGGGCAGCACCCGCAGCGCACCTGGTTCGCAGAACGGGATGTGGGTGAAATGCATCGCCCGCAGGTCGCGCCGCTCCTGGGCCAGCCAGGTGCCCACGAGGGCCAGGTGGTAGTCCTGCACCAACACGATGGCGCCCTCGGGCGCCTCGTCGATGATCACTCTGGCGAAGGCGAGGTTCATGGCCCGGTAGGCGGCCCAGGCCTCACGCCAGCGCCGGTCGAGCCGCGGCCGGCGGGGCAGGTCGTAGAGCCCGTGGTGCACGAACCAGAGGGTGCCGTTCGAGACCACGTCGTAGGCCATGCGGTACTGGTCGGGATCGATGGCGAGCAGGCGGATGCGGAAGCCCTCCTCGTCGCGCACCCCTGCGGCCGCCGCCGCCCGGTCGGCCTCGCTGATGGCCGCCGCCACCCACAGGGCGTCCGCCTCACGGGCCAGCGGGCCGAGGCTGGAAACCAGGCCGCCGGCGCCCCTGCGCGCGTGCAGCTCCCCGTCGGGCCCCTTGGAGAAAGACAGCGGCCCACGATTGGAAACGACGACGATCGGGAGGGCGTCCTCAGGGATGCGCCACCATAACGGACGTGACCAGCCGCTCCGAACCCTGCGTGGTGGCGGCGCCCGACAAGTTCCGGGGCACGGCCACGGCCGCCGAGCTGGCTGCGACCATCGCCCGCGCCGCCCGGTCGGCGGGGTGGACCTGCGACGAGGCGCCGGTGGCCGACGGGGGCGAGGGGATACTCGAGGCCCTCGGCGGCGAGCGGCGGGTTGCCACTGTCCGCGGCCCCCTCGGCGAGCCGGTCGAGGCCGAATGGCGGATCACCGCCGACGGCGCCGGCGTGGTGGAGATGGCCCGGGCCTCGGGGCTCGACCTGGTCGGCGGGGCCGAGGCCAATGACCCCCTGCGGGCCAGCACCTACGGCACCGGGGAGCTGATCGCCGCGGCCGTCGCCGGCGGTACCACGAGGGTCGTGGTGGGCATGGGCGGTTCGGCGACAACCGACGGCGGCCTGGGCGCGGTGTCCGCCCTGCGCGCCGCCCGTGTCGTCCACTCGGGGGGGTTCGGTCTCTCGGGCGGGCCCGGGCGTTCGGGTGAGTCGGGCTCGGCGCCCGTGGGATTGCCCGCCGAGGTGGTCGTCGCCTGCGACGTCACCACCCTCTTCGTCGACGCCGCCGAGCGCTTCGCTCCCCAGAAGGGGGCCACCGGAGCCCAGGTGTCGCTGCTGCGGCGCCGGCTCGAGCGCCTCGCACAGGTGTACGAGCGGGACTTCGGCGTCGACGTGCGCCGGATCCCCGGGTCAGGGGCGGCGGGCGGGCTGGCCGGCGGGCTGGCCGCGGTGGGTGCCACCCTGGTGGGCGGTTTCGACCTGGTGGCGACGGAGCTCGACCTGGCGGGACGCATGGAGACGGCCGACCTGGTGATCACCGGCGAGGGCCGCCTGGACGCCGAGACCTTCTCGGGAAAGGCCGTCGGCGGCGTCACGGCCATGGCCGTCGAGGCCGGGATCCCGGTGCTGGTGATCGCCGGCGAGGTCGACGCCGACGCCCTACCCGAGCGATGGTCCGACACCGCTGTCGAGGTGGTCTCGCTCGTCGAGCGGTTCGGTGCCGAGGAGGCCATGGCCCACACGGCCGACTGCGTGGAGGCCGTCGTGGCCGAGCGCCTGGCGGATCAGCCCCGGCGGCGGTAGGCGGGAACCTCGACGATCGGGGGCCGCTCCGACGATTCGACGGTCACCGGCTCCCGGCCCGGCCGCACCAGCACCGCGGCCCCGTCTCCGGCCACCTCGACGCCCGCCCGGTCGAGGGCCGTGCGCAGCACGGCCAGGGCCTGGGTGGCCAACTGGTCGAGTGGGCGGTTGCGATGGGTACGGGTGCCGAGATCGACCTGCGCCACGGCCTCGACGCCGAAGCGGGTCGTGACGTCGACGAGCAGGCCCAGGTCGACGCCGTAGCCCTGGACGAACGGCACCCGCTCGAGCACGGCCCGGCGGGCGGCGAACTCACCGGCGAGGGGCTGGACGACGGGCGCCAGCGCCGGGAACAGGAGGGAGAGAAGGGGCCGGGCCACCAGCTCGGTGACCCGCCCGCCGGTGCCGGCCACGCCCTCGAGGGGCCGGTCGTAGAAGCCCTTGACGAAGCCGACGTGGGGGTCGACCAGGAGAGGCCCCAGGACGCCGGTCACGAAGGCCGGGTCGAACTCCCGCAGGTCGGCGTCGCAGAACGCCAACAGGTCGCCCTTGGACGCCGCCAGGGCCTTCCAGAGGGCCTCACCCTTGCCCTGGCCGGGCCCGCACCCCCTCAGCACGTCGGCGGCGGCCACGACGGTCGCCCCCGCCTCGGCCGCCACGGCGGCGGTGGCGTCGGTGGAGCCGTCGTCGACAACCAGCACCTCGTCGACGAGCGGGAACCGCTCGACCAGCTCGCGGATGACCGCCTCCACGATCGGACCCACGGTGTCCGCCTCGTCGCGCGCCGGCAGGCACAGCGACACGAACTGTCCCCCCTTGGCCTCGACGAGGGCCTCGGGAGCGAACTGCGAACCAGCGAAGACCCCAGGCGCCAAGGCGCCATCTTGACTCACGGACCGGGCGCCCGAAGGGCTTGCCCGGTCGGAACCGGAGGGGGCGCCGCCGAAGGCGGCTCAGAGCCTCACTTGGGACCGTATACTGCTGGGATCATCCAGAGCGGCTGAGGGACCGGAGCCCGGCGACGCCGCGACAACCAGTCGGTATCCCGCGCGCCGAGCGCGACGGGGGCGACCAGGTGCCAATGCCCGGAGCGATGAGGAGGGACCGTGTTGTTCGTCGAAGGACTGCGATGCCGGGAGTGCGGGCGCGCCTATCCGGCCGAGGCGCTCCATGTGTGTGAGTACTGCTTCGGGCCGCTCGAGGTCAGCTACGACTACGAGGCGGTCGCCGCCGCCACCAGTCGCGAGAGCATCGCCGCCGGGCCCACCACCATCTGGCGCTACGCCAACCTCCTCCCCGCCCACAACGACGGTGCCGTCGACCTGGGCGCAGGATTCACCCCCCTCGTGCGGGCCGAGCGCCTGGCCGCCGAGCTCGGGCTGGGCGAGCTGTGGCTGAAGAACGACACGGTGAACCCCACCGGCTCGTTCAAGGACCGGGTCGTGGCCGTGGCCCTGGCACGGGCGCGCGAGCTCGGGTTCAAGGTCGCGGCCTGCGCCTCCACCGGCAACCTGGCCAACTCGGTGGCCGCCCACGCCGCCCGTGCCGGCATGCGCCACTTCGTGTTCATCCCCGCCGACCTGGAGCCGGCCAAGGTGGTGACCAGTGCCGTCTACGGCGACAGCCTGGTGGCGGTGAACGGCAGCTACGACGACGTCAACCGCCTGTGCGCCGAGCTGGCGTCGGAGCACCCGACGTGGGCGTTCGTCAACGTCAACCTGCGTACCTACTACGCCGAGGGATCGAAGACGCTGGCGTTCGAGACCGCCGAACAGCTGGGATGGGAGGCGCCCGACCACGTGGTGGTGCCGGTGGCGTCGGGGTCGCAGCTGGCCAAGATCGCCAAGGGCTTCATCGAGCTCCACACGGTCGGCCTCTTGGACGAGGAGCCGCACGTCCGTGTGTCGGGAGCCCAGGCCGAGGGCTGCTCGCCGGTGGCCACCGCCTTCGCCGCGGGTGACCACTACGTGCGCCCCGTCAAGCCGCACACCATCGCCAAGTCTCTCGCCATCGGCAACCCGGCCGACGGCATCTACGCCCTCGACGCGGTGCGCTCCAGCGGCGGCTCCATCGGCGCGGTGACCGACGACGAGATCGTCGAGGGCATCGTCCTCCTGGCCCGCACCGAGGGCATCTTCGGCGAGACCGCCGCAGGCGTCACCGTCGCCACCCTGGCCAAGCTGGCGGCCAGCGGCGTCGTACGCCCCGATGAGCGGGTGGTGGCGTACATCACCGGCAACGGCCTCAAGACGATCGACGCCGTGGCGCCTACGGTGGGGCCGACGGCCACCATCGCCCCCACCCTGGAGGCGTTCGCAGACGCCGTCGACGTCGAGGCGGGAGGTATGTGATGAGTGTCCGAGTGAGAGTTCCCACCCAGCTGCGAACGCTGTCCGGCGGCGCGTCCGAGGTGACCGTCGAGGGGGCCACGGTGGGCGAGGTCCTCGGGGCCCTGGAGACGGCCCACCCGGGGTTCCACGGACGTCTGTTCGACGACGGCGGCCAGCTGCGCAGATTCGTCAACGTGTTCGTGGCCGACGAGGACGTGCGCTTCCTGGAGGGCCTCGACACCAAGGTCGACGACGGCAAGACCGTGTCGATCATCCCCGCCGTCGCCGGCGGGTAGAAGCCCACCCCACTCGTTCCGGGCAGGTTCAGGGCCCCCAGGGGGGCCTCGGACGTGCCCGGAACGGAAGTGACCCCCGCCGACAACCCCCCTTGCGACAGGGCTCCGGCTTTGGGGTATCGTTTAGCAGTCACAGGACGAGAGTGCTAACGAGCCGGTGCCTGCCGAGTCGGGACCGGGACAGAGGAGCAACCGCATGCCCAAACTGATTGCCTTCGACGAGACCGCCCGCCGTGCCCTCGAGCGGGGGATGAACCAGCTGGCCGACGCCGTACGCGTCACCCTCGGCCCCAAGGGCCGCAACGTCGTGCTCGACAAGAAGTGGGGCGCCCCCACGATCACCAACGACGGGGTCTCCATCGCCAAGGAGATCGACCTCGAGGACCCCTACGAGCGCATCGGCGCCGAGCTGGTCAAGGAGGTCGCCAAGAAGACCGACGACGTCGCCGGTGACGGCACCACCACCGCCACCGTCCTCGCCTGGGCCATGGTGCACGAGGGCCTGCGCAACGTGGCCGCCGGCGCCAACCCCATGGTGCTGAAGAAGG
>CAYTTL010000092.1:0-10080 GCA_964440725.1 uncultured Acidimicrobiales bacterium | reverse complement strand
CGGCTGTTCACCCAGGGCATGATCCGCATGGGCGGCACCAAGATGTCGAAGTCGAAGGGCAACCTGGTCGACCCGTCGTCGTACTTCGACACCGTCGGCGCCGACGCCCTGCGCCTGTTCCACCTCTTCGTGGGCCCGCCCGCCGACGACTTCGACTGGACCGAGCAGACCGACGAGATCATCGACGGCTGCGCCCGGTACCTGGCCCGGGTGTGGCGCCTGGCCACGGGCCAGCTGGCGCCGACGACTGACATCCCCGCACCCCCGCCGCCGGACGATCTGGTGCGCGCAACCCACCGCCTGATCGCCCGGGCGTCCGACGACTACGAGCGGTGGTCGTACAACACCGCCGTCGCCGCCTGCATGGAGTTCACCAACGTCCTCTACCGCCACGTGCAGGCGGGGGCCGCCGGGCCCGAGGTCGACGCCGCCGTCGACAGCCTCCTGTTGCTCATGGCGCCCATGACACCCCACATCACCGCCGAGCTGTGGGAGCGCCGCCGGGGCGAGGGAGCCCGCATCCACTCCGAGCCGTGGCCGACAGCCGATCCCGCCCTCGCCGCGGTGGAGCGGGCCACCATGATCGTGCAGGTGAACGGCAAGGTGCGCGATCGCATCGAGGTGAGCACCGACGTCGACGAGGCCGAGATGGAGCGGCTGTCCCTGGCATCGCCGCGGGTGCAGTCGGCCCTCGACGGCCACACACCCACACGCGTGGTGACACGTCCTCCCAAGCTGGTGAACCTGGTCGTCGGCGGGTGACGCTCCCTCTCTGGGAGCAACGGTTCCGCGCTCCGACCGTCGGCTTCCCGGCCTGGGCGCGCCATGCCCCCGACCGCCTGGCCCTCGTCTCCAACGAGACGGGGGCGTGGCAGGTGTATGCGTGGGACCGGGCCGCCGGCACCACCCGACGGATCACCGACGACCCCATCGGCGTGTCCGACGGCGTGTGCACGCCCGACGGCGAGGGTGTGGTCTGGTTCCACGACAGCACCGGTGACGAGGTGGGCCACTGGCTGTTCGAGCCCTTCGTGTCCGAACCCGGCGAGGCGTCCGGGCGCCGGCTGCTGGTCCCGGGCGTGGGCGACGCATGGAGCTCGGGGCTGGCCATGGGAAACGGGATCGTGGCGGTGGGGACGGCGACCGACGACGGCTTCGCCCTCCACGTGAGCCACGACGGTGGCGCCGCCCGCGTCCTGCACCGGCACCCCGAGACGATCGCGGTGGCCGACCTCTCGTGGGACGCCGGCCTGCTATGCCTCCAGCACGCCGAGCACGGCGACGCCCTCCATCTGGCCGCCAGGGTGGTCGACCCGGTGAGCGGCGAGGTGCTGGGCGAGCAGTGGGACGGACCGGGCCTCGGCCTCACGGTGGCGGGGTGGGCGCCGGTGGCCGGCGACCATCGCCTCGCCCTGGTGCACGAACGCGAGGGACGTGAGCGTCCCGCCATCTGGGACCTGGCGACCGGTGAGCGCCGCGACCTGGCCATCGACCTCCCCGGTGACGTCGGCGTCGCCGACTGGTGGCCCGACGCCTCGGCCCTGCTGCTCGTGCACGACCACGAGGGCCGCCACCGCCTGTGGCGCCTCGACCTGGCCACCGAGGCCCTCGAGCCGGTGATCCACGAGGCGGGGTCGGTGTCGGGGGCGGCGGTCCGTCCCGACGGTGAGGTGTGGCTGCGGGTGAGCAACGGGGCCATGCCTCCGACGGTGCAGACCACCGCCGGCGTGGAGGTGTGCGCCGCCGACGGCGAACGGGCCGCTCCGGGCGTGGCGTACCAGCCGTGGTGGTTCACCGACCCGGCGACGTCGTTCGGCAACGCCGCCGACGAGGAGTTCGGGCCCGAGGCCGGCACAGCCGGTGGACCGGCCGTGCCAGCCGAGCTGGCCGGGCTCCACGGCTTCGTGGCCGCCCCTCCGGGACCGGGGCCCCATCCCACGCTCATGCTCGTCCACGGAGGACCGACGTGGGCCTACACCGACGCCTTCATGCCCGAGGTGCAGGCGTGGGTCGACCACGGCGTGGCCGTGGCCATGGTGAACTACCGCGGATCGACGGGGTACGGCACCGCCTTCCGTGATGCTCTCATCGGCGACCCGGGGTTCCCCGAGGTGGCCGACGTGGTCGCCGGCCTCGATTCCGTGGTGGCCGGCGGCGTCGCCGATCCTGATCGGGCCGTCGTCGGCGGCGGGTCGTGGGGCGGCTACGTCGCCCTCCTGGCCGTCGGGCTCCATCCCGACCGGTGGTCGGCGGCGGTGGCGGTGGTGCCGGTAGGCGACTACCTGGCCGCCTTCGCCGACGAGGCCCCCAGCCTCCAGGAGTTCGACCGCTCGCTGTTCGGGGGCGGACCCGACGAGGTCGGAGACCTCTATCGCGAGCGCTCACCCCTGACCTATGTCGACCGGGTGCGGGCGCCGGTACTGGTGATCGCCGGAGACAACGACAGCCGCTGCCCCATCCGCCAGGTCGTCAACTACGTCGACGCCCTCACCGAACGCGGCGGCGAGGTGGAGCTGCGCCGCTTCGACGCCGGCCACGGGTCACTGGTGGTCGACGAACGCGTCGCCCACATGGCCGCCGAGCTGGCCTTCGTGCTCCCCCGCCTGGGCCTGGCCTTCGAACCCTGACCCTTCTGGCGTGCGAGACACCCGGAGAACCGGGGTGTTCCGCACGCCAGAACGGCATATGGCGCAGCGCCTATGCGGAGCCGGCCGGGTAGATCTCGCAGGTGGCGAAGACGTTGGTGCCGGTGCCGCCGTAGCAGTAGTCGACGTTGCCGCCGCCGGTGACCTGGTCGTTGCCGGCGTTGCCGAAGACCCGGTCGCTGCCATCGCCACCGCGGACGTCGTCGTTGCCCAGCCCCCCGATCGCCCGGTCCTCGCCGGCCTCGCCGTCGATGGTGTCGTTGCCCGCTCCCCCGTCGATCACGTCGTTGCCGTCACCGCCACAGACGACGTCGTCGCCACCGAAGCCGTAGATACTGTCGTCACCGCCGAGGCCGAGGATCACGTCGGGGCCGGGGGTGCCGAAGATGCGGTCGTTGCCCGCTGTGCCCACGATGGTCGCCGCCGCCCCGAGGCAGGTCGGACCGACGGTGGGGCTGACCTTGGCCACGTAGACGTCCTGTGACCCACCGTTGGCGGCTTGGAGAGGATTCAACGTGGGGAAGGTGGTCGAGCTGGTGTGGCCGGTGACGTAGGCGGCGCCGGCGGCATCCACGGCGATGCCGTAGCCCAGGTCGGTGCCGGTGCCGCCCAGGTAGCTGGAGTACACGTGGGCCGAGCCCGCAGGATCGAGCGCAGTCACGAAGGCGTCGTAGGCTCCGGCCTTGGCTGCCTGGAGCGGGGCGGCGGTGGGGAAGTCCGTCGAGGTGGTGATACCCGTGACATGGGCGCCGCCGGCGGCATCCACGGCGATGCCGTAGCCCAGGTCGGTGCCGGTGCCGCCCAGGTAGCTGGAGTAGATCATCGCCGAGCCGGAGGGGCTGAGCTTGGCGACGAACGCATCTGAGTCTCCGGCGTTCGCGGCTTGGACAGGGTTGACGGTGGGGAGGTCGGTCGAACTGGTGTCGCCGACGAGGTAGGCGGCGCCTGTGGCGTCCACGGTGATGCCGTTGCCGGCGTCGTTCCCCGTCCCGCCCAGATAGGTCGAGTACTCGAGTGCTGATCCGGCAGGGTCGAACGTGGTCACGAAGGCGTCGATGAGCCCGGCGTTGGCGGGCTGGAGGGGGTTGGCGGTGGGGAAGTCGGTGGATTCGGTGTACCCCGTGACCGACGCGGTGCCGCCGTCGTTCACGTCGATGCTGTAGCCGGCGTCGTAGTCGGTCCCGCCCAGGTACGAGGAGTACGCCAGGGCCGAGCCCGCGGGGTTGACCTTGGTCACGAAGGCGTCGACGAGCCCGGCTCTGGCGGCCTGGAAGGGGTTGGCCGTCGGGAAGGCGGCCGACGTCGTGTACCCGGTGACGTACGCGGCGCCGGCGCCGTCGACGGCGATGCCGCTGCCCCCGTCGTTCCCCGTGCCGCCCAGGTAGGTGGAGTAGGCCAGGGATGATCCCGCGGGGTCCAGCTTGGCCACGAAGGCGTCGTAGCCTCCGCCGTTGGCCGCTTGGAGGGGGTCGGCGGTGGGGAAGGTGGTCGAACTGGTGTACCCGGCGACGGATGCGGCGCCGACGGCATCCACGGCGATGGCATCCGCCCCGTCGTTCCCCGTGCCGCCCAGGTAGGTGGAGTACTCCAGGGCCGATCCCGCGGGGTTGAGCTTGGTTACGAAGGCATCGATGTTGCCGCCGGAGCCGGCCTGGAGGGGGATCGCCGTCGGGAAGTCGGGCGAGCCGGTATACCCCGTCACGTAGGCGGCGCCGGTGGCATCCACGGCGATGCTGGCGCCCCCATCTTCCCCGGTGCCGCCCAGGTAGGTGGAGTAGGCGAGCACGGGGTCGATGACCAGGCCGTGGGCGGGGTCGTGGTCGCCGACGGCGAAGCCGACCTGGTGATCGCCAGTGAGCACGTAGCGCCCCTCCACCGGTCGGCGGGCGCCGTCGATGTCCTGGTACAGCTTGGGGGCGCGCTGCACGACTGTGCCGGTCCCGGTGTCCACGTTGAGGTCGCCGTTTGCGGCCAGGCTGAGGCGGCGGGTGCCCTCGAAGTCGACCCGGATGGCGCTGGCATCGGCGCCCGGAGCCACTCGGAAGTCGTACTCGAGGGCGCCACCGGTGCCGTACCAGACGAGGTCGATGCCGGGGTAGACACCGGCGGTGGTGACTTCGCCGTAGGTGGGCACACCCACGTGCCAGGCGCCGGGGTCGTCCCCGGTGAGGTAGTTGGCGGTGCCGGGCAGGGCCTTGGTGGGAACCATGGCCGCCGCCGGGTCGGCACCGGCCAGCGACATGCCCAACAGGTGGGCGTCACCGGCGCCGGTGGTGGCCGGGCCCGAGGCCCCGGGACGACCCGGCTCCGGCGACGGGCTCAGGGCCAGCACTGCCCGGGTGGGGGCCAGGGACAGGGCGTAACCCCCGCCGCGCGACACGAACCGGGCGGCGGCGTCGGCTTGGCCCACGTTGGGGGCGAAGCTCAGCGGCAGCTTGGCGTAGGTGGCGGCGACCTGCTCGTCGGCGGGAGGCGCTCCCTTCACCGCGGCGCGGCGCCCGGCTCCCCCGCCCCCGAGTGCGCCCGGCGCCGGGCCGGCCAGGGCCAGTGAAGCCCCGACCGCGACAATGCCGATGCCGAGAGCGGCGCGGCGTCGAACACGACTTCCGGTGTGGTTGACACTCATGGTTCCCCCCGAAGGCTTGAGAAGCTCGTGGGCCCATGATGCGGATGCCCAGGCCCCCGTACATCGGGGAAATCCCTCATCGTCACCCTCAAGAACGGCAGTCGACGACGCCGGCCGTGCCTACCCGGCGGCGAGCTCGGCCCGCAGCGTGGCCGGCGACCGGCTGCGATGGGTGAACACGACGTTGCCGCTCTGGACGTAGGTGGTCACGCCGTCAGCCCCGGCCGCAGTGCACACGTCCCTGAGGTCGGCCATGGCCACCCTCCGCTTTCCACCGACGTTGATGCCCCGGATGAGGGCGACGAACGTCGTCACCGGGGAGACTTGCGGCGCGACTGACGCCGCACCTGCTCGCCGGCCCGCAACTCGGCCGACTTCGCCTCCCCCCGCAGGCGGCGCCACGACTCGAGCCGCTGCAGCGGCAGCTCCTGGCGGCGGGTGGCCTCGCGCACCGCGCATCCCGGCTCCTTGTCGTGCTGGCAGTCGCGGAACCGGCAATCGACGGCGAACCCGGCGACGTCGGCGAACGTCTCGTCCACGGCGTCGGTCTCGGCCCACAGGCCGACGGCGCGCACGCCCGGCGTGTCGATGAGGCATCCCCCACCGGAAAGGAGGTGCAGCTGGCGGGCGTTGGTGGTGTGGCGCCCTTTGGCGTCACCGACCCGGACCTCGCCGGTGTCAGCCAGGTCGCGGCCGCTGAGGACGTTCACCAGCGTGGACTTGCCCGCCCCCGACTCACCGACGATGACGAGGGTGCGATCGACGGTGTGGGGTCTGAGCTCGTCGATGCCCTCGCCGGCCAGGGCGGCGACGGTGACGACATCCAGGTCCGGATCGATGGTGCGGGCGCTCGCCGTGGCCTCGGCGGCATCGGCGGCCACGTCGGCCTTGGTGAGGACGAGCAGGGGACGGGCCCCGGCGTCGGATGCCTGGGTGAGGAGTCGCTGGATCCGTCCGGGCTTCACCGGTCGGTCGAGGGCACAGACGATCATGACGACGTCGACGTTGGCGGCGATGGGCTGGCTGAGCCCGGTGGAGACATCGAGGCGTTGCAGCAGTGAGCGGCGTTCGAGGATGTGGACGACGGTGCCGCCGGCGGCCACCACCCAGTCACCGACGGCCAGAGGAGGGATCGACCGCCGCATGTCGAGCTGGCGCGTCTCGTCGTCGAGAGCGGTGAGGACCGCGCTCCCGTCGTGGCGGATGATGCGACCCGGTCGCTGCCCCGGTCGGTCATGCGGCGCGAACAGCGCCTGCCAGTGGTCGTTCCACCCCAGGGCGGCCCGGGTGAGGGGCGGTTCGGGCGACGGCGTCATGGGCGGTGCGGGCGGCGTGCGGCGGGCGCTACGCGCCCTCGCCCTCCAAGAACCGCTCGACCTCGGCGCCGAGCTCGTCGGCGGTGGGGAGGTTCTCCCATCCGCCGGCTGCCAGGCCGCCGTCGGCTTCGGCGTCGGACCGGGCCTCGAGCTGGCGCACGAGGGCGCTGTGCTCGGCACTGTTGGCGGTGAGGTCGTCGAGGCGCTGGCGAGTGGCTTCGGCGGCGTCGTCGAGGTCGCCGGGGTCGACCACCACACCGGACACCTTGGCCAGGCCGTCGAGGAGCAGCAGGCTCGCCGCCGGGTAGGGCATGGCGGCCGCGTAGTGGGGGACGCGGGCCCACAGGCCGACGGCGGGGATACCGATCTCGGCGAAGCGACGTTCCACCGCCACCAGCACGCCCGCCGGCACCTCCAGGGTGCCGTCGACGACTCCGACCGACCGGGCCAGGTCCGCCGAGGTGGCCGTGGCCGCCAGGGTGGCCGGGCGGGTATGGGGCACCGGCGCCGGGAAGGCCCCCAGCCCAACGAGCAGGCGCACGCCGAAGGACGTGGCCAGGTCACCCACCGCCTCGGCGTAGGCCCGCCACCGGTGGTCGGGTTCGGGCCCCACGAGGAGCAGCAGGTCGTGGCCCTCGGCATCCTGGGCGGCCCGCACCTCGATCTCCGGCCAGACCAGGTCGTCGTAGACACCGTCGACGATGCGAGCCGTGGGCCGCCGGGCCCGGTGGTCGAGAAGGTCGTCGGCGTCGAAGGTGGCGATCACCTCGGTGTCGAGGCCCGCCAGGAGGGCCTCGAGGGCGGTGGCTCCGCCGAGACCGGCGTCGATCCATCCCTCAGGGGCCATCACCAGCACCGGCTGGTCGAGGACGGGCCGGGAGTGAACGACGTAGAGGGAGCGTTCATCCATCGGTTCCACGGTACCGTCGATGGCGGAGGAATCTTCGATGGCCACGCTGATGTTGCACGGGACATGACCGCGGTCACCGACGCCACCTTCGCCACAGCCGTCCTCGCCCGCTCCGCCCAGGTTCCGGTGGTGGTCGACCTGTGGGCGGAATGGTGCGGGCCGTGCAAGACCCTGGGGCCCATCCTCGAGCGGGTGGTGGCGGCGACCGACGGGGCGGTGGAGCTGGCCACCGTCGACGTCGACCGCAACCCCCAGGTGGGTGCCGGCTTCGGGGTGCAGTCCATTCCGGCGGTGTTCGCCGTCCGCGACGGCCAGGTCGTCGACTCGTTCGTCGGCGCCGTGCCGGAGGCGACCGTCGCCGCCTTCGTGGCCAAGCTCGTGCCGCAAGCCTCCGAGGTCGACGGCCTGGTCGCCGCGGGCGACGAGGCGTCGCTCACCCGGGCGCTGGAGCTCGAGCCCGACCACGCAGGGGCGATCGTGGCCTTGGCCGAGCTCATGGTCGACCGCGGCCAGTCGGCCGAGGCCCTCGAGCTGCTCGCCCGGGTGCCCGACGCCGGCGAGGCTCGCCGGGTGGCGGCCCGGGCCCGACTGGGAACCACGGCTGACGGGGGCGACGGGTTCGGGGGAACCGACGCCGACGTGGACGCCCGCCTGAGCAGCCTGTTGGAGCGCGTCAAGGCCGACGACGAGGCCCGCCGGGAGTTCCTCGATCTGCTCGAGGTGTTGGGTCCCGACGACCCCCGCACCCCGGGGTACCGCAAGGCCCTCACCTCCCGGCTGTTCTGAGGCCGTCATGGGTGTGCAACGACGGGACGACCACTGGGTGTGGGTCGGTGGACCGGTCCCGCCGGGCTCGGACGCCATCACCGTGTGGCGGGTGATCTCGGTGCGCAGGAGCGCCGCCGGCAACACCCATCTCATGCGCCACGAGGAGGCGCACCTCGACCAGTGGCGTGAGCTGGGCGTGGTCCGGTTCCTGTGCGACTACCTGGGCGCCTACGCCCGGGGACGGCTCCACGGTTACGGCCACCGGTCGGCCTACCGCATGATCCCCCTCGAGGTCGAGGCCGAGCAGGCCGCGGTCGACGCCGGCTGGCGTGGCACAGGCACTGGCGATGCCGCCCCGCCGACCGTAACCTAGGGGCGCTTCTCCCCGGCGCCCGCGGCGCCCACCGCGACCCGTCTGGTCGGGCTCTCCGACGGGCCCCCGCTTCCCCCTCTGACGCCGCCGCGCCCGAGGAGTCGCCGGTGACCGGCCCCGAAGTTCCCGAACCGCCCCCGTCGTGGGCCGAGCGCATGAGCCGGTTGCGGCCCCAGCTGCCGCTCCCCCAGCCGCGCCCGGCGGTGGCCGCGGCGGTTGCCGCAGCCGTCGTCGTGGTGGTGGTCCTCGTGCTGTTCACCCGCCGCTCCTCGCCGCCGCCGGCGCTGTCGCTGCCCCGAGCCGGTGACGGCCCTCCGGCGGAGGCACAGTCCGACCAGCCGGCGCCGGACGACCAGCCCGGAGACGCGGCGCAGACGGTCACGGTGCACGCCGCAGGGGCGGTAGCCCGGCCCGGTGTCTACGTGCTGCCCGGCCGGGCCCGGGTGGCCGACGTGGTCGCCGCCGCCGGAGGCACGCTGGCCGACGCCGACGTCGACCAGCTCAACCTGGCGGCCCGCCTCACCGACGCCCAGCGGGTCTACGTGCCCCGCAAGGGTGAGACGCCGCCGCCGTCTGCGTCCGATCCTGCGGCCGGCGGCTCACCCGGCGGTGCCACCGGCACGACGGCGCCGGCCCAGCCGCTCGACCTGAACACGGCGACGGCGGCCGAGCTCGACGTCCTGCCCGGGGTGGGGCCCGCCACCGCCCAGGCGATCGTGGCCCACCGAACCGAGCACGGGCGGTTCCGGTCGGTGAGCGACCTGCTGTCGGTACGCGGTATCGGCCCGGCCAAGCTCGAGGCCATCCGCCCCCTCGTGCGGGTGGGTGGCGGGTGAGCGACCTCGCCGCCGTCGTCCTGGCCCTGGCCGCGGCCGCCGGGGCGTGGGTGGGCCGACCGTTCCCCGTGCTCGCCGCCGCGGTGGTGGTCGCCGCCGGGCTCGCCCTGCGCCGTTCCGCCGTGCTCTGCGTCGGCGTGGCCCTGGCCACGTCGGGCCTGGCCGCCCGGTCCTGGGCCGGGCTGCACCCGCCGGCGACCGGGCAGTGGTCGGGCGTGGCCACGCTGGTCACCGACCCCGCTCCGATGTGGGGCGCCCAGCGCGCCGTCGCCAGAGTGGAGGGCAAGCGGGTCGAGGCGTGGGCGAGGGGCGCGGCCGCCGCCGGTCTCGCCGACCGCCTGGCCGGCGAGAAGGTCCGGGTGTCGGGCACGCTCGAGGCCCTCCCTCGCGAGGTGCGCGACCGCCTCGCCTTCCGCCACGTCGCCGCCCGCCTGTCGCTGCAGGAGGTGGGCGACTGGATGCCCGGGAGCCTCCCCAGCCAGTGGGCCAACGGCATCCGCCGCACCCTGCTCGGCGGCACGTCGTCCCTGCCGCCGGAGCGGCAGGCCCTGTTCGCCGGGTTCGTGCTGGGCGACTCCCGCGACCAGACGCCCGAGATCACCGACG
>CAYTTL010000091.1:0-10181 GCA_964440725.1 uncultured Acidimicrobiales bacterium | reverse complement strand
GGCGAGCGCCATACCGGCGGCGACGAGAACGACGCCCACGACGAGGCCGCTCGTCAGGCGGGAGCGCCGCCCGAACGATCGCGCTCGCTTGGGCCCGCGGAACATCGGGTACGGGCTCATGCGTCCACCTCAGCCACCAGCAAACCCTCCGCGCAAGACTCTTCTTCTGTCGCTCGCTGCAGACTACTTTTTCCGCGGCGGTGACTGCCGGACGGCTCGGCCGCCGCGCCAAGCCCCGTCCCGTCATCGTACCCTGGAGCCTGAATCAGCTGTCCGGGAGGCCGAAGCCCTCCTCCATCTGGAACTCGCCGTAGCTCGGCGTGCCAGCCGGCTGGTAGACGGCCAGCACCGTTCCCTTACCCATGGGCTTGCTCTCGACCAGCCGCAGGGCGGCCGGCGCCGCACTGGGCTCGAACAGCCGCTTGCCGGTGCCGAGCACGATTGGCTCGATGAACAGCCGGTACTCGTCAATGAGGCCGTTGGCGTGCAACGTCTGGGCCAGGCCGGCGCTGCCGTGAACCTGGATCTCCCCTTCGTACTGGTCCTTGAGCTTGGCCACCTCGGCCGGGAGGTCGTCGTGGATGATCGTGGTCGGCTGCCAGTCGGCGTTCTCCAACGTCGTTGAGACCACGTACTTGGGCAGGGTGTTGAGCCTGGACGCCACCGGATCGCCCTTGTCGGGGTAGTTCGGCCAGCTGGCGGCGAAGATCTCGTAGGTTCGGCGTCCGAGGAGGAAGCACTCGGCTTTGCCGAAGGCATCGCTGATCGCTTCGCCCATGTCGTCACTGAAGTAGGGGAAGCTCCATCCCCCATGCTCGAAGCCGCCGTCGCGATCCTCGTCGGGACCGCCGGGTGCCTGCATGACCCCGTCGAGGGTCATGAATGTGGCGATAGTGAGAGTGCCCATGCCTTCGCTCCTTGCCTGAGCTGTCGGTGGGTGTTCACCGGGTAGGACTGCGCCGGCAACCGGATCTCATCGGCGCGGACCGCGGGGGTGGGAGAATTGGCCATGAGATGCCACTCGAGGCCGACGACCTCCAGCCGCCATCCGCAGATCGCTACGGGTGCTCGACCTTCTCGGGGCCCTTGTTGCGATAGCTCGTCACGAACCGGTCGAGAGCCGGGACCTCGACACTGTCGCAGAGCAGGCGGCGTTCCCACGCTGTGGCCGCGACCGGCATGGGGAGCGATGGCCGGGGAACAAGCAGCACGTCCTTGGCGTGCTTTTCGGTGACCTCCCGCAGCTGGGCCTGGGCCTCATCTGGAAGGTCGGGGCGGTACCAGATCACCACGAACCCGTGCTCCAGCGAGTGCACGAGCTGGCCGTCGGGCGGCGTGTTCTCCGCTGTGTAGATGCGCGCCGGCGAGGGCGTGACCAAGTGGTTGCCTCCCGCCGGCGGGTTCACCTCGTAGACCGGGGTGGGTACGTGGTTGTTGGGTTCGGGGGCCGTGGGGTCGGCTCGCCGGTCGAACTCGCAGGAACCCGCCTCCAGCTGGCTGATGAGCCGGCTGGAGGCAAGGCGGTTCCTGATCATGAACGCCGCCAGCGACCCGACCAGGAGAATGATGACGCCGGCGATCAGAGCCCTGGTGCGCAGGGTCTTCCGGCGCCGGGCCCGTTCGGCGGCGGCAAACCGTTCGGCCTGCGTCGGCCGCGACCTCTCCCGTGGAGCCGCCTTCTTCGCCTTCGGAGCCTGCTTCGGCCCCTGAGCCGGGCTGTGCGGTTTGGAGCCCCCGCCCGCACCGCCCGTCCCCGAGCGCTCCGTGGCGGAGGCTCCTGACCCTTCCGGCTGTCGGGAAGGCCCGGACTTGCGCGCCTGTTGGGCCTGACGCTGCCGACTGCCTTGTTGGGGAGGGCGGCGCTTCCCGCCCTTCTTCTTCTTCGACGCCATGATCGGTGCGCGGCTCCGGCTCGCAGGGGACGGCGCAGCCTATCCGTCGTCGTCGAGCAAGCACCGGCGGCGGCGTCGGGGGGCGTCGTCGACCGGGCTCGGCTTCGCGACGTCGTGGCGACGATCCGGGGCAGGAGACCCCCCGCCGGTTACGGACCTCGACCGGTCAGGCCGAGGAGCGCGGACTGGCGGTCGGCGCCGGGAGGGACGTCGACTCTCGGCCCGAACGCGCCGGCGACCCGCCAATCCTCCGCCTGCGGCTCGATGTAGCTCCAGACGAACTCCACCAGCCCGGCGTCCAGCCGTTCGTCGGCGCCAATGGCCCGGGCCAGATCCCACGCGTGGATCACGTGGTCAGAGACGAGCTGTGACACGTACTCGCGTGCGGAGATGTCCCCGAAGGACACGTGCACGGTCCGCTCGAGCACGCCATCCTGCCTCACGGCGGCAACGGCTTCGGCCGCCGCACGCTGCCACGCGGCAGAGGGGTCGTCGCCGAGTTGGTCACCGTCGAAGCGGTCGCCCACCTCCGCCAGCGTTCGTCCCTCGAGCAGCGGGGGGGCCCAGAGATTCTCGACCAGCACGTGGTTGACGAGGGCCCGCACGTCCCACTCTGCGTCCGGCGTCGGCTCGTGCCACTGCTCGGGGGCGATCGAGTCGGATCGACGCGCGAACTCGTCCACCGCCTTGGCGAAAACCGCCGGGAGGTCGCTCATCGGACGCCGGCCAACCACCGGTCGCGAACGACATTCCGCTCCATCTGCATCAGGCCCACCATCCCTTCCATTGTCTCGGCGGCTTCCATTGTGCTGTGCCGACGGCCGTCGTGTCTCCAGCGTCGGGCGCCACCGGTCCGATCCTCGCCGGGGCTGTTGCTCGTGACCCCGTCTTGCAGGCGCCGCTTCAGTCGGCGTCGCCGGCCCCTCCGCGCCGGTAGTCGACCAAGGCGCGAACCAGCACGTCGACCACCTCGTCGGGAACGTCCTCATTTCCAAGGTGCCCGGCGACGGCGATGGTGCGGCGCATCTGCTCCAGGTACTCCCGACAGTGTGGGCAGTCGGCCAGGTGGCGATCAGCCGCCTCGTGCAGGGCGCGGGGCAGGGCGCCCTCGAGGTAGTCGGTGACCATCTCGACCCACTGCTGGCAGATGATGTCGCGCCGACGCCACAGCCTCATGATCGGACCCCCAGCTCGTTCTCAAGCGCAGCCCGCACCCGGCTCCGGGCCCGATGGAGGAGGACGCGCTGGTTCCCCTCAGTCAGTTCGAGGAGATCGCACACCTCGGCTGAGGACCATCCCTGGATGTCGCGCAGGACGAACACCCGCCGCTGGTTCTCCGACAGATCCGACGCCACTGCGGCCACGCTGGCGAACGTGTGCTCGGACAGAAGGCGTTCGTCGGGGAGGTCACTCCAGTGCGTCGGTGGCTGAGACCAGGCGCCCCGGCCCGGTGGACCGCTGAAGCGGCCCGGCGGCACCGACGGGCGCCCGTCCGCCAGCTCCTGGGACAGGTCGGCCGTGGGAACGGTGCGACGTTCCCGTTCGCCACGGGTGCGGGCGATGTTGGCCACTATCCGGAAGATCCAGGTGCTGAGCGACGAACGCCCTTCGAAGCGGTCGATGCCCTTGACGACGCCCAGCCACGCCTCCTGGGCGACCTCCTCGGCGACGGCGCGCGAGGGGACGAACGTCTCGGCGAAGCGCACCATTGCCTTGTGGTGGCGGCGCACGAGCTCACGGAAGGCGGCCTCGTCGCCGGCCCGCAGCCGTTCGACGATGGCGTCCGGGCGGGGATCCTCCATCGCAGCCATTGTCCTAGCACGACGGTCACCTCGGTTGCGCTGCGGATCGTCGCGATACGGTCACCGACCCGGTCTTCCCTGTTACAGCGACGGCGTAACCGTGCTGTCGCCGAACCACGGGGAGTTCAAGACATTGTGTAACGGCGGGCGGAGAGCGCAGACGAAGGGGGCATGCGCTCGACACACGATCGGCGGGACGACCGCCTGCTGGCGTCGACGAGGTGGGTTTCCACGGCCGTCACACCGGTCCTGTCGGCGGCCTTCGTGATCCTGTACCTCTTCCCCGGTTCGACCATGCGCCTCTGGGGCTGGATGGTCTGCCTGCACATGTCGGCCTACGTCATCGGAGCGGGCTACCTCGCGGGTGCCTACTTCTTCACCAGGGTGTCCCGGTCGCGCGAGTGGCACCGCGTCGGCGTCGGTTTCGTCGCGACCACCGTGTTCAGCATTATGCTCCTGTGGGTCACCGTTCTGCACTGGGGCGTCTTCAACCACGACCACGTGTCGTTCTGGGCGTGGCTGGCGCTGTATACGACGACGCCGCTGTTACTGCCTCTGCTGTGGGTGAACAACCGCCGCACCGACCCGATCGAGGTTGCACCCGACGACGTGCACGTCCTGCGCCCCCTGCGTGTCGTCGTCGGCATCGGCGGTGCCGCGCAGCTGGCGTTCGCGGCATGGATGTTCCTTTGGCCCGACGCCGCCGCCGGCGCTTGGCCCTGGCACATCGACGTGGCCACGCTTCGCAGCGTCAGTGCCTTCGTCGCCTTCCCGGCGGTGACCTGGTTCTGGTTCCTGTTCGAGAGCCGGTGGAGCTGCTTCCGGATCACGCAACAGACCGCC
Organism: uncultured Acidimicrobiales bacterium; assembly: GCA_964440725.1. Lineage (GTDB taxonomy): Bacteria > Actinomycetota > Acidimicrobiia > Acidimicrobiales > AC-14 > DATAQC01. The sequence continues at coordinate 5,644 of CAYTTL010000091.1, read as the reverse complement.
ACCCTCGGGCTCCTGTTCATCACGCTGGGGGCGGTGTTGTCCCGTGGGGACTTCCGCAGCGCCGGCCGGTACTGGTTCTACGTCACGTTGGTCGGCAGCGCCCTCGCGCTGAACGTGACCTTGTACGTCGCCATGGAGCGCCGGGCGCGACGGGCGGTGGCGCCGCGTGCCATCCCCCGTCCCCCGGTCGTCATGGCCAGGATCCCGGAACTGGCCGGGTCAACGGCAGGAGGAGGACCATGAACATCCGAACTCAGCTCTCGAGGCCGTGGCGCCGTTCGTTGGTGGCCGCCGCGTTGGTCGCCTGCGCATCGCTCGTCGCTCTCACCCCTGGCGCAGCGACAGCCGCGCCGGAATCGGTGAACGGCTACTTCAGGGTGCAGAGCACAACCGGACCCGACTGCGAGTCGGCGGTGGGCGTGTGCCTGAGTGGCAACGTCAGCGGCCGAATCAAAGGCGCCTTCTCGTTCGCGGCGACGAGCGTGGTGCCGACCAGCGATACACCCACCACGGGCGTCATCGTGACGACGGGCGACGCCCTCGTCGAGACCCGCGACGGGGACATCTCCTGCAAGCTGACGGGGACGTTGCAACTCACCGGAGACGGCCCGTTCGTAAGCCTCTGCGTGCTCACCGGCGGGACCGGCAGGTGGACGGGCGCCACCGGATACCTCCGGACCTCGGGGACCTTCACGTTCGGCGAAGGTGGCAGCGGCACCTACGACGGCAAGGTTGTCGGTCGCTGAGACACGTCCCCCATCCCGTCGCGGTGGCCGAGGTCGACGACCTGGGTGCCCAGGCTCAGAACCCGGTCGTCGTGGGTGGCGATCACGATCACCCGTTCGGGTGTGATGAGGCCGGCGAGGATGGCCAGCACGCCGTCGACCTGGGTGTGGTCGAGGTGGGCCGTGGGCTCGTCGGCCAGAAGGAGCGGTGGATCGTGGACCAGGGCCCGGGCTATGGCCACCCGTTGCTGCTGGCCGCCGGAAAGCTCTCCGGGACGATGGGCCGCCCGCTCTTCGAGCCCCACCCGTTCGAGCAGCGCGCCCGCCCGCGTCGAGGCCTCGGCCTTCTTCACCCCCGCAGCCAGCATCGGGGCCATGACGTTCTCCGCCGCCGTCAGGCTGGGGACGAGGTTGAAGGCCTGGAACACGATGCCGACGGTGTGGCGCCGGTAGCCGGTGCGGACCTTCGGACCCAGCGTCGAGACCTCGACGTCGCCGAAGGTGATGTCCCCCTGCGTCGGCGACAGGATGCCGGCCAGGCAGGAGAGCAGGGTCGTCTTGCCGGATCCGCTCGGGCCGACGAGCAGCACGAGTGCCCCGCCCGGAGCGTGAACGTCCAGTCCGTCGATCGGGCGCACCGCTTGGCCTCCCCGGGTGTACTCCACGACGAGCCCGCTGACCCGCAGGTCGGTCATCAGGGACCTCCGAAGGCGGATGCGGGGTCGACGACGATGGCCCGGCGTGCCCCGGCGAGGCTTCCGACCAGTCCGACGGCCAGGGCAACGAGTGGCAGCAGAACGAGGGTCCGGGCCGGGAACGAGATGACGGCCGGGAACAGGCCGCTCAGGAGGCGTGAGAGGGCCACGGCGGCGGCGGCCGATACGGCGGACAGCACGAAGGCCTGCACCATGAGGGTTCCCACCAGGTCGGCCGAGGCGGTTCCGAAGGCTTTGAAGACGGCGAAGTCGCGGGACCGCTCCAGGGCCGAGACGTACAGCACCGAGCCGACGATCGCCGCGGCGACGATCCAGAGGAAGAAGCGCAGGAGGTCGATGGTGGTGATGGCGTTGGCCAGCGGACGCTTGAGGTCCTCCCTGGCCTGGTCCATGCCTATTGCCCGCAGCCCTTCCGGGAGGCTGGTCGGCCGGCCGCTGGCGACGATCGCCGTCGCCGAAGGAGCGCCGCCGAAGACGAGGTCCTGGGCATCACCGAGGGTGACGAACATGGCGGGTACACCGGCCCAGACGCTGACGTTCTCGACCACCCCCACAACGGTGAGCTCCCGGCCACCCACCCTGACCCGGTCGCCGATCTCTCGCCCGGCCCGGTCGTCGAGCACCGCCTCGCCCGTGACCCGCGCGGGGCGCCCCTGACGGACCTTCGGGATTCCGAGGCCGCCGGGGCGGGTGCCGATCAGGTAGACGTCGGTGACCGGTGCGGATTCGATGGCGTGGCGGATGCTGACGATCGGGTCGGCCCGCTGCACGCCCGGGGCCTCCGCCACCGCGTGGGCAACCTCGTCGCCGAGCTGGGACACCGTGGTGAACGGTCCGCTGACGCCCTCACGAACCACGAAGGTGTCGCCGCCGAGGGCCCTGACCGTCCGTGTCGTCTCGACGTCGATCCCGTCGCGGAACCCGGAAAGGAGAAGGGTGAGGGCCAGCACGAGCGTGATCGCACCGACGGCGATCACGAACCGTCGTCGTCGCCACCCGAGGTCACGACGGCTGGCCAGCCAGACCAACGAGCTCACGACGGCAGCACCAGATCACCGATGCGGCACAGCACCGTGCCGACGCTACCGGGGAACCGGAGGCCCGGCCATGGCCGATCGAGGCATACCTGCGGCCGCCTGTAACGGCAGGGCCGTTGCCGAGGACAGTTCTCCGCATGACGACACCCTCGAGTGGCCCTGCTACCGGCCCGCCCGCAGAGGCTCGGGACGACCGGCTGCTCGCCCCGACCCGATGGACGGCAATGGCCGTGATTCCCGTGCTCGTCGCCGCCTTCGTCATCCTCTACCTCTTCCCCGGGAGCACCGTGCGCCTGTGGGGATGGACGATCCACCCGGAGATGTCGGCTCTGATCATGGGCGGGGGGTACCTGGCGGGTGCCTACTTCTTCGTCAGGGTCGTGCGTTCCCGGCAGTGGCACCGGGTGGGCATCGGCTTCGTCGCCATCACCGTGTTCTCCAGCCTCCTGCTGGCCACGACCGTCCTGCACTGGGATCGCTTCAACCATGACCACGTCTCGTTCTGGGCCTGGATCGCCCTGTACGGGTCGACGCCGGTGCTGCTCCCCGTCCTGTGGGCGAACAACCGGCGAACCGACCCGGGCGGCCTCGCTTCGGGCGATGTCCGTCTCCCCCATCTCGTGCGCCTGGCGGTGGGCCTGGGCGGGGCAATCCAGCTGGCGATCGCGACCGTCATGTTCGGGTGGCCGCACGTGGCTATCCGCTGGTGGCCGTGGGCGCTCGACACCGCCACCTCGCGGTCACTCAGTGCGTTCGTCGCCTTCCCGGCCATCACGTGGCTGTGGTTCCTGTTCGACGAACGGTGGAGCAGCTTCCGGGTCACGGAGCAGACCGCCACCATCGGGCTCGTGCTCATCGGCCTGGCGTCCCTACGTGTCACGGACGAGTTCCGGTCGGGTTGGTACGGACCCCTCTTCGGCGTGCTGCTCGTCGTCGCCGTGGTCATGAACGTCGCCCTCATGGTGATCATGGACCGTCGAGCACAAGCAGGAATCACATAGGCGGTCACCACAGGTAGGAGTCAGGCCGGGGAGGCGTTGACCTCTTCGGGATGGTCTCCGCCCGGCTTCTCGGACCGGAGGAGCGACAGTGCCAACGGCGGGAAGAGGATCACCGACAACAGGCCGGCGCTCACAAGTGCGGCGCCGTTGACGGGCGGGATGAGGCCGAGGAGGAGCCCGATCTCGGTGGCGGTCACGATGAACGGGAGCGACGTCGCTTGGAGGAACCCGGCGGCGACGGCGGCCCGGCGTCCGACAGACCCGCTGTAGAGCAGGGCGGGCAGGCCTCGCACGACGAGGAGTGCGATGAGGAACAACGGAACCCGGGCGAAGGCCGACGGGCTGGCGAGCAGCGCGTCGAGGTCGAAGCGCATCCCGCTGGACACGAAGAACACGGGCACCACGAAGCCGTACCCGATGGCTTCCAGCTTCAGGCGGAAGTGGGGGTGGGTCGTGCTGTCCCGGTCGACGAGCCCGAGCACGGCACCGGCGACGAATGCGCCGAGGATCGTCTCCAGACCGAGTCGCTCGGCCAGGGCGACGAAGGCCACGAGCAGGAGGACGGCCAGCCGTACCCGAATCTCCGCGGTCGTGTCCTGAAGGCGCACCAGCACGTCGCCCAATCGCAGGGAACGGGAGACCCTGGACAGGGTCAAGCCGACAAGCACTACGAGAAGGGCGAAACCGCCCACAAGCACGAGCTTCGCTCCCGGCCCGGTCGACGGCTCGGCGGAGAAGAACACCGTCAGGAGCAGCACGGCGCCGAAGTCGGCGACCGATGAGGCGCCGATCGTGAGCTGGCCAAGATCGGAACCCACCTGGCCGGTGTCCTTGAGGACGGGCACGACCAGACCCAGCGACGTCGCCGACAGGGCGATGGCAAGGAAGAGGGGTGATCGCACCGTGCCCGCCGCGTGGAACGCCAAGCCCGCCGCCAGCCCCAACGCCAGCGTCAGCAGGAAGCCGATGCCTGCCAGTCGGAGTAGGCGCCCGCGCAGGCGACGCAGGTCGATTTCCAGCCCGGCGAGGAACAACAGGAACGCCAGTCCGACCAGGGCGAGGATCTGCACCGGCAGGTCGACGCGTGCCCAGCCCAGCCCCTGTGGTCCGATGGCGATTCCACCCACGATCTCCAGCACCACCGCCGGGACGCGAATGCGTGGAAAGAAACCGACCACCAGCGGAGCGGCCACGGCGATGGCCGCCACCACCACCAGGCTGGCGAACGACACCTCTGGCATTGCCGCGTCAGCGGTGCTCGGGATTGTCGAAGTCGAAGCGGCACCCGGCGTCCCACTCCGAACGCTGGTTGCCGTGAGCGGGGATGCCGCCGACGTCTTTCAGCATGCGGGCGAGGTGCAGCAGGTTCCAGGTCATGAACGTGGTGTTGCGGTTGGTGAAGTCGTTCTCGGGCCCACCCGACCCGGGATCCAGGTAGGACGGCCCGGGGCCGGCCTCGCCGATCCAACCGGCGTCGGCCTGGGGCGGGATGACGTACCCCAGGTGCTGCAGCGAGTACAGGATGTTCATGGCACAGTGCTTCACGCCGTCCTCGTTGCCGGTGACCAGACAGCCGCCCACCTTGCCGTAGTAGACGTACTGTCCGGCGTCGTTGAGCAGGTGGCTGTTGCCGTACAGCCGCTCGACCATCTGCGTGCAGACCGACGACTTCTCCCCGAGCCAGATCGACGTGCACAGCACGAGGATGTCGGCCGCCGCCACCCTCTCGTAGATCCACGGCCAGTCGTCGTGCTCCCAGCCGTGCTCGGTCATGTCGGGCCAGACGCCGGTGGCGATGTCGTGGTCGATGGCACGGATCTCCTCGACCGCCACCCCCTGGCGGCCCATGATGGCCATCGAGATGTCGGCCAGCCCCTGCGTGTGGGACAACTCGGGCGACCGCTTGAGCGTGCAGTTGATGAACAAGGCCCGCAGGTCGGTGAAGTCCCACCGGTCCTGGCTCGCCATCTGCTCCTGCCGGGGGGTGAGCGCCGTCATCGGGTCACCAGGGGCTGAGCGACTCCCATCCGATCCTCCTCTGTCGTCGGCAGACACCTGTGATCTGCCGCGTCATAAGGCTGTCTCGGAAGACGACCGACTCGTTACAGCGAGGTGAAGGGATGAATCGTCGAACCAGCGACGGTGGGGGGCCGCGCCAACGGCCC
>CAYTTL010000090.1:0-10239 GCA_964440725.1 uncultured Acidimicrobiales bacterium | reverse complement strand
GGGGTCGACGTCAGGGTCGGCGAGTGGCTCGGGTGGGGCGATCACCGCCGCCGGCCCACCGTTGGTGGATGCCTCGTCGCCGGCGGGTGCCGTCGTCGCCTTGGACGCCCGGGTGCGCTTGGGTCGCTCGGGAGGGGCGCCGGTCTCGATGCCCGCCTCGCGCAGGATCTGGTCGATGAGCGTCGACTTCGAGGCACGGGACGAGGCCTTGACCCCCATGGCCGCGGCGATGGCCGCGAGCTCGTCCCGCTCCTTGCGCTCGAGAACGGACCGTTCCAATGCCTGGGGTGCGAGGCTCATCGGCTGCCTCCCGGCATCGAGCTCAGGGATTTCATGGGGACCTCCTGGCGAAATCGACCGCCGTCGCCGTGAATTCGAGATGGCCGACCGAGAAGACTGGAACTACGGGATACGGGATCAGACGGAACGACGCGAAACGGGGATTCGGCTCAGAGAGACAGCGGTGTATGTGCACCACCTCTACCATCGGGGCCAGCTCGAGGATCTTCTTTCCAGAGCTGGAGCCGCTGCTTCAACAGGCCCCGGACAACGTGGACTGCTCGTCTGCATCAGCAAACGACAGTGCTGCCATCGTACCCACATAAGGATGATTCGGCAACATCGGGATCATCTGCGACGCGGCGGAACCTCGGGGGGCGGCGTCAACCCCCGCCCGAGCGCCCGACCAGCCGGCCCATGAGGGTGTGGGCGGGTACCGGGGGCGAGCCGGCGGTGGCCGCCTCGCTGTAGACGCCGCCCGCTCCGTCGGTGCCGGAGTCGACGAGCACGTACGGGACGGGGTCCGACGTGTGGGTGCGCAGGGCCACCGGCGTGGCGTGGTCGGGCAGGAGGAGGAGTCGCCAGGGACCGAGGTCGGCGAGGCCCTCGACGAGAGACGCCAGGATGCGGCGGTCCCAGTTCTCCAGGGCCTCCACCTTGGCCGCCAGGTCGCCGGCGTGGCCCGCCTCGTCACTGGCTTCGACATGGATCAGGAAGAGGTCGGCGCCGGCCGCCAGGGTCTCCAGGCAGGCGTCGCGCTTGCCCTCGTAGTTGGTGTCGTACCAGCCGGTGGCGCCCTCGACGGGCACGGCCGGTATGGAGGTGAGGGCTCCCAGGCCCCGCACCAGGTCGACGGCCGACACCAGCTTGGCGTCGAGGCCGTAGGTGGACGAGAACGACGGGATCTCCGGCTGGGACCCCTGGCCCCAGAGCCAGACCTGGTTGGCATCGACGTCGAAGCGGGCCAGGACCTCGCGGGACGCGTCCATGAGCTCCCGCAGCCGGGGCGCCGCCGGCCCCGTGGGCCACACCGCGGCCTGGCCGGTGAGGTCGTGGGGCGGAACGCACGTGGCGTCGGCCCACGACTGCGGGGTCACGAGGATGTGCCGGTACTGCACGCCGGCGTGGAACTCCACCCCGTCGCCGCCGAGGTCGCGATCGAGGGCGGCGATCACCTCGGACGCCTGAGCCGACGACGGGTGGCCGCCGGCGAAGTCGACCATGGTGCCGTCGTCGCCCACCGTCGCCAGGTTGGCCCGGTAGGCCACCTGGTCGGGTCGGAGGCGCAGCCCCATGGCCGCGGCCTCGATCGGTGCCCGGCCGGTGTGGTAGCGGGCCGGGTCGTAGCCGAGGATGGAGAGGTTGCCCACGTCGCTGCCGGGCGGGAAGCCGGGCGGAATGGTGGCCGCCCGACCGACCTCGCCCCGCGCCGCCAGCGCCGCCAGGGTGGGCATGGCCGCGGCCTCCAGCGGCGTCCGCCCGCCCAGCTCGGCCACCGGCTCGTCGGACGCGCCGTCGGGGACGCAGACCACGTACTTCATCTCACAACCCTAAGACCGCTCTGACCGAGTCCTCGTCGGGGTCGATGGCCGCGGGTACCTCGATCTGGGCGATGGCCCGGTCGGGGTCCTTGAGGCCGTGTCCGGTGAGGGTGCACACCACGGTGGCGCCCTCGGGCGCCCCCACCTTGATCAGGCCGGCGACCGACGCGGCCGACGCCGGCTCGCAGAACACCGCCTCCTCGGAGGCCAGGAACCGGTAGGCCTCGAGGATCTCGTCGTCGGTGACCGATTCGATGCGCCCGCCCGACTCCGAGGCCGCGGCGGTGGCCCCGTACCACGAGGCCGGCCGGCCGATGCGAATGGCGGTGGCGATGGTCTCGGGGTCGTCGACCGGGTGGCCCACGACGATCGGAGCGGCGCCCGCCGCCTGGAACCCGAACATGGCGGGCAGGCGCGACGAGCGGCCGGCGTCCTGGTACTCCCGGTAGCCCTTCCAGTAGGCGGTGATGTTGCCGGCGTTGCCCACCGGGATGCACTGCATGTCGGGAGCCTCGCCGAGGGCGTCGACGATCTCGAACGCCGCCGACTTCTGGCCCTCGATGCGGTTCTGGTTCACGGAGTTGACGACGGTGACCGGAGCCTTCTCGGCCAGGCCCTTGACGATGGTGAAGGCGTCGTCGAAGTTGCCCCGGATCTGCAGCACCCTGGCCCCGTGGATGAGCGCCTGGGCCAGCTTTCCGAGGGCGATGTAGCCCTCGGGGATGAGCACCGCGCAGGTGAGCCCGGCGCGCGTGGCGTAGGCGGCGGCCGACGCCGACGTGTTGCCGGTGGAGGCGCACACCACCGCCTCGGCCTTGGCCTCCAGGGCCTTGGAGATGGCCAGCGTCATCCCCCGGTCCTTGAACGACCCGGTGGGGTTCGCCCCCTCGTACTTCAGCCACACCGCGGCGCCGAGGCGCTCGGACAACCGGGGCGCGGGCAGCAGGGGCGTGGCCCCCTCCTGGAGGGTGACCACCGGCGAGCCCTCGTCGACAGGGAGGAACTCGCGGTACTCCTCGATCACGCCACGCCATGCTCTCATCGCGGCCTTCCGGCCGACTGTGCGTTCATCGCGGCCCTACTCGTGCCCGATGACCCGCAACAGGGTTCCCAGGCGGTCGACCTCGTCGAGCTCGCGCAGTTCGGCGAGCGTGGCCTGCACGTCGCGCTCGGCGGCGGTGTGGGTCACGAGCACCAGCCGGGCCTCGTCACCGAGCCCCACCTGCTCCATCTTGAGGATGGACACGCCGTGGCGGGCGGTGGCGCCGGCCACCTTCTCGAGCACGCCGGGGCGGTCGACCACGTCGATGGTGATGTAGTACTGCGAGGAGAGCTCCTCGATGGGACGGATGCGCGCCGGCACCAGGCCGGCGGGCGACGGTGCGCTGCCCTGGCGCAGGTTGCCGGCGGCGTCGACGACATCGCCGAGCACGGCCGAGGCGGTGGGCCGTCCGCCCGCACCCCGGCCGTAGAACATGAGCTCTCCGGCCGCTGCCCCTTCGACGAACACCGCGTTGTAGGCGTCGCGCACGGCGGCGAGGGGGTGGTCGTTCGGGACCATGGCGGGGTGGACCCGCACGGCGACCTCGCTCGGGCCGCCGTGGGGGTCGGCCACCGCCTCGACCACGGCCAGGAGCTTCACCACGTAGCCGAGGCGGGCAGCCATGGCGATGTCGTCGGACGTCACCCCCGTGATGCCCTCGCAGTGGACGTCGTCGGCCACCACGGCCACGCCGAAGGCGACGCTGGCGATGATGGCGGCCTTGGCCGCGGCGTCGTACCCCTCGACGTCGGCGGTGGGGTCGCGCTCGGCGTAGCCCAGGGCCTGGGCCTCGGCCAGGGCGTCGGCGAACGAGCCACCGCCCTCGCTCATGCGGGTGAGGATGTAGTTCGTCGTCCCGTTGACGATGCCCATCACCCGGAGGAGGCGGTCGCCGGCCAGGGACTCGCGCAGGGGCCGCATGAGCGGGATGGCCCCGGCGACAGCCGCCTCGTAGAGCAGGTCGACCCCCGCCTTGGCCGCCACCTGCACCAGCTCGGCGCCGGCGCGGGCCACGACCTCCTTGTTGGCGGTGACGACGGGCTTGCCGGCCTCGAGGGCGGCCCGGATCAGGCGGTGGGCCGGCTGCATGCCCCCCATGAGCTCGACCACCACGTCGATGCCGGGATCGACGACCAACCCGTCGGCGTCGTCGGTGAGCACGCCCTCGGCGAGGGCCACCGGCCGGGGCTTGGCCAGGTCGTGCACGGCCACCCGGGCCACCTCGAGGCGGGCCCCCGAGCGGGCGGCGATGGTGTCGCCGTGCTCGGCGATGAGCTGCACCAGGGCGCCACCCACGGTGCCGAAGCCGAGGACGCCGACACGAACGACATTGGGTTCCACGACGCCACCGTACTGGACCCCCGGTTCTGGGCAGGTTTAGGGCCCCCAGGGGGGCCCTAGACCTGCCCAGTTCGAGGGTTCGAGGTGTGGGGGCTACTCGTCGAGGCGCAGGAGGTCGTCGAGAGTCTCCCGGCGCACCACCACCCGGGCCTGGCCGTCGGCCACGAAGACCACGGCCGGGCGCGGGACCTTGTTGTAGTTCGAGGCCATGGAGTGGCCGTAGGCACCGGTGACCGGTGTGCACAGCACGTCGCCGACGACCAGGTCGGCGGGCACCCGGGCGTCGCGGACCACGATGTCGCCCGACTCGCAGTGCTTGCCCACCACCGTGACCGTCCAGGGCCGCTCGGCGGTGGTCGCCCGCGGCAGGAACGCCTCGTACCCGCTCCCGTAGAGCACGGGCCTGGGGTTGTCGCTCATCCCGCCGTCGACCGACACGTAGGTGCGCACGCCGCCGATCTCCTTGACGGTCCCGACCCGGTAGAGCGTCAGTCCCGCCCCGGCGGCGATCGACCGGCCCGGCTCGGCGGTGACACGGGAGTCGATCCCCGCCGCCCGGCAGGCCTCGTGCACGACCGCCGCCCACTCGGAGATCGACGGCGCCTCCTCCCCCGCCACGTAGGGCACGCCCAGCCCACCCCCCATGCACAGCTCGGGAACCGCGAGCGGGCGCACGAAGTCGGCCAGCACCTCGACGGCCTTGGCGAAGGAGTCGGCCAGGAAGATCTGGCTGCCGATGTGGACGTGGAGCCCGACCACCTCGGTGGCCGGCGAGGCCGAGGCCCGGTCGACAGCGCGGGCGGCGTCGCCGCTGGCCAGGCCGAAGCCGAACTTCGAGTCGACCTGGCCGGTCATCACGTACTCGTGGGTGTGGGCTTCGACACCCGGGGTGACCCGCAACAGGACCTGGGCGGTGAGGCCGTCGTGGTCGTGGAGGCTCTCGAGACGGTCCAATTCGTCGAAGGAGTCGACGACCAGGCGCACTCCCAGCCGGCGGGCCGCCACCAGTTCGTCGACCGACTTGTTGTTGCCGTGGAGCTTCAGGTCGGCGGGGGCCACGCCCGCGGCCAGGGCCACGTGCAGCTCGCCGCCGGTGGCCACGTCGAGGTGCATCCCCTCCTCGCTCACCAGCCGGGCCATGGCCAGGCAGAGGAAGGCCTTGCTGGCGTAGGCCACTCCCGGCCCGAAGGCGGCCACCGCTTCCCGGCAGCGGGCCCGCAGGTGCGCCTCGTCGTAGACGAACAGCGGCGTCCCCTCGGCCTCGGCCAGGGCGCACAGGTCGACGCCACCGACCGACAGCCGGTCGTTGTCGTCGACGGCGGCGGTGAGCGGCAGGAGGGTCGTGTCGAGGACCGTCTGTCCTTGCCGTGAGCGGCGCTCCTCCGCTCCACCGCGCTTCTCAGGGACGCCGCGGTGCTCGCTCATCACATGCTCTCGGGGGCGTCGACACCCAGCAGGTCGAGGGCCACGGTGAGGCCCACGCGCGTCGCCTCCACCAACCACAGCCGGGCCTGGACCAGCTCGGGGTCGGGATCGGCGTCGGCCGGTCCGAGGATCGAGCAGTCGTGGTAGAAGCCGTGGAAGCGGCCGGCCAGCTCCAGGACCCAGGTGGTGACCTTGTGGGGGCTGCGCGTGAGGCAGGCGGAGGCGACCACGTCGGGCAGCTCGGCCAGGCTGCGCAGCACGTCGAGCTCGCGTTCGTGGCCGAGGAGGCCGAGGTCGACGTCGGCGAGGGGGCGGCGGGTCACGCCCCGCTCGGTGGCCACCCGAGCCACCGACGCGATGCGGGCGTGGGCATACTGCACGTAGTAGACGGGGTTGTCCATCGACTGGCGGCGCACCACGTCGAGGTCGAAGGTCTGGCGGGAGTCGATCGACTGGAGCAGGAAGATCAGGCGGGCCACGTCGGGCCCCACCTCGGCCAGCACCTCGTCCAGATCGACGTAGTCGCCGCTGCGCTTGCTGGCCCGCACCTCCTCGTCGCCCCGCCGGATGGTAACGAGCTGGCCCAGGATCATCTCCAGGTGGCCGGGGTGGCCGAGGGCGGCGACGGCGGCCTGGAGGCGGGCCACGTGGCCGTGGTGGTCGGCCCCGAACACGTCGATCAGGTGGTCGTAGCCCCGTTCGAACTTGTCGCGGTGGTAGGCGATGTCGGACAGGAGGTAGGTCGGCTCGCCGTCGCCCTTGACCAGCACGTGGTCCTGGCGGTCGCCGAAGTCGGTGGCCCGGAACCAGGTGGCCCCGTCGGCCTCGTACACCGCACCAGCGGCGCGCAGGTCGACGAGCGTGCGGTCGAGGGCGCCCGAGGCGACCAGTGAGCGCTCGCTGAACCAGGTGTCGAAGCGCACGTTCATGGCCGCCAGGGTGCCGGCCAGGTCGCGCATGACCCGCTCGTAGCCCCAGGCCCCGGCGTCGGCGTCGGCAGGCATCTCCGCCGCCCAGTCGACGATGTACTGGCCCTTGTAGCCGTCGTCGGGCACCGGCCGGCCGGCCTTGACCGCGGCCAACGACTCGGTGAACTTCGTCGTCTGGGTGCCACGGTCGTTCACGTAGTACTCGCGGTTCACCGACCAGCCGCAGCGCTCCAGCAGCCGGCAGAGGGAATCGCCGAATGCCGCCCACCGCCCGGCACCCACGTGCAGGGGCCCGGTGGGGTTGGCCGACACGAACTCCACGTCGACCCGCTGTCCCCCGCCGAGGTCGTGTCGGGCCCACCCGTCGACGCCGGCGGTGACGACCTCGGTGAGGACCTCGTGGAGCCAGCCGTCGTCGAGCCGGAAGTTCACGAACCCGGGACCCGCCACCTCGACGGCGGTCACGTGGTCGGGGAGGTCGTCGGCCAGGTGGTCGGCGATGTCGGCGGCCAGCTGGCGAGGATTGCGACCCGCGGCCTTGGCCGACACGAGGGCGGCGTTGGTGGACCAGTCGCCGTGGTCGGGCCGGGCCGGACGCTCGATGCTGACCGTGTCGGGGACGGGTTCGACGCCGAGCGCCACCAAGGTGGCGCGCACGGCCTGGGCGAGGGTGTCGCGGATCACCGGAGAGCCGGGCTACTTGCGGTGCTTGCCCAGGGCGGCGTTGACCCGGTCGAGCAGCTCGAGGGGGTCGAAGGGTTTGGTGACGTAGTCGTCGGCGCCGAGGGCCAGGCCTCTGTCGACCTCGGCCTTCTGGGCCTTGGCCGAGAGGAGGACCACGGGCAGGTCGGCCGTCGCCGGATCCCCCTTGAGCCTGGTCAGCAGCTGGAGGCCGTCGAGGCGGGGCATCATGATGTCGGACAGGATCACGTCGGGGTGGTCGGCGCCCGCCCGCTCCAGAGCCTCCTGGCCGTCGCACGCGCTGATCACCTCGAAACCCTCGATCTCGAAGTTGATCCGGAGGAGCTCGAGGATCACCGGGTCGTCATCGACCACCAGGACGCGTGTACGGAGAGGCACGGGTCCCGATGCTACCGGTGACCCCTGAACCCCCGGTCAGCCCGTGCCCGTCACCAGCTCCCGCCGCCGCCCCCACCACCGCCGCCGCCCGAGAACCCCCCGGAGAACCCGCTCCCGCCGCTCGACGAGGGCGTGGAGACGATGGCACCCGACGTGCTGTCGGCGAAGCCGTCCATCGACTCCGAGAAGGAGCCGCCCGAGAAGGCGTAGGGCGACACGTACCAGGTCGAGACCTGCGCCTGCTGTCGGGCGCCCAGGCCGTCGAACACCTTCGCCCACCTCTTGGTCGCGCCGAACACGATGGCGTAGGGGAGGTAGGTGGCCCAGATGTTCTCCTGCTCGGCGAACTGCATCCGGTCGGCCTCGGCAGTCTCGATGTAGCGGCGGAACCCCAGGACCTGGGCCAGGGCGGCACTGCCCTTGGCCGTACGCGCGGGCATCCAGCGGTGCCCCACGGCCATCACCACACCGGCGAGCAGGACGGGCACGAACACCAGGCCGGCGTGGGTGAAGGCGGCGGTGAGGACGACCAGGGCGGCGCCGACCACCGTCAGGGCGATGCCCGCCACCAGCCACTTGCTGCGCACCTTGTCGGGACGCTTGGCGAACCATCCCTGGGCCACGGAGTCGTCGTAGAGCTCGCCTGCGATGCGCTCCAGGTCGTCGTGGAACGTGTCCTTCAGCTCCGACAACTTCACCTCGACCCGGCCGGCGAACAGCGACGCCAACAGCGAACGCTCGTAGGGGAGCAGGTCGCCGTCGGCCGGCTTCTTCTCGGTGAGGTTCCAGTCGCCCCTCGACCAGCGGGACTCGCGCTCGACCTCCTCGATCGTGAGGTACCCGCGCACGGCGAGGTCGACCATGGTGGCGGTGACGTCGAGGGGGTCGGCCTTCTCGTCGACGAGGACGCCGAGCTGGGCGGGCCGGAGTCCCTCGGGTGGTCGGTAGAGCACGGGGCCGTCGCGGTCGTCGAACAGCGGTACCGGCTCCTCGGCGGTGCCGCTCGGGCCCTCCACCCCGCTCAGGGGGCCGCTCGGGCCCTCCACCCCGCTCAGGGGGCCGCTCGGGCCCTCCACCCCGCTCAGGGGGCCGCTCGGGCCCTGGGCCATGCGCCGGTCGCGTCCCTGTCGCCAGAACAGCCACCCGATGCCGCCGGTGGCCAGGAGCAGCAGGAGGGCGGCGGCGCCCACCGTGGACGGCGTGAGGGCGAAGGCCCGTTGCACCGCCCAGCGCTCGTCGAGGACGGGACCGGTGGCCGTCACCGCGCCCTTGGGCAGGGAGATCACGACGGTGAGACCCTCGCCGGGAGAGAGGTCAGGGTTGGAGAACTCGGTCGTCGTGCTGCCGGGCGCGCCGGCACTGGCGCACGGCGCCGAGCTCCCGAAGGCGCCGGCGAAGCACGTGACCCCGTTCGTCGGCACCGGCGTCGACACGGTGACCGACGGCTTGTTGATGGGCACCGACCACTCGGTGCCGATGGCGTTCCAGTTGAGCTCGTCGTGTTCGGAGAAGCCGTTGAGGGCACCCTCGACGTCGTAGTCGAGGACGTACTGGTGCGGGCCGGTGATCCGCTTGTCGGGATCGCCGATGCGGATGGTCTTGAGGGACTCCGTCTTGACGTCGACGTCGTCGGGCGTCCCGGGAGAGGCGGTCACGTCCAGGTCCTCGATGGGATAGATGCGGTCGTAGCGGCCGTCGTGGTGGAAGCGCACCGGGATCTTGCGCAGGATCCCGTGCCGGGGCGTGGCACCGAAGTCGTAGTCGATCACCTCGCGCACATGGATGGTCCCGTTCAGCCGGACGTCGACGTCGACGTGGTAGGAGCGGATGACCTCGCCCACCTGCGCCCCGGCCGGCGCCGCCGTGGCGATGGGCCCGGCGACGGCGGCGCCGAGCCACACGACAGCCAGCACCGCCGCTCGCCACACCCGCGGACGCGGCCTACACATCGGCATCGGGCACCCGGCGGTCGTCGGCGTCGGCCTGGAAGTACTCGGCGGTCCGGAACCCGAGGGGGCGGGCGGCGAGGAGGGTCGGGAAGGTCTGCTGGCGCGTGTTGAAGCTGCGCACCTGGGCGTTGTAGTAGCGGCGGGCGAAGGCAATGTCCTCCTCGAGCGTCGACAGTTGCTGCTGCAGGGAACGGAAGCTGGCGTCGGCCTTCAGGTCGGGGTAGGCCTCGGCCGTGGCGAAGATCGTCTTCAGCGAACCGGCCAGCTGCTGCTCGGCCGGGCCGGCCTGGGCCGGGCCCTGGGCGTTCACGGCCTGGAACCGGGCGTCGACGACCTCGACGAGCGTGCCGCGCTCGAAGTCGCGGTAGCCCTTCACCGTCTCGACCAGGACGGGCACGAGGTCGGCTCGGCGGGTGAGCTGCACGTCGATGCCGGCCCAGCCGTCGGCCACCTGGTTGCGCGAGCGAACGAGGCGGTTGAACGTGACGGCCAGCCAGACGAGGACGACCACCACGACGACGGCGAGAACAACGACGGCGACGATCACCGGAGAGCCCGGCGGCGCCCGGCGCCTAGACTTCGGTCGCGTCCCCGCCCTCGTAGCTCAGGGGATAGAGCACCGCCCTCCGGAGGCGGGTGCGTAGGTTCGAATC
>CAYTTL010000089.1:0-10266 GCA_964440725.1 uncultured Acidimicrobiales bacterium | reverse complement strand
GTCGTCTCGCTGGCTCTGCAGGTCGGGGTGAACTATGCGAACGACTACTCCGACGGGGTGCGGGGGGTCGACGTGGAGCGGAAGGGGCCCGTGCGGCTCACGGCTTCGGGGTTGGCGTCGCCCCAGTCGGTGAAGGCGGCGGCGCTTCTCGCCTTCGCCGTCGCCGCCCTCGCCGGGCTGGTGCTGGCGGTCGCCGTCGACCTTCGGCTCCTGCTCGTGGGCGTGGCGGCCATCGCCGCCGCCGGCCTCTACAGCGGGGGGCCCCGGCCGTACGCCTCGGCGGGACTGGGCGAGGTGGCCGTGCTGGTGTTCTTCGGCCTCGTGGCCACCTGTGGCTCCGCGTATGTCCAGATCGAGCGGGTCCCCATGGTGGCCCTGGCCGGCTCGTTGGCCGTGGGCCTGCTCGCCTGCGCAATTCTCGTCGTCAACAACCTGCGAGATGTCGACACCGACGCGGTGGCGGGCAAGCGCACCCTGGCGGTCCGCATCGGGGCGGCACGGTCCCGCCACCTCTACGGGTTCTGCGTGGTGGGCGGTCTCGTCGCCGGCACGTCGGCGGCCGTCGTGGCTCCGGGCGCCCTCTTGGTGCTGCTGGCCGCCCCCCTCGCCGCCGGTCCCCTGCGCATCGTGGCCCGGCAACGTGAGGCCCCCGCCCTCGTGGCCGCCCTCATCGGAACCGCACGCCTCCAGTTGGTCGCGGCCCTCCTGCTGGCGGTGGGCCTGTGGCTCTGACGGCAGCGGCGTTCCGCCGACCGCACCGCGAGCACCGGGTCGTCGTGCCGTTCCGGGCGCCCGTAGCCGGTATGTCGGAGCTGGCTGCCGTTCTGATCGCCGGTCCCACAGGGTGGGGAGAGGTCACCGCGCCGCCGCCCGGATATCCGGTGGATCCCCACGCCGCCCGGCGGGCGGCCGAGGAGGCGGCCTGGGGCCTGTGGCCGTCGGCGCGGAGGCAACGAGTGGCGGTGAACGCCCTCGTTCCGGCTCTGGCCCCGGAGGAGGCGGCGGCCGCGGCCGTCGGTGCGGTGGCCGAGGGCTACGCCTGCGTGAAGGTCAAGGTCGGTGACGAGGGCTCCCTCGACCGGGTGGCGGCGGTGCGCGATGCCGTCGGGGCGCACGTCGCCCTGCGGGTCGACGCCAACGGCGCCTGGGACCTCGACACCGCCGTCGCCAACCTGGCCGACATGGCGCACTACGACCTGGAGCTGGTCGAGCAGCCCGTCGCCTCCCTGGATGACCTGGCCCGCGTCCGCCGCCGGGTGTCGATGCCCGTCGCCGCCGACGAGTGCGTGCGCGACGTCGGCGATGCCCGCCACCTCGCCCGCCTCGACGCCGCCGACGCCGTCGTGGTCAAGGTGCAGCCCCTCGGCGGCGTGGCCGCGGCCATGGAGGTGGTCGAGGCCGCGGGCGTCGCCGCCGTCGTGTCGTCGCTCTACGAGACCTCGGTCGGCATCGCCGCCGGTCTGGCCCTGGCCGCCGCCCTTCCCGAGCTGCCCTGGGCCTGCGGCCTGGGCACGGCCGCCCTGCTCGCCGGCGACGTGGTGGCCGATCCCCTGGTGCCCGTGGGCGGCGAGCTGCTGGTGCGCCGGCCGGTGCCCGATCCCGTTCTTCTCGACCGCTACGCGGCGTGATGGGTGTCGAGGAACGCCGTCACCGTCGCCGTCCACTCGGATGGACGCTCGAGATGAGCGGCGTGCCCGGCGCCGGGGATGCGGGCCACGGTGGCCCGGGGCAGGGCGGTCGCCATCCGGTCGGCGAGAGCGGCGAACTTGGCGTCGCGCTCGCCGACCACGACCAGCACGGGCATGGCCGCCTCGGTGAGCCGGTGCCACAGCGGGTCCTGGACGCCGGTGCCGAGGCCTCTGAGGGCGGCGGCCAGGCCCGACGGGGAATTGGCACGTCGCGAGTCCAGGTCAGCCGCGGTGGGGCTCAGGCCGGCGAACAGCGGCTGTCGCAGCCAGCGGTCGAGGAACGCCGACGTGCCGTCCGTTTCCAGCTCGACGGCCAGGGCTTCGTCGGCCCGGCGCCGCGCCGCCCTCTCGCCGGCATCGGCCAGGCCCGGCGACGCGCCGGTGAGCACCAGGGCGGTGACGAGATCGGGTCGGTCGAGGGCCAGCCGCAGGCACAGGCGTCCGCCCATCGAGTAGCCCACGTAGGCCCCCCGCCCTCCGGCGGCGCCCAGGGCCGCCACCGTCTCGACGAAGTCCAACCGCACGTCGGACGATCCGCCGTGGCCGGGAAGGTCGACACCTACGACCTCGCGCCGGCGGGCCAGTGCCGCGGCCACCGCGTCCCAGCAGCGTTGGGTCTGGGTGAAGCCGTGCACCAGCACGACCCGTTCCGCCGCCGGTTCCCCGGCGTCCTCCACGGCCCCCGACACCACCCGGTGCAACACGGGGCGATTGTGGGCCAATGACCGCCGACGCTGCCACCGGGTTCGCCACGGCCGTGGTCGACGAGTGGGCGCGCGCCGGCGTTCTCGTTGCCGCCGTGTCTCCGGGGTCGCGCTCGGCGCCGCTGGCCCTGGCCCTGGCCGGCGACGCCCGCATCCGGGTGGAGGTCTTCCTCGACGAGCGCTCGGCAGCGGCGTTCGCCCTGGGGGCGGCCAAGGTGTCCGGCCGCCCCGCCGCGGTGCTCACCACCTCCGGGTCGGCGGCCACCTTGCTCCACGGGGCCGTCATCGAGGCCCACCAGAGTCGCACGCCCCTCCTCGTGTGCACGGCCGACCGGCCTCCCGAGCTGCGCGACACGGGCGCCAGCCAGGCCATCGACCAGCTCAAGCTGTTCGGCTCGGCCGTTCGGTGGTTCGTCGAGGTCGGTGTCCCCGAGGCCGGCGACCCCGACGACTGGCCGCGCGTCGGTGCCTACTGGCGGTCGGTGGCGTCGCGCGCCGTCGCCGAGTCCCTCGGACCGCCCCCTGGTCCCGTTCATCTCAACCTGGCGTTCCGCGAGCCGCTCGTGCCCACCGGCGCACCGGTGGTCACCGCACCCGGCCGGCCCGACGGGGCTCCGTGGGTGGTGTCGACGACGAGCCGGCGCCCACCTGATCCCGACGACGTCGACCGCCTGGCCGGTGCCGTGGGCGGTACCGCCCGGGGGGCGATCGTGGCCGGTTGGGGTGCGGCCGCCGACCCCGCGGCGGTGACGCGCCTGGCAGCGGCGAGCGGCTGGCCGGTCCTGGCCGACGCCGTGTCCGGCCTGCGCAGCGGTCCTTCGGCCGTGTCCGCCTACGACGCCCTGCTGCGCCACCGCCCGTTCGCCGAGCGCCACCGGCCCGAGCTGGTGCTGCGCCTGGGGGCCATGCCCACCGGGCGGGCGACCCTGGAATGGCTCGACGGGTCGGTCCGCCAGGTGCTGGTCGACGCCGACCACTCGTGGCTCGACCCTCGACGGGCGGCGGCGGAGCGGGTGGTCGCCGACCCCACCGCCCTGCTCCACGCCGTGGCCGATCGGCTGGGGCCGGGTGGCCCGGTCACTGACTGGCTGGACGGTTGGTTGGCCGCCGAGGCCGTTGCCCGGAGGGCCATCGACGACCTCCTGGACTCGTGGGCGGAGCCCTTCGAGGGGCGGGTGGCCCGCGACCTGGCGGGGTGCCTGCCCGACGGGGCGACGCTCGTGGTCGGCTCCAGCATGCCCGTGCGAGACCTGGAATCGTTCGCCCGCCCCCGCGACGGGCTGCACGTGGTGGCCAACCGCGGGGCGAGCGGCATCGACGGCTTCACCTCGACCGTCCTCGGCGTCGCGGCCGGCAATGTTGCCGCCGGCGGGCACCCGGGTCCTCCGGACCGCGCCCGCCGGGGCCGGCGGGGCCCCAACCCCGCCGGCGGTGCAGCGGCCCCTGTGGCGGCGCTGGCTGGTGACCTCACGCTTCTCCACGACCTCGGCGGGCTTCTCGGTGCCACCCGGCGGAGCCTGGACGCGACGGTCGTGGTGCTCGACAACGACGGCGGGGGAATCTTCTCCTTCCTGCCCCAGGCCGGGATCAACGAGCACTTCGAGGACCTGTTCGCCACCCCCCACGGCACCGACCTGGTCGAGGTGGCGCACGCCTTCGGTGTCCCCGCCCGCCGGGTGACTGCGGCCGACGAAGTGGTGCCGGCGGTCTCCGAGTCGCTAGCCGAAGGTGGCCTCCGGCTGGTCGTCGTGTCGAGCGACCGGTCCACCAACGTCGCCCGCCACGCCGAGGCGTGGGAGGCCGTCGCCGGAGCGCTCGAGGGCTAGTGCGGCACTAGACGCCCCGCCCTCGGGCCCGGCGCCGCAGCGCGGCCTCGACGACCTCCGGTTCCGGGGAGACCACGACCGTTCGGCCCGTCGCTTCGTCGAACCGGAGAAACACGTCGTGGACCTCGACGGCGGCGACGGCCACCTGCGTCGGGTCCGCCGGGATCACCCCCTCGGGCAGACGGGCCCGGTGCTCTCGAAGGAAGGCGGCGGCCGCCCTCACCGCCGCGTGCCGGAGTCCGTCGACCTCGGTCGGAACCGCGAACCGCCAGCGGTGCGCTCGGCGGGCGATCAGGGGCTTCTCCTGCTCGATGTCGATCCCTGCGGCGGGGAAGACCCGGCAGTCGTAGGTGCGGCAGGTGCGGGGGCGATGCTCGTAGATCGAACATCTGTCGTCGTCCAGCATCGGGCAGTGGCCGTTCTGGTCGTAGCCCAGCACCACGTGGCCCTCGGGGAGCCCGGGCGCCGGGAACCGGAGGTCGCGTGGGATGTGGGCGAGGGTGTCGGTCTCCTCGGGCCCGATGTGGACGAACTGAGACGACCGGCAGCATGCGCTGCAGTCGCCGCACGGCACCTCCGACGGGCGTTCACCCTTGAGCGCGCTCCGCATGCCCGAGAGCCAGGACGAGAAGTTTCCGGCGGGCAGCGTCGGCGCCGCCGCCCCGTGCTCGTGGGTCATGCCCCATGGTAGAGAGCAGCGCGGGGACCTGTCGGCATGGGCGATCACGTGACGGCGCGGCGACGGATGGCCAGAATGGTGCCGTGACGGCGGTGTCGAAAACCTCGGGTCCCGACACGTGGCATCCGGCTCCCGTCCCGACCCCCGAGGACCGGGCCGGCGACCCACGGAGAGGACGGAAGGCGGTCGTCGCCGTGTGCGGCAGCCTCGTCGCCCTCACCGCGGTTCTCGTGCAGATCCGGCTGAGCCTGCCGTCCGACGGGACCATCACCGCCGTGTACTCCCCTCGTCCCGACGGTGTCCGGATCACCGCCCTCATCGACGACGGCGACCTTCGCTCGGGCGACGTCGTCGTGGCCGTGAACGGCACGAGCCTCGGCGTCCGGTCGCTGCCCACCGCCCGGGTGGGAGACGAGCTCGTCTACCGGGTCGAGCGGGGTGACGACGTCATCGACGCCGTCGTGCCGGTGCGGCGCAGCTACCCCCTCCCGGCCGCCCTGGCGCGCAACTGGCCTTCCCTGATCCTCGTGGTGTCCACCCTCCTGGTCGCCCTCTACGTGTTCTCCCAACGGCCCGACGACCGGTCGGCCCGAGCTCTGCTGATCCTGGCCAGCCTGCTCACGTGCGGGGCCACGTCGTGGGTGTTCGGGCTGCAGGTGCTCGACATCGCCGGGGGGCCGGGGTTCTGGGCCAATCTCCTTGCCGGCCTGGCCTACATCTGGGTGTGGCCGGCGATGCTGCATTTCGCGCTCGTGTTCCCCGAGCCACGCCCTGTCGTGCGGCGTCACCCCGGCGTGCTCGCCCTGGTGTACCTGTCACCGGTGGCCATGTACGCCATCCGGGCGCCGATCGACTTCTCCGAACGGCACACCGAGCTGGCGCGGGTCGGGTCGTTGATCCCGAGGGCGACCCTTCCCGAGCTGGTCTACCCCTGGCTGATCCTCGCCGCCTTCTTCTTCGCCTTCCGGAACGCGCCCGATCCGGCCAGTCGCACCCGCCTTCGCTGGGTCGCCGGTTCCTTCGCCGCCGGAACCGTGCTCTTCCTGGGTCTGTGGCAGCTGCCGCTGCTGATCATGGGTCACGCACTGGTGTCCCAGCCCGTGCACGTGCTCGTGTTCCTCCCGTGCCCGATCGCCATCGGCATCGCCATCCTGCGTCTGCAGCTGTTCGACATCGACGTCACCGTCCGCCGCTCGATCGTGTTCGCCGCCCTCACCGCCTGCGTACTGGTCATCTACGTGGGAACGGTCGGCGTCCTCGGGCGGGTGGTGCGCCACCGCAACGAATGGACGTCGCTCGCCGCCACCGCCCTCGTCGCCGTCCTGTTCTCGCCGCTGCACCAGCGCCTCCAGCGGGGGGTCAGCCGCTATCTGTACGGGGAGCGGGACGACCCATACGCCATCGTGTCGCGGTTGGGGCAGCGACTGGAGAAGACCCCCGCACCCACCGAGCTCATGTCCAGTCTGGTGAAGACCGTCGTCGACGCTCTCCGCCTGCCCTACGCCGCCATCGTGATCGATCGCCCCGACGGCGGCGAGGAGACGGTGCAACACGGAACCCCCGTCGGCGCCTCGCTGAGCCTGCCGCTCGCCTACCAGGGCGAGACCGTCGGCCATCTCGTCGTAGGCGAGCGGACGCCGGGCGAGGGCTTCGGCACGCGCGACCGGCGGGCCCTCGAGGGCCTGGCCCACCAGGTGGGAATGGCCGTTCACGCCGCCCGTCTCACCATCGACCTGCAGCGTTCGCGCGAGCGCCTGGTGGCCGCTCGCGAGGAGGAACGCCGGCGGGTCCGCAGGGACCTCCACGACGGGCTGGGTCCGAACCTGGCCGCGACCTCCCTGCAGCTTCAGACGGCCAAGCGGCTGGTGCGCTCCGATCCGGAGACCACCGAGGCACTCCTGGGTCGCCTGGCCGACCAGACCCAGGTGGCCATCGCCGACATCCGTCAGATCGTCAACGACCTGCGCCCGGCGTCGCTCGACCAGCTCGGCCTGGTGACCGCACTGAAGACCCAGGCCGCCGGCTTCGAGGAGGGCGGCGCCTTCCAGGTCACCGTCGACGGACAGGGCGACCTGGGTTCGCTCCCTGCGGCGGTGGAGGTGGCGGCGTTCCGCATCGCCTGTGAGGCGATGAACAACGCCCACAAGCACGGGCACGCCCGGCGGTGCACAGTGAAGCTGGTGTGCGACGAGGTGCTGGAGGTGGAGGTGGCTGACGACGGACAGGGGTTTCCGGCCGAACCGGGCACGGGTGTCGGGCTCTCGTCGATGGCGGAACGGGCGGCCGAGCTGGGCGGGTCGTGTGTGATCGAGTCCCGCCCGCAGGGCGGCACGATAGTCACCGCCCGCCTCCCACTGGAGACTCAATGAGCGAGATCGTGCGGGTCATGGTGGTGGAGGACGACCCCCTCTACCGCAATGCGCTCACCACCACGTTGTCGTCGCTCGGCGCCGCCCAGATCGTCGCCGAGGTGGCCACCGGCGACCAGGCGGTGGCCGCCGCCGCCCAGCACCGACCGCAGGTGATCGTGATGGACATCAGGATGCCGGGTCTCGACGGCATCGAGGCCACCCGGCGGATCGTGCAGGCCGACCCCGAGGTGGCCGTGCTGATGCTCACCATGTTCGAAGACGACGACTCGGTCTTCGCGGCCATGCGGGCGGGTGCCCGCGGCTACATCGTGAAGGGTGCCGGCGAGGACGAGATCGTGAGCGCCGTCGAGTCGGTGTCCCGGGGTGAGGCCATCTTCAGCGCCGCCGTGGCCCAGCGCATTCTGCGCTACTTCGCCGGTACCCGGGACACCGCGCCGGCGGTGGCTTTTCCCGACCTCACCGATCGCGAGCGCGAGATCCTCGAGCTGATCGCCGGTGGCCACAACAACGCCCTCATCGCCAGCCGGCTGTTCCTGAGCCCGAAGACGGTTCGCAACAACGTGTCGAACATCTTCACCAAGCTCCAGGTGGCCGACCGGGCCGAGGCCATCGTGCGAGCCCGCGAGGCGGGCCTCGGCGGCTCGCCGGGCTCACCCACCGGCTGATCTGCGCAGAGGTGGGTGGCCGTCCCGGGCAGAATGGGACACCGGTCCCTGTTCGGCGGGACAGCTTTCGTGAGATCACAGGTGCGACTCGAGACAAGGAGCGCACCATGGACAGCGACCGCAACACGACACGTTCAGGATCCCGAGGCCGACGAGGCCTTGGAGCGGCGATCGCCCTCGCCGTCGTGTTGGGGGCCCTCGCCGGCCTGGTGCCGGCGCGTGCCGCCGACGCCGCAGCGAGTGGCATCACCAGTATCGGCAGCATCGTCCACGTCAAGGGCAACGACGTCTGGCTGACCAGCCCCGACGGGGCGACCAACGCCCGGGTGACGTCCAATGGCGGCACCCCCGATCCGGGAGGAATGGGTGACAAGCCCTACTTCTCACCGTCTCAGTCCGACGCGGGCGACGTCATCGTCGCCGTGCGCAACCAGCTGGGGTCCGACGGGTGGACCCGCGGCTACCTCTGGGTGATGAACCGCAACGGTACGGTCATCAGGAAGTTCGCCCCCCCGCAGCAGCCGTTCACGCGGTCTGCCGTCGGCTGCGCCGACTTCGGCGAAGCGCCCAGCGGGATTGTCACTGCGGCCGTGTCTCCCGACGGTTCCAAGGTCGTCTACTGGGATCGCTGGCTGGTCAGGTCCACCGCCAACTGCACCATCGACGACCGAAGGGCGCTCCGGGTCGTCGACATCAGCAACGCCAACCCGAAGCACATCGTCGAGCCGGACGGGTCGTCCCAGGCCCTGTCGCACCCTTCCTGGGTGAGCAGCTCGCGGTTGCTGGTGAGCAGGGACGGCGGGGTCAGCGTCGTCGACCTCCCGGACGCCACCGCCCGGCCGTGGTTCGCCACTGCCGCCGAGGAGGGCGACAACTTCCCCGTGCTCGAAGGGGACAGGCTGGCCACCACAGGCCCGAGCACCTGGTTCGGCGAGAAGGAACTCCGCTTGTGGCGAGCAGCCGGCGGACTGGCAACGCCACCGACGTCTCGCTGCCGCCTGACCGACCCGGTCAGAGGCTTCGGCGGTCCCACGTGGGCTCCGACCGGCTCCGCAGTGGCGTGGCAGGAGGGCGACGACGACGGCTCCGCCACCACGGCGGGGGAGGGGGTCTGGGCGATGCCCGTCGGTGACATCTCCACGGCCTGCCCCACCCGCGCCGATGCCCGACTGATCGTCCCCGGTGGCGAATGGCCGTCCTGGGGACCGGCCTCGGTGGATGGCAGCCCCCCGCTGATCACCTTCTCCGTCAACGACGTGTCGGTGGTCGAGGGGGCGTCGGGCCAGAGGATGGTGACCGCCACCATCAGCCGTTCCTGGGGCGCCGGGACGGTCTCGGTGGCGTGGTTCACGGCCAACGGCACCGCCGTCGCCCCCGGCGACTACGGGACTGTGGGGGCCTCGCGCGTCACATTCGGCCCCGACGAGATGACCAAGACGGTGTCGGTGCCGGTCAACGGCGACACGACCGTCGAGCCGAACGAGTCCTTCTTCGTCAAGCTCTCGGCGCCGAGCGCAGGCACCACCATCGCCGACGGCACCGGCCGGGCCACCATCACCAACGACGACTACTCCTCCACCTTCGCGGTCAACGACGTGTCGGTGGTCGAGGGTGACTCGGGCCAGAGGATGGCGACCTTCACCATCACCCGCTCGTCCGGCACTGGCGCCCCCTCGGTCTCGTGGTTCACGGTCAACGGCACCGCCACCGCTCCGAGCGACTATCAGGCCGTGAGCGCCACCCCCGTCAGCTTCGCCGCCGGGCAGACGACGAAGCAGGTGTCGGTGCCGGTGAACGGCGACACGATCATCGAGGGCAACGAAGCCTTCTTCGTCAGGCTCACCGCTCCCAGTGCGGGCACCGCTATCGCCGACGGCACGGGACGGGCCACCATCACCAACGACGACGCCATCAGGTTCTCCATCAATGACGCCTCCGTGGCCGAAGGCAGCTGGGGGGGCGGCAACGAGGTGGAGTTCACGATCACCCGCACATCGGGTACCGGCACCGCCTCGGTCTCGCTGGCCACGGTCGACGGAACGGCCGTGGCCGGCGCCGACTACTCCGGAGCGAGCCCGACCATCGTCAGCTTCGATGACGGCGAGACGGCGAAGACGTTCACGATCTTCGTGACACCCGACTTCGACGTCGAGCCCAACGAGTACTTCTTCGCCAAGCTCTTCGCGCCGAGTGCCAACCACGCCATCGCCGACGGCACCGGCCGGGGCATCATCGTCAACGACGACACCGCATAGCCGTCAAGCCCGTCCGCCACCACCGCCGGAGGTCGTCAGACCTCCGGCGGTGGCGCGCCCACGCTCAGCGCGCCGCG
>CAYTTL010000088.1:0-10516 GCA_964440725.1 uncultured Acidimicrobiales bacterium | reverse complement strand
GTCGCCGGGATCCTCCTCGCCGCCGCCGCCGTGGTGGCCGTCGTGGAGGTCGCCACGTTCGTGATGTCGCTGGCGGTCGCCCCGGTCAACGACGTCTCCACCGCCCAGTGGTTCTCGCTCGACAGCGCCGGCGCGGCGGTGGCCGATTACCTCACCGTGTTCGCCGGGGTGGCGGGCTGGGCCGTGTTCGGCACCACCCTGGCGGTGATCTTCCGGTCGGTGCCCCTCGCCCTCGGGGTGGGCTTCGCGTGGGCCGGGCCCTTCGAGAACATCGTGGTCGACTCGTGGCAGGCCGGCTTCAGCTACTTCCCCGGCCAGGTGCTGGCGTCGCTCATCCAGGGCGGCACGGCCGAGTTGGGCATCGGCCGGGCGGTGCTCACCGCCGTGCTCTACACCGGCGTCGCCGCCACCGTGACCCTCGTGCTGGTGACGCGCCGGGACGTCACCGCCTGACGAACCGACCCCTCGCCCCGGGCGTAGGTTGGCCGGAGTGGCATCCGGCCTGAAGTTCCGCATCTTCGGCATCCCCGTCCACATCGAGGCGTCGTTCTTCGTGATCGTCGCCCTGCTCGGGCTCGGCGGGGGGTCGCCGACGGTCGTCGCCTGCTGGGTGGCCGTGGTGGTGGTGTCGGTCCTGCTGCACGAGCTGGGTCACGCGGTGGCCTTCCGCATCTACGGCCAGCGCCCCCGCATCGTGCTCCAGGGGATGGGGGGACTCACCTCGGGCTCGGCGCCCCTCACCGGGAGCCGCGACATCGTCGTGAGCCTGGCCGGGCCCCTCAGCGCCCTCCTGCTCCTCGGCGTGCCTGCCCTTCTGATCCCCGACTCCGGCGGGAACTCGGTCTGGGACATCTCGCGGCGACTGCTGGTGTTCGTCAACATCGCCTGGTCGGTCGTCAACCTCCTGCCCGTTCTGCCCCTCGACGGGGGCCAGGTGGCGGCGTCGGTCCTGCGCCGGTTCAAGGGCGAGGACGGCCAGCTGCTGGCCTACAAGGTGTCGATCGCCGTGGCCGGCGCCGCCGCCATCTACGCCTACCAGGTGGGGTACGTGTTCGGTGCCCTCTTCGCCCTGTTCTTCATCGCCACGAACTACGCCTCGTTCCGCCAGGAGCGCCTGACCCGCCAGCGCCAGCCGCTCGTGCTGGGGTACCAGGCCCTCCTGGCCAACGATCCCGACGCCGCCGTCGCCGCGGCCGACGGTGTACTCGCCACCACGCCGGCGCCGGTGCCCGAGGTGGTCGCCTCGGCGGTGGAGCTCAAGGCGTGGGCCCGGTACTCCACCGACGGTGCCTCGGCGGCGGCCTCCGTCCTCGAGGACATGCCATCGGGCGTGACCCCCAACGGCTTCCTCACCGGGCTGCTGGCCCTCGAGGCGGGCCGCACCCCGGAGGCCCTCGACGCCTTCGTCGAGGCCTTCGGTCGGAGCCAGTCGGGCCCGTGGAGCATCATCGTGGCCGAGGGTGTGGGCCGGACCGGGCTCGTCGAGGAGCTCGCCGACCGGTTGCTCGCCTCCCCCGCCGCCGGCGTCGACGCCCTCGTCCACCTGCAGTCCCACCTCCACGCCGCCGGCCGTTTCCCGGAGGCGGCCCTGGTGGGCCAGCGTGCCTTCGACGCCGGTCCCGAGCAGCCCGCCCATGTGGCCTACGACGTGGCCTGCAGCTGGGCCCGGGCGGGCAAGCCCGACGATGCCCTCGACTGGCTCGAGCGGGCCGCCGACGCCGGCCTGGCCGAGCCCGGCCTCGTCGACGACGACCCCGACCTGGCCCCGCTGCGCTCGTCGGCGCGCTACCTCGCGGTCGTGGCCCGGATGGGCCCGGGGGGCGACGGCAGCGTCCCACCGCCCCCCGTTTGAGAGGCAGAATGGGCGGAGACACCCCCATCATGGAGACCGGCTCGTAGGTGCCCGACGTCAAAGAGCGGTCCCAGGATGCAGCCGAGCGGGCGTCGCACAGTGACTGGCTCGAGGGTCTGGCGCGGGCGGGGCTGGCCACGCGCGGCGTGCTGTACCTGGTCGTCGCCGCCCTGGCTGTCCAGGTGGCGCGGGGTCACGGCGACGAGCGGGCCGACAAGCAGGGAGCGCTCCAGGCCGTGGCCCGCCAGCCGCTGGGGCGGCTTCTGGTGCTGATCGTGGCCGTCGGTCTCGGTGGCTACGCCCTGTGGCGGTTCGTGGAAGCCATCGTCGGCCCCCGCGACGAAGACCCCGGGTCGTCCAAGGCGAAGCTGAAGCGGCTCGGCTACGCGGCGCGTGGGCTGCTCTACACCGCGTTCTTCGTCAGCGCCGTGCAACTGTTCATCTGGTCGAGCAGGACGTCGGGCTCCGACGAAGCCCAGGCCGACTGGACGGCCCGGGTGCTCGACTGGCCGGCCGGTCCCTGGTTGGTGGGGCTCACGGGCCTGGTCGTCATCGGTGGCGGGATCTACGTGGGCTGGCGGGGCCTGGCCCAGAAGTTCCGCAAGCGGCTGAAGGCCACGGAGATGGGGACCGCAGAACGCCGGTGGATCATCGGGTTCGGAACTGTCGGCATGATGGCCCGCATGATCGTGTTCTCGATGATCGGCCTCTTCCTCATCAACGCCGCCCTCCAGCACGACCCCAACCAGGCGGTGGGGATCGACGGGACCCTCAAGCGCCTGGCCGAACGCTCCTTCGGTCCCGAGCTGCTGTTGGCGGTGGCACTCGGGCTGGCGGCCTACGGCGTGTACTCCTTCGCCGAGGCCCGCTACCGGACCGTCGAGCCGTGAGACCTCTTCGACGGATCGACAAGGTGGTTCACCGACGGACACCGCGGCTGTCGCTGGGCACGGGCAGGGTCCTGCTGCGGGTGAGCCGGGCGGCGGACAGGTCGGTGCTGTGGCTGGCCGCTGCGGTGCTGCTGGCGGTCGGAGGCGACCGATTCGGCCGCCGCGCCGCCCTGCGGGGCCTGTTCGCCGTCGGGCTGGCGTCGGCGGTGGCCAACGGACCGATGAAGCTGATGACCCGCCGCCGCCGCCCGCCGCCCTCCTTCTGGGTGAGCCGCCTCGCCGAGTTCCCGGACGCCGCGGGCTCGTCATTTCCCTCGGGCCAAGCCGCCAGCGCCTTCGCCTTTGCCACGGGCGCCGGCCAGGAGCTGCCGGGCCTGGCCGGGCCGCTGGCCGCCCTCGCCGCGGTCGTGGGGTACTCCCGCGTCCACACCGGCGTGCATCACCCGTCCGACGTGCTCGGCGGCGCCCTCGTCGGGGTCGGGGCGGGGTTGGTCACCCGCCGGCTGTGGCCGGTGGCACCGCACGAGCCGGCGACGACGGGCGAGGCCCCCAGGCGCATGGACGTGGAACCGTCACCGCAGGGCCGGGGCCTGGTGATCGTGGTGAACCCGTCCGCCGGGTCGAGCGGGCGGGTGGCAGAGGAGCTGCGCGAGGAGCTGCCCGAGGCGGAGATCGTCGAGCTGGACGAAGGTGGCGATCTGCTGGCCGCCCTGTCCGACGCCGCCGAGCGCGGGTGCGCCATCGGCGTGGCCGGGGGCGACGGGTCGATCAACGCCGCCGCCGCCGTGGCCGCCGAGCGCAACCTGCCCCTGCTGGTCGTGCCCGCCGGCACCCTCAACCACTTCGCCCTGGCCCTCGGGGTGGCGTCGGTGGCCGACGCCGCCAGGGCGGTGAGCGAGGGGCAGGCGGTGGCCGTCGACCGAGCCCTGATCGACGGGCAGGGCTTCGTCAACACGGCCAGCATCGGCGGCTACGTGGAGCTGGTCGACGCCCGCGAGAAGCTCGAGGACAAGATCGGCAAGTGGCCGGCGGTGGTGGTCTCGCTCTTCTCGGTGATGCGCCGCACCAAGCCGGTCGAGATGGAGATCGACGGCGAGCGCCGGAAGATCTGGATGATGTTCGTCGGGAACTGCCGCTACGATCCGCCCGGTTTCGCCCCCAGCTGGCGTCCGTGCCTCGCCGACGGTGAACTCGACATCCGCATCGTCGACGGCACCCATCCGTGGTCGAGGTCCCGGCTCATCTTCTCGGTGATGACCGGTCGCCTGGGCGCCTGCGGTGCCTACGAGCAGCGCTTCACGCGCCAGGTCCACGTGAAGTCGCTGGCGGGAAAGCTCCGGCTCGCCCGCGACGGCGAGACCTTCGACGGCTCCGAGGAGTTCACGATCGCCAAGGCGGATGAGCCCCTGGTCGTCTACGTCCCCGAGACGTGACCGACGTGCGGTCGGTGTGGCGGCGGCGCCTCGACCCGGAAGAGCGCTACGGGTTGCGGGTCACCCTGTTCGCCGTCGCCTTCCTGCTCGTTGCCATTCCCTTCGGGTGGTTGCTCGACCAGGTCGTGCGCGACGGCTGGCTCGTGGGCGTCGACACCTCGGCCGCCCGGGACCTCCACGGCTGGGCCGTCGACTCACCGGGAGCGGTGCGGTGGTTGAAGATCGTCACCCAGCTGGGTGACCCCGTGCTGTTCTACATCGTGGTGGCGGTGGCCACCGTGGTGCTCTGGCGGCGCCATTCGCCACGGCTCGCCGTGTTCCTGGTGGTGACCACCGCCCTCGGCGGCCTGCTCGACAGCGCGGTCAAGGTGGCGGTGAGCCGGTCCCGGCCGTCTCTGGTCGACCCGGTGGCGACGGCGTTCGGCAAGAGCTTCCCCTCGGGCCACGCCATGTCGTCGACGGTGGTCTACGGAGCCCTGCTCCTCGTGTTCCTCCCGGTCATCGCCCGCCGGTGGCGGGTGGTCGTGGTCGGTGCCGCCGTCGTGGTCGTGCTCGCCGTCGGGTTCACGCGCCTGGCCCTGGGCGTCCACTACATCAGCGACGTGCTGGGCGGGTACGTGCTCGGGCTGGCGTGGCTGGCGGCGTCGACCGCGGCGTTCAGCATCTGGCGCGTCGAACGGGGCCGACCGCCCGTGGAACCCATGGAGGGCCTGGAGCCGGAGTCGGCCCGAGAGACCTGAGCCTGCCGCCGCCGGCGGCAATAGGGTGGGCCTACGCGAGACACAGGAGGACGGGTTCCCGTGACGAGGCGAGGTGTCGCTGGTGCCGTGGCCGTCGTGATGGCTGCCGGCCTGATCGCCGGTTGCGGAACGAGCACGAGTACGGCGGACGCGACCGTCCTCACGTGCGCCGTCGGTCCCGGTGGAGGCCAGCCCACGGCCCAGGGAACGGTGGTGAACACCTCGTCGGAGACCAGCACCTTCGTCGTTCGGGTCAGCTTCTACGACAGCCGCGGCGACCGCGTCTCCGAGGGCGTCACCAACGTCGGCGATGTGGAACCGGCGACGACCGGCAACTGGACGATCACCGGGGTGACCAGCACCAACGAGGCGCCTACCTGCAAGGTGACGTCGCTCAGGCGCACGTCGGTCGGCCAGGCCTGACGGGCCCGAGGAACCTACAGACGGCCGGCCTTGCGCAACGTGGCCAGGGACCAGGCGCCGAACGGGACCGGCAGCCAGAAGGTGGCGAGGCGGAACGTCAGCACCGCCGCCACCGCCACCGCCTTGTCGACGCCGACGGAGATGAGCGCACCGATGAGGAGAGCCTCGACGGCGCCGAGGCCGCCGGGCGTGGGCGACGCCGATCCGACGGTCGAGCCTGTCAGGTACAGGAACCCGAGCAGGGCCGTTGGGGTGGAGATGCTGAAGGCGCGGCAGCTGAACACGAAGGCGGCGACGTACAGGCACGTGACGCCGAGCTGACTGCCGAAGAGCTGGATGGCCCGCCCTGGTGAGCGGAAGACCTGACGAAGATTGCGGAAGGCCCCGATGATCGGTGGAAGCACGCGCTTGCGGAGCGCCGGGACGAACCAGATGAGCCCGAGGAGGGCCAGCACCACCCCCACCGCCAGCAGGACCTTGGGCAGGACGTCGCCGGAGAAGTCGATGGGATCGCCCTGGCCGGCGAGCACCGCGCAGAGCAGCGTCACCAGCATGGGGACGATCGCCCCGGCCAGCCCGCTGAGCCCGTAGGTGGCCGTTGCCGTCGTGAGGTCGGAGCCCGACCGTTGGAGATAGCGGATGGTCACCGCCGCTCCGCCGAGCCCGGCGGGGGCGAACCGGTTGGCGAAGCTGGCCGCCAGCCGTGCCTGGGCCGTCTGCCACAAGCCGATGGAGGCCACCGATGCCGCCCGCAGCTCGGCGGCGTCGAAGACGTAGGTTCCCGCCGACGCGAGCACGGCCAGGACGACCAGTTCCCATCGGGCATCGGCCAGGATGTGCTTGTTGTCCCACAGGTCGGCCACCTCCGGCAGCAGGAGGTAGACCGACAGGAAGAGGACCACGACCTCGAGCAGCCGGGCGAGATGGACCCGTTGGATGTGGTCGAGTTTCGGTTCGGGGATGCCGGCGGCCGCCGCCGTCGCCGTCCGCAGTTCGTCGAGCACGCCCGCCTGCTTCTTGAGGGCGGAGCGCGTGGCCCCCGACAACGCCGCCGGTTGGAGGAACGGCACGGCGGCGCCGACGGCGTCGGGGCCGAGGGCGGCGACGGCGGGACCGAGCGCCCGTTCCACGCCGACGATGCTGGCGAGTGACGCCAGCAGCTCCGAGACGTCCTGGGCCAGGCGTCGCCGGCTGGCGGCGTTCTCGGCGAACCCGAAGTCGATGAGCCAGGCCCGCCCCTCGGCGTCGACCATCATGTTGCCGAGTCGCAGGTCGCGGTGGGCGATGCCCGCCTGGCGCAGCCGGGCCACCTGGCCCCACATGTCGTCGATGGTCTCCGACGAGATCTCGTCGGCGGACATGTCGTCGAGTCCGCGGGCGTCGACGCGGTCCTGCACGAGCACGGCGACGCCGTGGCCGACGGCCGCGGCCAGGCGCGGGCGGGGGGTCCGCACGCCGGCTTGCCCGGCGAGCAATGACACGAACGCCTCGTGTTCGACGGCCGGCTTCGGGTGGAGGAAGGGCTCCTCGTCCTCGAGCCCCCGATAGGCCAGGGACCGGTACATCTTGAACAGCAGGTCGGCATCGCGATTCTCGTTCGTCACCTCCTTCATGAAGAAGGTCTCTCCGTCGTCGCGAGTGAGCAGGTACGGCACCGATGCCCGAGCATCGGCCGAGACGGGTCGGGCGTCGCTGACCGGGAAGCCGTGCTCGGCCAGGCCCTCGATGAGGCGAGCCGCTCCGAGGCGCCGGATGGGGGCTCCGATGACGAGGCGGGCGATCGATCCGGCGATCCAGCCGATCACGAAGCCGGCCAGAACGTCGATGGCGAAGGCTCGACCCAGGAACACCAGGGCCAGGACCGCCAACACCGTCAGTGTCCAGCCGACGCGCTGCAGCGCCCGGGCGATGAAGGGCGCACACCCCGTCACCGCGGCCACGGTGACGGCCATCCCGAGAGACGGAAAGGTGTTGATCGGGAAGCCGTCGGCGTCGCGGGGAGGCGGGCTCAACCGCAGCACACCGGCGGAGTCGCCCGCCAGCTCCGCGACCAACCAGACCAGCCCCAGCGCCACCGCCACGGCCAGCCCGACGGTCACCGCGCCGCGCGGCATCCGCAGCGCCAGCATCAGGACCACGGCCACGAGGGGAAAGGCGATGAGCACGGCGACGATCACCGTGGCCGGTCGGTGCAGGAAATGAGGGAATGCCTTCACGAAGCGAAAGAAGTGCTCCTGCAGCTCGCTGCCGGCGGCCTCCCTGGCGGCGAGCACGCCGACCAGGAGAAGGGCCGTGCCGATGATGACCCGCAAGACGTCGCTGGGATGGCGCGCGACCGGCCCGAGGCCCTCCCGCTCGCGATGGGACGCCGTGTCGTCCTGGGAAGCCTTGGTGGTCACGCTCACCGCTGAGCCCTCACCGCCCCACTCCCTACTCGCCGTGCGGCGGGATCGTAACCGGTGGCCGGCGTGCGCCGCTGGTGTGTGGTGGTGGGCGGGGCCTACCCGTAGCGCACGAGGCCTCGGGGCGACGGCACGAACCCGGCGGCCCGCAGGATCGGGTCGAGTGCGTCGTCGAAGCGCTCGACGGCCAGGCGGCGCATGCGCCCGCTGGTGACCAGCTCGTCGAGGGCCGACACCGCCTGCTCCTCCCAGGTGCCGTCGAAGGGGCGAAGGGCGATCAGGCCCCGTGCCCCCCGCTCGACGTAGAGGGCGGCCGTCTCTCCTACCAGGACGACGTAGGCGCCGGCCACCCGGCGCGGACCGGAGACGGGCCACGGCAGGGTGAGGCCGTAGACGTTGGCCGGGTCGGTGGCGGCCAGGACGAGGGTGTCGTCGGCGGCGCGATCGCGCCCGGCCCGCAGGCGGTCGACCGCACCCGGTAGGGCGAACTGGGCCCCACCCATGCCGGCCACGAAGTAGCCCCGCCTGACGCGACCCGAGTCCTCCATGGCCCGGAGCACGGCGTAGACGGCGGCGAATCCGCCCGGGTGGCCTTCGCTGCGCACCGCCTCGCGCATGACGACGCCGTGACGGTCGAGCAGCACCGACGCCAGCGTGTGGGACCGCTGGGTGGGGCTCACGTGATCGGACGGCAGATCGGCGTCGACCAGCGACCACCGGCCCTGGGCGCGGGGTGGCCCCAGCGCGCTGAGCGAGCCCAGGTGGGGCCGGCCGGTACGGGAACGGGTGCGGCGACGTGACCCACCGCCGGCCAGAGCCCGCACCGGGGCGAAGGAGTCGTTGGTGACCTCGCCGGCCCACACCAGGTCCCACAGGGCCTCGAGTGAGGCCTTGTCGCCGGGCCCTGCCAGCTCCCGGAAGAAGCAGGCGCCCCGCCGGCTCAAGGTCTCGCGGATGCGGTCGTGCTCGGGCGAACCGGGTCGCTCGGCCGACGTGGCGGTCAGGGGCCGCAGGGCCGGAGCCCGGTCGCGCAGGAAGAGCATGACCTTGCCGTCGTCGGCGCCGAGGGGGCCGGCACCCACCCACACCACCTCCCCCGCGGCGGCCAGCTCGTCGAGGAGCCGGGGCGAGTACTCGGCCACCCGGGCGGGGAGCACGTCGCGCTCGAGTACCGACGCGGGGATGGCCACGCCCTGGAGTTGCGACACCACCTCGTACAGCCGATCGATGCCGCCACGACCTTCTGACCCGACGCCCTGCCAGGCGGGAAGGAAGCGGGCCAGGACCGCGGACTCGACGGGTTCGACCTGCTTGCGCAGAGCGGCCAGCGACCGCTGGCGCAGCGACCGCAACACGTCGGGGTCGCACCATTCGGTGCCCGAGCCGCCCGGGCGGAACTCGCCCCGCAGCAGCAGGCCGGCGTCGGCGCGTCGGGCCAGCAGGCCCTCGACCGCGCCCGTGGGCAGGCCGAACCGCCGGGCGGGTTCGTCGGTGACGAACGGACCGTGGGTGCGGGCCCACCGACCCAGCAGCGAGCCCATGGGATCGTCGACGACTTCGAGGAACACGTCGGGCAGGCCGGGGGGCGGCACCACTCCGAGGGCGTCCCGATAGCGACCGGCGTCCTCGGCGGCGATGAGGCGGGGCTCGCCGGCGATGCGGACCTCGACCGCCCGACGGGCCTCCAGCAGGGCGTCGGCGAAATCGCCCACCGAGCGGGCGGCCAGCTCCTGACGGGTGAGGTCGCCCAGGCGACGGAGGTGGTCGGCGGCCTCGTCGGCGTTGCGGGCCCATCTCCGCTGGTCGAGCGACTGGAGGTCGTCCTCGAGGGCGTCGAGAGCGTCGGGATGGATGAGCTCGCGCAGCTCCTCGGCGCCCAGCAGCTCGGCCAGCATGTCGCGGTCGAGGGTGAGGGCCTGGGCCCGGCGCTCGGCCAAGGGGGCGTCGCCGTCGTAGAGGAAGTTGGCCACGTAGGCGAAGGCCAGCGACGAGGCGAACGGCGACGGGCGGGCGGTGTCGACCGCCACCAGCCGCACGGTGCGGGCCCGGATGGCGGTCATGAGGTCGACCAGGGCAGGCAGGTCGAACACGTCGCGCAGGCACTCGCGGTAGGTCTCGAGCAGGATCGGGAACGAGCCGTGCCGCGACGCCACGGCGAGCAGGTCGGCGGCGCGCTGGCGCTGCTGCCACAGCGGCGTGCGGGAGCCGGGACGGCGCCGCGGTAGCAGGAGGGCCCGCGCCGCGTTCTCGCGGAAGCGGGCGGCGAACAGGGCGCTGTTGGCCAGCTCGGCCACCACCAGGTCGTCGACCTCCTCGGGCTCGACGACGATCGACTCCAGCGGCGGTGCCTCGTCGGCCTCGGGCAGGCGCACCACGATGCCCTCGTCGCTCCAGATGGTCTGCACCTCGACGCCGAGGCGCTGGCGCACCTTGGCCTCGATGGCGAGGGCCCACGGGGCGTGGACCCGCCCGCCGAGGGGCGACAGGATGCAGATGCGCCAGTCGCCCAGCTCGTCGCGGAACCGCTCGACCACCACCTGACGATCGGTGGGCAGCACCCCGGTGACGGCCCGCTCCTCGGCCAGGTAGGCCCGCAGGTTGCCCAGGGCGAGGGGGTCGAGCGAGCACTCGTCGGCCAGGCGCTCGTCGGACCAGCCGTCGACCTGGCGGAGGAAGGCCCCGATGGCCCGGCCCAGCTCGGCCGGGCGCCCGACGCCGTCACCGTGCCAGAACGGCATCTTGCCGGGCTCGCCCGGCGCCGGCGTGACGATCACCC
>CAYTTL010000087.1:2149-10644 GCA_964440725.1 uncultured Acidimicrobiales bacterium | reverse complement strand
TGGCCATGAACATGCGCGGCATGAGCGGGAAGTGGAAGCACATGTGGCATTCGTCACCGTCCCCGAAGTAGTCGACGACGTCGGCGGGCCACTGGTTGGCCTCGGCCAACAGCACGGTGCCGGGGTGGGTGGAGTCGATCTCCTTGCGCATGCGCGTGAGGTACTCGTGGGTCTCCGGCAGGTTCTCGCCGTCGGTGCCGTCGCGCTCGTAGAGGTAGGGAACGGCGTCGAGGCGGAAGCCGTCGAGGCCGATGTCGAGCCAGAAGCGGATGGCGTCGATCATGGCCTGCTGGACCTCGGGGTTGGCGAAGTTGAGGTCGGGCTGGTGGGAGAAGAACCGGTGCCAGTAGTACTGCTGGCGCTGGGGGTCCCAGGACCAGTTGGAGCGCTCGGTGTCGACGAAGATGATGCGGGCCTCGGACCACTTCTGGTCGTCGTCGGTCCACACGTACCAGTCGGCTTTGGGGTTGGTGCGGTTCTGGCGTGACTCCTGGAACCACGGGTGCTGATCGCTGGTGTGGTTCATCACGAAGTCGGTGATGATGCGGATGTCCCGGCGGTGGGCCTGCTCCACCAGCTCGACGGCGTCGGCCAGGTCGCCGTACTCGGACAGGATCGAGAAGTAGTCGCTGATGTCGTAGCCGCCGTCGCGCAACGGCGACTTGTAGAACGGGAGGAGCCACAGGCAGTCGACGCCGAGCCACTGGAGGTAGTCGAGCTTGTCGATGAGACCGGCGATGTCTCCGGTGCCGTCGTGGTTGGCGTCGTTGAAGCCCCGCACGGAGACCTCGTAGAACACGCTCCGCTGGTACCAGCCGTCCATGGCACGGGTCATGGCGCGTGGACGGATACAGGCGTGGCCGAACGCAGTGACAGCACGTGGGCGGGACCGGTGGCGGGGTCGAGGCGCACGTAGGGGTGGGGCCCGTGCCACGTGTAGGTGGCACCGGTGAGCTCGTCGTGGGCCTCGTAGGGCTCGTCCCACGGCAGGCCGAGGAGCTCGAGGTCGAGCGACAGGGTGTCGTCGTGGGGGGCGTGGGGATCGAGATTGACGACGACGACGACCACGTCGGAGCGGTCGTCGGTGTGCTTCGACCACACCAGCAGGTCGGGGCTGTGGGTGGGATGGACGGCGACGTTGCCCAGCACGGCCAACGCCGGATGGCGGCGGCGGATCTCGTTGAGGCGGGTGACCAGCGGGACCAGCGAGTCGGCGACGTCCCAGTCACGATCCTTCAGCTGGTACTTCTCCGAGAACAGGTACTCCTCGTTGGCGACCGATGCCGGGTCGTTCTCGTACAGCTCGTAGCCGCTGTAGATGCCGTAGGACGGCACCATGGTGGCGGCCAGTACCAGCCGCAGCCGGAACGCCGAGGGAGGGCCGTTGCGCAACGGGCCGGCGAGGATGTCGGGCGTGTTGGGCCAGAAGTTCGGGCGCATGTAGTCGGCCTTCGGACCACACGACACCTCGAGCAGGTACTCGGCCAGCTCCTCCTTGCCCGTGCGCCAGGTGAAGTAGGTGTAGCTCTGGCTGAAGCCGACCTCGGCCAGCTTGGCCATGACCTTCGGTCGGGTGAACGCCTCGGCCAGGAACACCACGTCGGGGTGGGCGTCGCGGATCTCGGGGATGAGCCATTCCCAGAAGGCGATCGGCTTGGTGTGGGGGTTGTCGACCCGGAAGATGCGTACGCCGTGGCCGATCCAGAACTCGACGATCTCCAGGCACGCCTGCCACAGCTCGTCGCGCGCGGCGTGCTGGCCTGCGTCGCCGGACCGCCGTGGCGACTCGGGCCAGAAGTTGATGGGATAGATGTCCTCGTACTTCTTGGGCGGGTTCTCGGCGTACCGGATGGACCCGTCCGGCCGCCGGTGGAACCACTCGGGGTGCTCGGCGACCCAGGGGTGGTCGGGCGAGCACTGGAGCGCGTAGTCGAGGGCCACCTCCATGCCCAGCTCGGCGGCCCTGGCCACGAAGTGGTCGAAGTCGGCGAGGGTGCCGAGCTCGGGCGCGACCGCGGTGTGGCCGCCGTCGGCGGACCCGATGGCCCAGGGGCTG
Source organism: uncultured Acidimicrobiales bacterium (assembly GCA_964440725.1). Lineage (GTDB taxonomy): Bacteria > Actinomycetota > Acidimicrobiia > Acidimicrobiales > AC-14 > DATAQC01. The sequence goes on along the minus strand of CAYTTL010000087.1, from coordinate 8,588 downwards.
CCCGGGTCGTCGGGCCCGGCGGTGAGCGTGTTGTTGGGCCCCTTGCGGTGGGCCCGGCCGATGGGGTGGACGGGTGGGACGTAGACAACGTCGAATCCCATGGCGGCCACCGCCGGCAGTCGGGAGTCGGCCGCGGCCCGCAGGCCGCCAACGGATCGGGGGAACAACTCGTACCAGGCACCGACCAGGGCCCGCTCCCGGTCGACCCACAGGCCGTAGGGCCGGCTCTCGGTGAGGTCGCGGGGGTCCGGGACGTCGGCCAGGGCCGCGCCGGCCGCCTCCTCGAGGGCGGGGGCCAGTCGCTCGGCCACGGCCCGGGTGTCGTCACGGAGGACGGCGGCCGCGGTGGTGAGCAGGTCCTGGTCGTCCGGGGCCGCCTGGGACACCCGGGTGGAGAGGATGTGGGCGCCCTCCTCCAGCTCCAGCCCGATGTCCTGTCCGGCGTCGTGCTTGAGGGCCACGTCGCGGCGCCAGGTGGCGAACAGATCTGTCCAGGCTTCCACCACGAACGTGTGCAGGCCGAGGGCCGACGGCTCGATCACCGCCTCCCAGCGGTCGTTGCCCAGCTCGACCATGGGGGCGTGCAGCCACTTGGGGTCGTTCACCGGGCGCCAACGGACGCGGGCAGCGAGGACGGCGTGGCCGTCGCGGAAGATATCGGCCGACACCCGTACGGCCGCTCCCACGATCGTCTTCGCGGGATGGTCGCTGCCGGGGGTCCGGGGCCGTAGATCGTCGATCACGATCCGACCGGTCATCTCCACCTACGGTAGTCGGGTGCCAGGAGAGGTGACCGCGGCGGGTACCGCCCACGACGACACCGGGACCGAGGAGCCGCCCGCCGGGCGCCGCCGCCGGGTGCCGCCGCCGACGCGCCGGCAGTTCGTCGTGCTCATGGTCGCCCTGCTGTACCTCGCCGGGTCGGTGGGGTACATCCTGGGCTCCCGGCCGCCCGGCCACCCGGGACGGGAGTCGGTCGACGTCGGGTTCCTCTACGACATGGTCGCTCACCACCGCCAGGCGGTCACCATGGCCACCCTCGAGCTCGAGAGGGGCGCGGAGAGGAACGTCCTGGCGATCGCCGGCGAGATCCTCACCTCTCAGTCCTACGAGGTCGGGATCATGGAGCAACAGCTCGCCAACTGGGACCATCCGCGAGACAACCTGCGGCTGGTCGCCATGGAGTGGATGGGCATGCCCGTGGAAGTGGACGAGATGCCGGGCCTGGCCAGCGAGGCCGAGCTCGCCGCCCTGGACGATGCGCAGGGCCGGGACGCCGACGCCCTGTTCGTCGCTTTGATGAAGGACCATCACCGGGGCGGGGTTCACATGGCCGAGTACGCCGCCACCCACGCCAAGTGGGATTTCGTGCGCGACCTGGCGGCGCGAATGGCGAGAAACCAGCAGATCGAGATCAACGAGCTCGAGCAGGTCCGAGTCCGCGACGGCCTTCCCGCCGATCCCGCCGGCTACGTGCCGGAGGTGCTCTCCGAGCCGCGTTAGCCGGCCCTACCGCAAATCGCCGTGCGGTAGCGTCTGCGCCTTGATGAAGGCCTTGCGCAGCTTCACCGTCCGACCCCGGATCCCCGAGGCTCTGGCGCCCCTCCACGAACTGGCGCTGAACCTGCGATGGGCGTGGGACCCCACGGCCCAGGCCGTGTTCAAGGCTGTCGACGCCGACGCGTGGGAGGCCAGCGGCCACGATCCCCTGGCCCTGATGCGCATGGTGGGTCCGGACCGCCTCGACGCCCTCGCCGCCGACGCGGGGTTCATCACCCTCCTGGCCGCCGCCTCCACCGACCTTCAGCGCCACCTCGGAGCCGACCTGTGGTTCCAGCAGGGCGACCACCGGCTACGGAGCGTCGCCTACTTCTCCCCCGAGTTCGGCATCGCCGAGGCCCTGCCCCAGTACTCCGGCGGCCTCGGCGTGCTGGCCGGTGACCACCTCAAGGCGGCGAGCGGCCTCGGTGTCCCCCTCGTGGGTGTCGGCCTCCTCTACCGCCAGGGGTACTTCCGCCAGGAGCTGGCGGCCGACGGCTGGCAGGAGCAGCGCTACGTCGACCAGGACCCCCACGCCATGGCCCTCACCCCCCACGACGGGGGCCTGGTCACCGTCGACCAGGCCGGGCGCCCTCTCCTGGCCCGCATCTGGCGGGCCCAGGTGGGCCGGGTGCCGCTGCTCCTGCTCGACACCCACGTCGAGGGCAACGACGAGGAGTCCCACGACGTCACCGACCGCCTCTACGGCGGCGACACCGAGCACCGCCTGCGCCAGGAGATCCTGCTCGGCGTCGGGGGGGTGCGGGCCCTCGAGCTCACGGGCGTCAGCCCCCAGGTGTTCCACACCAACGAGGGCCACGCCGGCTTCCTCGGCCTCGAACGCATCCGCCGCCACATCCACGACGACGGGCTGACCTTCGTGGAGGCCATCGAGGCGGTGCGGGCCGGCACCATCTTCACCACCCACACACCTGTGCCTGCGGGCATCGACCGCTTCGGCCGTCACCTGATGGAGCGGTACTTCGCCTCGTGGGCCGACGAGCTCGGGGTGTCCTTCGACACGCTGATGGCCCTGGGCCAGGAGCCGGGCCAGCCCTCCGACGCCCCGTTCAACATGGCGGTGATGGGGCTGCGACTGGCCGGGTTCGCCAACGGCGTGTCGGCCCTTCACGGTCACGTCAGCCGTCGCATCTTCGCCGGGCTCTGGCCCGGCGTACCCGAGCACGAGATACCCATCGGGTCGGTCACCAACGGCGTGCACGGCCGTAGCTGGGTGTCCGACGAGATGGGAGACCTGTTCCGGCGCCACGTCGGTCCGGGATGGGCCGAAGGCGGGGCCGAGGCGTGGGCGGGAATCGGCTCCGTCGCCGACGTCGAGCTGTGGACGGCCCGTCGCCAGGCCCGGCACCGTCTGGTCGAGTTCTCCCGCCGACGCCTGCGCTCGTCGTTGGTGGCCCACCACGTCGCCGGCCCTGCCACCGACACCGCCGACCCCGCCGTCGACTGGGCGGATCACGTCCTCGACCCCGAGGCCCTCACCATCGGGTTCGCCCGGCGGTTCGCCACCTACAAGCGGGCCACGCTGCTCCTGTCCCAACCCGAGCGGCTGTCCGCACTGCTGCTGGCGGCCGACCGGCCGGTGCAGCTGCTGTTCGCGGGCAAGGCCCACCCGGCCGACGAACTGGGCAAGGACATGATCCGTCAGGTGGTGCAGTTCTCCCGCCAGCCCCGCATCCGTCACCGGGTGGTGTTCCTCGAGGACTACGACATCGCCGTGGCCCGCTCCCTGTACCAGGGCTGCGACCTGTGGCTCAACACCCCCCGGCGGCCGCTGGAGGCCTGCGGTACGAGCGGCGAGAAGGCCGCCCTCAACGGCGCCCTCAACTGCTCGGTGAGCGACGGCTGGTGGGACGAGTGCTACGACGGCACCAACGGCTGGGCCATCGCCTCGGCGGAGAACGACGGCGACATCGAGCGCCGCGACCGGGCCGAGGCCGGAAGCCTGTTCGATCTGCTGGAGCGCCAGATCGTGCCGGCGTTCTACGAGCGGGGAGGCGACGGAGTCCCCACCCGGTGGTTGTCGCTGGTCCGCTCGTCGTTGCTGTCGCTCGGGCCGTTCGTCGTGGCCAGCCGCATGGTGCGCGACTACGTCACCGACATGTACGAGCCGGCGGCGGCGCGCCGCGTGGCACTGGAGAGCGACGGCCATGCCCGGGCGCGCGCTCTCGCATCCTGGAAGGCCAGGGTCCGGGGCGAGTGGAGCGGCGTGGCCGTGCAGGAGGTCGAAGCCGACGGCGCCCCCGCTCAGACGGGAGAGGTGCGCACCGTCGAGGTCACCGCCATCCTGGGGCGGCTGGCGCCATCCGACGTCGAGGTGCAGCTCCTCCATGGCCCGGTGACTCCCACCGGCGAGATCGTCGAGGCGGCCGTGGCCCCGATGGCCGCCCAGGGCCCCGTCGACGGCCAGGGCCGCTACCGGTTCGGCACCTCCTTCGCCTGCACCCGGGCGGGACGCTACGGCTGGTCGGTACGAGTCGTCCCCGACCATCCGGATTTGATCGCCTTCTCCGAGGTGGGCGGGATCGCCTCGCCGTAGGCCGCCCCGCCGACCCCCATTAGCATCGGCCGGGGTGTTCGAACGCTTCACCGACCGTGCGCGACGGGTCGTGGTCATGGCCCAGGAAGAGGCGCGCCTGCTCGATCACGACTACATCGGCACCGAGCACCTGCTGCTCGGGTTGATCCACGAGGGAGAGGGCATTGCCGCCCAGGCCCTCACGCAACTCGGCATCTCCCTCGACGGTGTGCGCTCTCAGGTCCGGGAGACCATCGGCCGGGGAACCTCGACGCCCGCCGGCCACCTCCCCTTCACCGCCAGGTCGAAGAAGGTGTTGGAGCTGTCGCTGCGCGAAGCCCTCCAGATGCGCCACAACTACATCGGCACCGAGCACATCCTCCTCGGGTTGATCCGCGAGGGCAAGGGTGTCGCCGCCCAGGTGCTGGCCAAGCTGGGTGCCGATCTCCCCCGCGTGCACGACCAGGTCATGGCGCTGCTGTCGGGGCTGTCCGGCGAGGGCCCCCCGCCGAGCGAGACCGGGACCGGCGTCCAGGCCCCACCGGCGGAGACGGCGGAAGCCGCCGGGCCGGCGGAGCACCACCCCGTCTGCTCCCACTGCGGATCCTCCCTGGCCGACACCGCGGCGGCGAAGCTCGTCCGAGTATCGGGACCCGAGGGAGAGGACCCGGGCCTGGTGCGCTTCGTCTACTGCGGCCGCTGCGGAACCGTCGTGGGGACTCTCGGTACGTAGGCGCCCGGCCCGCTACCGGCCACCGCCCTCGAGCACGGCGCCGGCTGCGACGCCGGGGTGGAGGCGGCCATCGGCGACCGCCGTCGATGCCTCGTCGAACACCGGGCCGTGGCACAGGCGAAGGCCGGCCGATCCCCCTCGGGCCTCGATCACCCACCGAAGCTCGCCCAGCAGGCGGGCCCGGCGGCGGACCTCACGGCGGTCCTGCTCGGCCGACCACGCCCGATGGGCGGCGACCGCGTCCCACAGCTCGGCGACTCCGTGGCCACGGAGCGCAGACGTGACGACGACGGGCGGGTGCCACCCGGAGCGGCTCGGGACCAGGTCGAGCATGCCGGCGAGCACGAGCGCGGCGTCACCGGCGCCGGGTCGGTCACCCTTGTTCACCACGAGGATGTCGGCGATCTCCAGCACGCCCGCCTTCTCCGCCTGCACCCCGTCGCCCCACCCGGGGGTGACGACCATCACGACCGTGTCGGCCACCAGGCCCACGTCGATATCGGACTGCCCCACACCGACCGTCTCGACCAGCACCTCGGGCCACCCGGCGGCGTCGAGCACCCGGACCGCGTCGGGAGCAGCCGGTGACAGGCCGCCGCGCCCTCCGCGGCTGGCCATCGACCGCACGAAGACGCCGGGGTCGGTGGCCCGGCCCTGCATCCGGACCCTGTCGCCGAGCACCGCCCCGCCCGACACCGGCGACGACGGGTCGATCGCCAGCACCGCAACCCGCTCGCCGTGATCTCGGAGGTGACCGACCAGGGCCGCCACCAGGGTCGACTTGCCCGCTCCGGGTGCGCCGGTGACGCCGACGATGCGGGCGCCACCGCATGTTGCGAACGCCAGGGCCGCCGCCCGCCGTCCCTCGTCGCCTCCCCGTTCGACCAATGACAGAACTCGGGCCAGCGCCCGCCGGTCGCCGGCCGTTGCCTCGCTGAGGAGGGTGTCGGCTAGAACTCCGGGTCCATGCCGACGGCGTTGACCGCGGTGATGCCCTCGACCCGGTCCTTGAGGATGCGCTCGATGCCCGCCTTGAGAGTCATGGTCGACGCCGGGCAGCTGCCGCACGCTCCGACCAGCTCCAGTTCGACGACGCCGGTCTCGGTGTCGAGGCCCACGACGTTGACGTCTCCCCCATCGGCCTGCAGGGCCGGGCGGATCGCTTCGATGGCCTCCATGAGCTGGGCTTCCATGTCACTCCCGGGAACGGACGACGAACCGGACACCGGCGGTGCCGAGGGAGACACGGCCGCACCCGACCGCGAGCCTCCCGCGGTGAAGACTACCGGCCTGGGGCCCGAGCGGCCCTCTGAGCGGGTCGGCTGGTCCATATATGGCAGAACGCCGCCGGAAGGCGATGTCTTCCCTCGTCGTAGGCTCCCGGCGATGACCGGCGAGCCGTGGCCCGTCTCGTAACCCGGTCGGTCGTCGACGCCGAGGGGTTGCAAGCGGTCCTTCGGCCCCGCGTCGACCTGGTCCTGGAGCGCGACTGCGGGGGGGGCCGCTTCGAGGCCGTCGAGGGACCGGTGCGCACCTACTCCCGAACCGTCGACGTGGCGCCGGCGACCGGCTCCGACACCCCGCTCCAAGGGCCGCTCGGGCCCGGCACCCCGCTCCAAGGGCCGCTCGGG
>CAYTTL010000087.1:0-2049 GCA_964440725.1 uncultured Acidimicrobiales bacterium | reverse complement strand
CGCTCGGGCCCGGCACCCCGCTCCAAGGGCCGCTCGGGCCCGGCACCCCGCTCCATGGGCCGCTCGGGCCCGGCACCCCGCTCCAAGGGCCGCTCGGGCCCGGCACCCCGCTCCAAGGGCCGCTCGGGCCCGGCGACGCCGGCGAAGACCGCCACCACGTCACCCAGACGGTCGAGTTCACCCTCGCCGTGCCGTACTTCTGGTGGGTCTTCTACCTCCCGTTCCGGCGGGCCCTGGCCCGGCCGGGGAGACCGGACCCGCCGTGGTGGGCGCCACCCGCCCGCCTCGACGCCCGGGCCGCCTCGGTGCTGGGGACCCTCGGCCTGGTGGCCGTCATGGTCGGCTACCTCAACACCGTGTTCACCCAGACCATCACCTTCGCCGCCGAGGAGTTCGGCACGAGCGACACCGCCCAGGGCGTCGCCGGCGCGGTGGTGCGAGTGGGGGGACTCGTCGCCCTGGTGGTGGCGTCGGTGGCCGACAGACGGGGCCGCCGGGTGGTGTTGCTCTGGTCGGTGGGCATCGGCTGCACGCTGGCCGTCACCGGCGCCCTGGCGCCGTCGCTCGGGTGGCTCACCGCCAGCCAGGTCGTGGCCCGGGCCTTCGCCACCGCCCTGGCCCTGGTGGTGGCCATCATGGCGGCGGAGGAGATGCCCGCCGGGTCCCGGGCCTGGGCCGTGAGCCTGCTGGCCATGGCCGCCGGCTTCGGGGGCGCGTTGTGCCTCATCAGCCTGCGCCTGGTCGACCTGGGCACCCGGGGATGGCGCCTGCTGTACGTCCTGCCCCTCTGTGCCCTGCCCCTGCTGGGCGGCGTGGCCCGCCGCCTGCCCGAGAGCCGGCGCTACACGGCCCGCACCACCAGGCGGGTCGCGATGGCGGGCCACGGCCGGCGCCTGTGGCTGCTGGCCCTGGGCGGGCTGTTCACCAACCTGTTCTTCGCCTCCCAGTCACAGTTCGCCAACCAGTACCTGCGGGTGGAGCGGGGATTCGACGGAAGCATGATCGGGCTGTTCTCCCTCGTCACGGCCAGCCCTGCGGTCATCGGCATCGTCGTCGGCGGCAGGCTGGCCGACACCCACGGTCGGCGCCGCGTGGGCGCCTTCTGCATCGCCACGGGGGCCCTGTGCACCGTCATGTTCTTCTTCTCCGAAGGCTGGAGCGCGTGGGTGTGGGCCATGGCCGGCATGACGGTGTCGAACGCGTCCATCCCCGCCCTCGGCGTGTACGGGCCCGAGCTGTTCCCGACATCGCTGCGGGGCCGGGCCAACGGCATCGTGGCCTTGAGTGCCCTCAGCGGCAGCGCCATCGGCCTCGTGGCCGCAGGACTGCTGAGCGACTACTTCGGGCGCATCGGCCCGGCCATGGCCTGCCTCGCCATCGGGCCGGCGTTCGTGGCCGTGCTCGTTCTCACCCGCTACCCCGAAACGGCCCGCCGGGAACTGGAGGACCTGAACCCCGAGGACCTTCCCCCGCCGCCCCCGTGACCACGACGTCGGCCGTCACGGCAGGGCGGTCACCCAGTCGCGCACGATGGCGGCCCCCTCGTCATCGCGACGGCGCAGGCCGTGGTCGCCACCGTCGAGCCATACGTGGGTGACGGGCCCGGGGATCGCCGCAGTGGCGTCCTCCAGCTCCTCCGGCGTGCCGAAGGCGTCGCGGGTACCGCTCAGGAACAGGCAGGGCACCTCGAGGCGACCGAGGTGCTCGGTCCGCCGACGCTCGGGTCGGCCCGGCGGGTGGAGCGGGTAGCTGATGAGCACCAGGGCGAGGGCATCGAGCCCCTCGGCCACGGCCATGGAGCACATGCGTCCGCCCATGGACCGGCCTCCCAGCACCAGCCGGCCCGGCGGCAGGGAGGTGCGGGCGGACAGGGCTTCGGCCCCCCGACGCACCGCAGCGATGAGCACCTCGGGCCGGTCGGGGCTGGAACGCCCGGCCAGGCGAGAGGGAAAGTCCATCCGCTCCACCACGACCGGCGCAAGGGCCCGTTCCACCGCCACGAGCGAGGGTTGGTCGCGCCCGGCCCCCGCCCCCGGCGTCAGCAGCAGT
>CAYTTL010000086.1:0-10714 GCA_964440725.1 uncultured Acidimicrobiales bacterium | reverse complement strand
TCGTTGGGCGGGCGGCCGAGGATGCGGTCGATGGAATCGGCTTCGTCGTCGGTCAGGCCGAGGGCCCGGTGGAGATGGCGAGCGGCGCCCGACGACGTTGCGGGTCCGGAAGCGGGCACCGGGCCACCGTACCGGACGCCCCGACGCCCGGGACAGATCTCGGCCCGGCCAGGCGGTGCGCAGGTACCGAAATTGCGCGATGGCGGGGGCAACTTGAACCCGCCTCGGTTTCGTTGCACTATTGGGAAATGCCTCCCAAGACGAAGCGATCAAGAACACCCATGTCCGACGCCCACAAGGCTGCATTGGCCGAGGGCCGGGAGCAGGGAAGGGCCGTCCGTCGCTACCTGGAAGCGCTCGAGCTGCATCGTCCCAAGCGCGGCCGCAAGCGGACCCAGGAGTCGGTGCAGAAGCGTCTCGACGTCATCGAGAAGAATCTGCCCTCGGCCGACCCACTCAACCGGGTGCACCTGGTGCAGGAGCGAATGGATCTCTCCGCGGAACTGGGCGCCAGCAACAATGTCGTCGACATGACCGCTCTCGAGGACGGCTTTGTCGCCGCCGCCGCCTCCTACGGGCAGCGCAAGGGCATCACCTACGCGGCGTGGCGAGAGGCGGGCGTCGACGCCGCACTCCTGCGCAGGGCCGGAATCCGCAGGGGGGACTGAGTTCCGGCTGAAAGCTCAAGCAGAGCCGACGGGGTAGGGGTCCCCGTCGGCAGGGGCGGGCGCGGGTCGAAGACCCCGGGTGCCCGCCGCAGACAACAGCGAGGACAGCAGGAGCCTTCCGTCCTGCGATGCACCGAGCGGGTCGACGGCCCGTTCGGGGTGAGGCATCAGGCCCACCACGTTGCGGGCCGCCGAGCAGACGGCGGCGATGTCGTCGGTGGAGCCGTTCGGGTTGTCGAGATAGCGCAACACCACCCGGTCGTCGGCCCGTAATTCAGCGAGGGTTGAGGCGTCACAGGTGTAATTACCCTCGAAGTGGTTGATCGGCAGGCGCAACACCGTGCCGGTGGAGGCGCGGGCTGTCAACGGTGATTGAATCGTCTCGACGCGCACGGCAACGGTGGAGCAGAGAAATCGCAGGCCACGGTTCTTCTGGAGAGCGCCGGGAAGAAGACCCGCTTCGGTCAGGATCTGGAACCCGTTGCAAATCCCCAGCACCGGCCCGCCGCCGGCCACGAACCTGGCGACATCGGCCATGATGGGGCTGAACCGGGCGATGGCCCCCGGTCGCAGGTAATCGCCGTGGGCGAAGCCGCCGGGCAGCACGACAGCATCGACATCACCGAGGGCATTGTCGCCGTGCCACACCAGGCGAGCCTCACCCCCGAGAGCGCCGATGGCCTCGACCACGTCGTGCTCGCAATTGGAGCCGGGGAACACGATCACGCCGACGGAGATCACCGCGTCACCGGCCTCATCCGATGGTCACCCGGGCGTCCTCGATCACCGGGTTGGTGAGGAAGCTGCGGCACAGCTCGTCGACCTGGGAGCGGGCGGAGGCCTCGTCGGGCGCCTCGATGCCGAACCTGATGGCCTTGCCCACCCGCACGCCCTGCACTCCGGCGAACCCGAGAGCCGGAAGCGATCGCTCGATGGTGGCCCCCTGGGGATCGGCGACGTCGGGACGCAGCGTCACCTCCACCAGCACGGGAAATCTCATGACCCGATCATGCCTTCCCGGTCCAGGTGGCGAAGGGCTTTCCGGTGATCCGCTCATAGGCGGCCAGGTAGCGGGCCTGCGTCTCGCGCACCACGCCGATGGGCAGGAAGGGCGGCGGTGGTGTCTTGTCCCAGCCGCTCTCCTCCAGCCAGTCGCGTAGGGGCTGCTTGTCGAACGACGGAGGCGACGTGCCCGGCTCCCAGGTGTCGACGTCCCAGAACCGCGAGGAGTCGGGCGTGAGCACCTCGTCGCACAGGGTCAGGGCCCCGTCGACGAAGCCCAGCTCGAACTTGGTGTCGGCCGCGATGAGGCCGCGCTCGGCCGCGGCATCGGCGGCCCGCCGATAGACGGCCAGCGAGATCTCCTCGGCCTGCCGGTACACGTCGGGGCCGACCATCTCGGCGGCCTGGGCGGGCGAGATGTTCTCGTCGTGGCCCGTGTCGGCCTTGGTGGAGGGGGTGAACAGGGGCTCGGGAAGCCGGTCGGACTGGCGCAGACCCTCGGGGAGGGGAATGCCGCACACCGTGGCCGAGGCCGTGTACTCCTTCCACCCCGAACCGGCCAGGTACCCGCGCACGATGCACTCGATCGGCAGCATCTCCGCCCGGCGCACGAGCATGGTGCGCCCGGCCAGGTCGGCGAGCTCCCTCGCGTCGTCGGGGAAGTCGGCGGGGTCGGTCGACACCAGATGACCGGGCACGAGGTCGGCCACCTGCTCGAGCCAGTAGGCGGTGACGCCGGTGAGCACCTTGCCCTTGTCGACGATGGGCTCGGTCATCACCACGTCGAACGCCGAGATGCGGTCGGAGGCGACCATGAGCAGCAGGTCGTCACCGGCGTCGTAGACGTCGCGGACCTTGCCGGAATGGATCTTGGTCAGTGCCACGTGCCTTCCCTCCAACCGTTCTTGTCGCGCGAAGCGACACCATGGGGTGATGAGCGCGACAGGAACGCCGCGGGGCTCACGCGTCGACCCCGTCGAGGGCGTCGAGCACCGCTCCCGCGTTGGCCAGCGACCGCTCCAGGCTGAAGACGTCGTCGAGCTGGTCGGGGGTCAGTGGCACCCGGTCGTCGGCCTCCAGGACGGCGCGGAACGGGCGGCGGTCGGCCCAGGCGGTGGTCGCCGCCTGCTGCACGATGCGGTAGGCCACATCGCGGGTGAGCCCGGCGGCGACCAGGCCCAACAGCACGGGCTGGCTGAACACCAGGCCGTAGGAGCGGTCGAGGTTCTCGAGCATCCGGTCGGGGTGCACGACCATGCCCTCGACCACACCTCGCATGCGTACCAGCACGTAATGGGCCAGCAGCGACGAGTCGGGGAGCACCACCCGCTCGACCGACGAGTGCGAGATGTCGCGCTCGTGCCACAAAGCGACGTTCTCCAGGCCGGCGCCCAGGTTGGCGCGCAGCACGCGCGCCAGTCCGGCCAGGCGCTCGCACGTGATGGGGTTGCGCTTGTGGGGCATGGCCGAGCTGCCCTTCTGGCCGGCCCGGAACGGCTCCTCGACCTCACCCACCTCGGTGCGCTGGAGGTGGCGGATCTCGGTGGCGAAGGACTCGACCGTCGCCCCGACGGCGGCGCACGCCCACAGGTACTCGGCGTGGCGGTCGCGGGCGACGACCTGGGTGGCCGGCACCGGGCGCAGCCCCAGGGCCGCGCACACGTGGGCCTCGACCGACGGGTCGACGTTGGACCACGTGCCCACCGCTCCCGACAGCTTGCCCACGGCCACCGCGTCGCGGGCGGCCTCGAGTCGGGCCCGGTCGCGATCGGCCTGCAGGCACCAGTGGGCCACCTTGACCCCGAAGGTCGTGGGCTCGGCATGCATGCCGTGGGTGCGCCCGACCATGGCGACGTCACGGAACTCGAGAGCCCGCTCCTTCAGGGCGGCGACCAGGGCCCGGCTGGCGACCAGCAGCACGTCGGCGGCGCGCGTCAGGGTGAGGCACAGGGCGGTGTCGACAACGTCGCTCGACGTGAGCCCGTAGTGCACCCAGTTGCCGGCGGGGGGGCCGATGGCCTCCTGGACGACGTCGACGAAGGCGGCCACGTCGTGGTCGGTCACCGCCTCGCGCTCGGCCACGGCGGCGACGAAGGCGCCGTCGACGCGCGGAGCCCGCTCCCGCACCGCCTTGGCATCGTCGTCGGGCACCGTCCCGAGCGTCGCCCACGCCTCGGTGGCCAGCACCTCGACCTCCAGCCACGTGGCCAGGCGCGCCTCGTCGGTCCACAGGCCGGCCATCTCCGGCAACGAGTACCGGGGAATCACTGTGTCGCCTCTCCCGGCGGGGCCCCCACCCCACCGGGCGCGGTGCGTCGGCCCTTCCGCTCGGCGAGCTCGGCGGCCAGGCCCTCGTCGCTGATGGACAGCATCTGGACCACCAGGAGGGCGGCGTTGGCGGCGCCGTCGATGGCCACCGTGGCCACGGGGACGCCCTTGGGCATCTGCACGGTGGCGTACAGGGCGTCGAGGCCACCGAGGGCACCTCCCGACAGCGGGACTCCGACCACCGGCAGGGTGGTGTTGGCGGCCACGGCACCGGCGAGATGGGCGGCCATGCCCGCGCCGCAGATGATCGCCGCATACCCGTCGGCCCGGGCGGCTTTGGCGAACGCGGCCACGTCGTCGGGGGTGCGGTGTGCCGACATCACCCGCTCGTCGACCTCCAGGCCGAACTCGGACAACGTGGCCGCGGCGGCGGCCATCTTCTGCTGGTCGTTGGGCGAGCCCATGAGCACGGCAACCTTCATCCAACCTCCTCGTCGACGGCGACCATGGTGGCCGTGGCGGCAATGTCGGTCCGATACTGCATCCCCGGCCACGACACGTGCGACACGGCCCCGTAGGCACGCCGCCGGGCTTCGGTCAGATCGGCACCCATGCCGGTGATCTGGAGCACCCGGCCTCCCGATGTCACCAGCGTCCCCGAATGGCCGGCATCGACGCCTGCGCAGTGGACGGTGACCCCGGTCTCGGCCGCCGCCGCGTCCAGCCCGGCGATGGGATCACCCGACCGGGGCGCGGCGGGATAGCCCTCGGTGGCCAGCACGACGGTGACGGCCGCGTCGGCGAGGGTCTCGGGCTCCGCCCGCAGCCGACCGGCGGCGGCCTCGGCCAGGAACGACGCCAGGTCACCGGCGAACCGGGGGAGGACGACCTGGGCCTCGGGGTCCCCGAAGCGCACGTTGAACTCGAGCACCTTGGGGCCGTCGGCGGTGAGGATGAGCCCGGCGTACAGCACGCCCCGGTAGTCGATCCCACGGGCGCGCAGGGCGGCGAGCGTGGGCTCCACGGCGGTGTCGACGACCTCCTCGACGACCGTCGGTCCGACATGGGGGACCGGCGAACAGGCGCCCATGCCCCCGGTGTTCGGGCCGGTGTCGCCGTCGCCCAGCCGCTTGTAATCCTGGGCCGGGGCCAGGGGCACGGCGCGGGTTCCGTCGCAGACGCACAGCACCGACAGCTCGGGACCGGTCAGGCCCTCCTCGATCACCACGCGACGACCGGCATCGCCGAACGACCGGCCGGCCAGCTTGGCGGCCACGTCGTCGGTGGCCTCGGCCAGCGAGTCCGAGACCAGCACGCCCTTGCCCGCGGCCAGGCCGTCGGTCTTCACCACGTAGGGCGGGGCCAGCGTGCGCAGGAAGGCGGCGGCGGGACCGACCTCGGCGAAGGTGGCGTGGGCGGCGGTGGGCACCCCGGCCTCGCCCAGCACTTCTTTCATCCACGCCTTCGACCCCTCCAGGCGGGCACCGTCGGCCCCCGGGCCGAACACCAGCCCACCCCGGGCCCGCAGGCGGTCGGCCAGCCCGTCGACGAGGGGCACCTCGGGGCCGATGACGAAGAGGTCGGCCTCCACCTCCTCGGGGGGCGTGGCATCGGAGCCGGGGATGCCGGGGTTGCCCGGCGTGACCACCACCTCGGCGGTGACCGCCAGGGCGTTGCGCAGGGCGTGCTCGCGTCCCCCGCTCCCGACCACGCAGACCCTCACCGACTTCTCAGCCGCCCCGTACTCGTGTACGAATCGCGTGGGAAACCCCCGCGATTCGCACACGAGAACGACTGAGGACGGTGGGTCGAGGCGCTCACAGGACGAGGGTGCCGGAGCCGAAGTCCTCGTCGTCCTCCCACAACCTGTCCTCGTCGTCATCGTCGTCGTCGTCGGGTTCGACGGGGCCGAAGTCGACGAACTGCTCCCGTCCGGGACCCACACCCACCAGACGGATGTGGACCCCCGCCTGCTCGGCGAGGAAGGACACGTAGTCCTTGGCCGCGGTGGGCAGTTCAGCCAGCGACGTGGCGCCCGAGAGGTCGTCGGTCCATCCCGGGACCTCCTCGTAGACGGGCTTCACCTTGTGGAGCACCGACTGGTGGTACGGGACGTGACGGTAACGCCGGCCGTCGGCCTCGTAGGCGACGCACACCTTCAGGCTGTCGAAGCCGTCGAGCACGTCGAGCTTGGTGAGGGCCACCTCGGTGAGGGCGTTGAGACGCACCGCCTGGCGGAGCATCACCACGTCGAACCAGCCGGTGCGCCGTCGCCGGCCCGTGTTGGTGCCGAACTCGTGGCCCCGGTCGACGAGGGTGTCGCCCACCGCGTCGTGCAGCTCGGTGGGGAACGGGCCCGAACCCACCCGGGTGACGTAGGCCTTGGCGATGCCGATGATCCGGCTGATGTGGCCGGGCCCCACGCCGGCCCCCGTGCACGCCCCGCCGGCGACGGGGTTCGACGAGGTCACGAACGGATAGGTGCCCTGGTCGAGGTCGAGGAAGGTGGCCTGGGCGCCCTCGAAGAGCACGTTCTGGTCGGCCTCGAGGGCATCGTGCACCAGTCCGACGGCGTCGGTGATCATCGGGTCGATGCGGGGGGCGAGCTGGTTCAGGTACAGGTCGGCGATGTCGTCGGCGGACAGGGCCAGGCGGTTGTAGACCTTGGCCAGGACCTGGTTCTTCTCCTTGAGGGCGACGTCGAGCTTCTCCCGGAAGATCTTCGGGTCCTGGAGGTCCTGGACACGCAGGCCCACGCGCGTGGCCTTGTCGGCGTAGGCCGGGCCGATCCCCCGTTTGGTGGTGCCCAGGCTGTTCTTGCCCAGGTACCGCTCGGTGAGGCGGTCGAGCTCGTGGTGGTACGGCATGATCAGGTGGGCGTTGCCCGAGACCCGCAGACGGCTGCAGTCCACGCCCCGGGCCTCCAGCCCGTCGACCTCGTCGACCAGCACGGCCGGGTCGACGACCACGCCGTTGCCGATCACCGGCGTGACCCACGGGTACATGACGCCGCTGGGAACGAGTTGGAGGGCGAACGACTCGCCTTCCACCACCAGGGTGTGACCGGCGTTGTGGCCGCCCTGGTACCGGACGACCAGCTGCATCTCCCGGGCCAGAAGGTCGGTCAGCTTTCCCTTACCTTCGTCGCCCCACTGGGTCCCTACGACCACAGTCCCGGGCACGCGCGCGTCTCCTCGTAGAAATCTCTTGCGGTCCGACCATCATAGGCGGCGCGGTCGCCCCCGGCGATCTGGTCAGGCGATGGCCGGCGAGACCTGCCTCACCTTGCCATTGGCCCGAATCGTGAACGTGGACCTGTTGCGTGGGCGGTTGCAATCCGTGACGGACACCCTGTACCTGGTGTTGGCTGGGACACGAAACTCGACTGACGTCGGGGCACTCGAGCAGCTGAAAGACAGAGGTGCGATGGCGTTGGCTCTGGCCGCCGTGTCCACGACCCGTACGATGCGGACACCGTCGCCGTCACGCACGGTGCAGACCTCGATTGGTGCACCGGCACCGGTCGTGCCCGGGGTGCACGTCAGGGTTGTCGGCGAGACCGCGGGCGGGGCCACGGTGATCGTCACGGTCGTGGGCAGCGAGCCTGATCCCTCCGGGGTGAGAGCCAGGTAGACGAACGTGTCGGTACCGGTGAAGCCGGAGTCGGGCGTGTAGGTGAACGACCCGTCGGGGTCGAGGACGACACTGCCACCCGCCGGGTCGCTGGCGTAGTTCGCGGTCAGCGGGGCGCCGAAGGGATCAGCGTCGTTGGCCAGCACGCCCGGGGCACCGACCACGAGGGGCGTGTCCGGCGTCGTGCTGTAGGCGTCGTCGCCGGCCACCGGCAGGTTGATGCTCAGGCTCACCGTGCCGACGGTGCTCTCGCCGGTGGAGTCGGTCACCGTGTACTTGAAGCTGTCGGACAGCTTGAAGCCCACGAGCTCGGGCTTGACCGTGTAGGTGCACTCACCGGTGGGTTGGCAGATGACGGTGCCCGAGTTCGCCGGCGTATGGGCCGTGAGGGAGATGGTGTCCCCGTTGGGGTCGGAATCGTTGGCCAAAACGTTGCCGCCGGCGGTGTCGTTCAGGACCACGAGGCGGTCATCGCGCGCCGTCGGCTCGTTCCCCGTCGCCATCCGCCACTCCAGGACCACGTCACCGGTCGGACGGACGGGGTAGCCGGCCCCGTCGACGGCGACGTGGTAGGTGGTGCCGGCGGTGGCCATGAACGTCACCCTGCTCCCGACGACGTACAGGCGACCGCCCCCGCAGAGCTCGGCTTCGTCGTCGTCGTTCAGCGCCACCTCGGTGAGGGCGTCGACCAACGAGCCGGTGTACACGGCGAGGATGGTGTCGAGCCAGCCGCCGTTCTCGGTGTTCGCCTCGTTGCGGCTGGCGCAGGTGTTGAAGGTGACCTCGCCGTCGGCCGGCGCCGTCCAGTCGTACCAGATGGAGACATCGCTGAACCCGGCGTACCCGTAGTCGGGTACGCCGGGTTCCTGGGTGGCGTTGACGTTCGAGCCGGTGACCGATCCCGAGCGGCCGGAGATCACCTGGGCGTCGGCCAGATCGTCGTTCGCCGGGCGGGTCACCGGAACCGACGTCCAATCGAGGACCACCGGGCCGTCGAAGCCCGGATTGGCGGAGACCAGGGCGATGCGGTACTCGGTTCCGCTGCTGGCCGGGAACGTCGTACGGCACTGGTTGGGGTCATCGGGGTCGGCGTTGTTGTCGAAGCTGGAGGCCGCCAGCGTCAGGGTGTCGAGTGAATCCCCGATGTAGACGTCGAACGCGCCGTAGACGAATTCGGCCAGGGCGTGGCAGGTATCGACGGTGACCTCGAGGTCGTCCGGGGCGGTCCACTCGTACCAGATGGAGCTCGCCGAGGAGGAGTTGCCATGCCCGAACTCGCCGTCCTCGGAGGTGGCGCCCAGGGTCGTTCCCTGGACCGCCCCTGAGGGGCCGGAGATCACCTTGGCGTCGACGAAGTTGTCGTTGTCGAGGGCGAGCGGCGGCGCCTCCACCGTGATGGTCACGGTGGCCGTGGCGTTGGCGCCCCGCGCGTCGCGCGCCAGGTAGGTGAAGCTGTCGGTGCCGCTGAAGCCGGTTGTCGGCACGTACACGAAGGACCCATCGGCACCGACGGTGGCGGTGCCGTTGGCCGGGGCGCTCTGCAGCTGGGCGGTGAGGGGGTCGCCGTCGGTGTCGCCGTCGTTGCCCAACACGCCGGGCGCGGGCTCCTCCAGCCGGAACGAGTCGGTGCTGTAGGCGTCGTCGACGGCCAGCACCTGCCCCTCGTTGGCCGAGGTGGCGACCACATCGCAGTGCGACTGGCCGACGATCACCTCGCCGTGGGCGATCTGTCCGAGCATGTACATGTGCATGGCGTTGACGGTGATCGAGTCCGACGTCAGCACCTGCTCGTTGACGACGATCCGGAAGCTGTCGGGAACGCCGTCGATCGTGCCGAAGTACTCCGTGTTCGGCGCCGGGTCGTCGGGAATCGTGACGAACCGGTCGTTCCCGAGATAGAGAACACCGCCGGTCAGCGTCGTCGTCCCGGTCGTCCCCGCCTCGCTCGAGGTGCAGGTGCTGTGCACCGTCGCGTAGTGGAAGGGGTCGGGACCATTAGGGTCCCCGGTGATTGAGACCGAGCTCGTGGAGGACCCCGCCGGGCCCGGCGTCCCCTCCGTGTACGCAGTGATCGGGCCGGACTTGAAGAACCGGGCGGGACCGACGAAGACCTCGGCCGAGGGGACCGTGACGGTCTCGGACCCACCGGTCGACGGCAGCGTCACCGCTGGCTCCGGCCCAGCGACCTGGACCGGCCCGCACCCGGTGCCGAAGTCGAAACAGGAGCTGACGTAGTAGCCGAAGGCGCTGCCGCTCACCGCGGTGACGTCCGCATACGCCGGGTTCGCTCCGATGCCGGAGAACAGGCCGACCGAGAACAGGACCGTGATCAGCGCGGCAACGCGACGCCGCACACGAGATCCCACCATGAGTGCATCCCCCATCTGTGCCGAGGCGGAGGTTGCCCGCCGGAACACGCCACCAGATGACCACTGTAGACCTACAACGCTCAGATGTCGGGAGGAATCACATGGTCCGCGGGCGTGGACTGCTAGAAAAGCCGGCGGTGCCCGCCCAGCTCCTCCTCCTGCGTCACGGCCAGTCCACGTGGAACGCCGAGGGCCGCTGGCAGGGATGGTCGGACCCGCCCCTGTCCGATCTGGGTCGGAACCAGGCGTCGGAGGCCGCCGGCCACCTGACCGGACTGGACCTTTCGAAGGTGACGACGTCCGACCTCGACCGGGCCCGCACCACCGGCGCCATCGTCGCCGAGGCACTCGGCCTGGAGCCCGTGACCGTCGACAGCGACTTCCGCGAGTACAACGTCGGTGACTGGGAGGGATTGACCCGACCCGAGATCGAGCGCGGCTGGCCCGACCACCTCGAAGCCTGGCGCAATGGTCGGCTCCTGGCCACCCCGGGTGGCGAGACGCGGGTCGACTTCCTCGACCGGGTGAGGGCCGGCCTGACACGGATTGCGTCCTCGAACACGCTCGGTGACTCGGCGCTCGTCATCACCCACGGCGGCGTCATCCGGGCCGCCGAGCAGCTCGCCGACGGGGAGCGGTCGGCGGTGATCGACAACCTCGCCGGGCGGTGGTTCACCGTCGACGACGACGGTGGCATCCACGCCGGCGAGATCGTCAGGAGCCTCGGCGCCGATCTCCGGACGTCGTCGCCCTCGCTGTAGCCTGGCGCCTTCG
>CAYTTL010000085.1:0-10824 GCA_964440725.1 uncultured Acidimicrobiales bacterium | reverse complement strand
AGACCGCCACCTTCGACGCCCGGGATCGCGTCGACGACCTGTGCGGCATTCCGCGAGGCTCCCGACTCTGAGGGCGCCGGCTCCGACGTCGTTCGCCGCCGTGGTTGTCCCGCCCGGCAGGTGACGGCACGTAGGCGAGGTCTGTGACCGACGACGAGGATCCGGACGACGGTCCACCGCCCAGCCCCCTCTCCCGGGAGCGACTGCGCCACGCCCGCACCGGTCGGGGACTCGAGTTCGACCGGGTAGCCAACTTCTCCGACGCGGTGTTCGCCATCGCCCTCACCCTCATCGCCGTCGAGCTGCATCCACCGGCGCTCGACATCGGGAGCGACAGCACGGAGCTGCTCGACAAGCTCGGGGAGATGTCCGCCGAGATCATCATCTTCTTCGTGGCCTTCGCGGTGATGGGTTCCTACTGGCTGGCGAACCACCGGTTCGTGGCCTCGCTCCGGGGCATGGACTCGGCGTACGTGATGTGGGTACTTCCCTACCTGGCGTGGGTCGCCTTCCTTCCGTTCCCGGCCGACCTGATGGGGCGCTACTTCGGCAACCCGGTGGCGGTGTCGTTCTTTGCGGTGAACATGGCCATGGTGAGCCTGCTCGAATGGGTGCTGCTGTGGCGGGCCCATGAGGGCGACCTCTTCATCCGTCCGCTCACCCCGGCGGGCTACCGGTGGGCGTCGATCGGTTCGCTGCTCCCGGTTCCCGTCTTTCTCGCGTCGATCCCGGTCATGTGGGTCGACACGTCGCTGGGAGTGGTGTTCTGGGGACTGAACGCGCCGATCGGCATCTACCTCGGCCGTCACGCCCCGAGTCGCGAAGAGGTCCGGGAGCAGGAGCGGTAACGCATCGATCGTTTCTCGCGGACAGACCGGGGTAGGACCTCGGTCGGACAGCGAGGAGGTGGCGATGAGAGCACTGACGTGGCACGGCCGGCGCGACGTGCGGGTGGACACTGTTGCCGATCCGGAGATCCTGGAGCCGACCGACGCCATCGTGGCGCTCACCTCCACCGGCCTGTGCGGGTCCGACCTCCATCTCTACGAGGTGATGGGCCCGTTCATCAACGAGGGCGACATCCTCGGCCACGAGCCCATTGGCATCGTCGAGGAGGTGGGCGCCGAGGTCTCCCACATCGCCGCGGGCGACCGGGTCGTCATCCCGTTCAACATCTCCTGCGGAACGTGCTTCATGTGCGGCGAGGGCCTCTACTCCCAGTGCGAGACCACCCAGGTCCGCGACGAGGGCATGGGGGCGGCCCTGTTCGGCTACACCCGGCTCTACGGTGCCGTGCCCGGCGCCCAGGCCGAGCTCCTCCGGGTTCCCCAGGCGCACTTCGGGCCCATCAAGGTGCCCGAGGGCCCCCCCGACGACCGCTTCGTCTACCTCTCCGACGTGTTGCCCACCGCGTGGCAGGCCGTCGAGTACGCGGCGGTTCCGAAGGGCGGCAGCGTGGTCGTGCTGGGCCTCGGTCCCATCGGCGACATGGCCTGTCGCATCGCCCATCACCGGGGGGCGGACCGGGTCATCGGGGTGGACCTGGTGCCGGAGCGATTGGAGCGGGCCCGGAACTTCGGGGTGGAGGCGCTCGACCTCGGCGAGCACGACGACGTCGCCGAGGTGGTCCGGTCGCTCACCGGGGGGCGGGGGCCCGACTCGGTGATCGACGCAGTGGGCATGGAGGCCCACGGCTCCCCGGCGGCGAAGCTGGCCCATTCCATGACCGCGTTCATGCCCGACGCCGTGGCCGAGAGGATGATGAAGCGGGCCGGCGTCGACCGCCTCGCCGCCCTCCATCTGGCCATCGAGATGGTTCGCCGGGGCGGAACGGTCTCGTTGTCGGGTGTCTACGGGGGGCTCACCGACCCCTTGCCGATGATGAAGATGTTCGACAAGCAGATCCAGCTCCGCATGGGCCAGGCCAACGTCAAGCGCTGGGTCGACGACATCCTGCCCCTCCTCGCCGGCGACGACGACCCCCTCGGGGTGGACGACTTCGCCACCCACCGCCTCCCGCTCGAGGAGGCACCAGCGGCCTACGACATGTTCCAGAAGAAGGCCGACGGTGCGGTGAAGGTGCTCTTCACACCCTGAGGCGGCGGAGCAGCGGGACAGCGGCCGGGCATCCGCGCCCACGGCCCGTGGGCGCGCTAGCCTCACGAACGCATGTTCGTACTCGGTATCGACCCCGGCGTGTCCCGGTGCGGCTACGGCTGCGTGGCCCGCACCAACGGCCGCGACCGCTCTGTCGCCGCCGGTGTGATCACCACGCCACCGTCCGATCCGCTGCCTCAGCGTCTGGCCGCCCTCGACGCCGAGCTGAGGTCATTGCTCGTCGACCTCGGTCCCTCGGCCCGGGCCCACGATCCGTCCACCCCGCCGGTCGTCGCCGTCGAGAGGCTGTTCTTCCAGGTCAACGCCCGCACGGCCATGTCGGTGGGCCAGGCCAGCGGCCTGGTGCTGGCCGCGGCCGTACACGCCCAACGAGGTGAAACAGGCGGTGGCCGGCTACGGCTCGGCCACCAAGGCGCAGGTGCAGCGCATGGTCGCCTCCCTGCTGGGCCTCGCCGCGCCGCCCGAGCCCCCCGACGCGGCCGACGCCCTCGCCCTGGCCCTGTGCCACCTGGCGCGCGCCCCCATGGCCGCCAGGGTCGCCGGCACGCCTGCGGGATCCCGGCCGTGATCGGATCGCTGCGGGGCACGCTCGTCGACCGCTCGGTGCGGGGCGAGGTGGTCATCGAGGTCGGGGGCGTCGGCTACCGGGCGCTCATGGCCCCCGCCGCCGCGTCCGGCCGCCTGGGCTCGACGGTGACGGTGCACACCCACCTCCACGTCCGCGAGGACGCCCTCACCCTGTACGCCTTCTCCACGAGAGACGACCGTGACTGCTTCGTGGCCCTTCTCGGCGCCCACGGCGTCGGCCCGGCACTCGCCCTGGCCATCGTGTCGGTGCACGGACCGACCGAGCTGCGACGGGCGGTGGCCGCCGGCGACCTCGACGCCCTCACCATGGTGCCCGGCGTCGGGCGCAAGACAGCCGCTCGCCTGCTGATCGAGCTCAAGTCCCGGCTCGACCTCGACGCGGGCGGGTCCGACGCCGTGGCCTCGCTCGACGGCGACGGGGGCCCCTCCGCCCGACGCGACCTGCGCGAGGCCCTGGTCGGCCTGGGCTACGAGGTCGACGAGATCGGCGCCGTCCTGCGCGAGCTGCCTGCCGAGGGCGAGGTCGAGGAGCTCCTGCGCAACGCCCTCCGCCTGCTCACGGCCGCCCGGTGAGCGAGGACCACGGTGTCGCTGAGAACGCCCGTCCGTCGCGGCCCGTAGTGACCAGGAGCGAAAGGCGAGACCGGTCATGGCCATGAGGAACGAGTTGCTGGCGGCGGCGGTCGTCGACAGCGAGGAGCCCGACGAGGCCCGCCTGCGGCCCCGCCGGCTGAGCGAGTTCGTCGGCCAGGCCCGCCTCCGCCAGCACCTGGAGATCCTCCTCGAAGCGGCCCGGCGTCGCAGCGAGCCCGTCGACCACCTCCTCTTCGCCGGCCCTCCGGGTCTGGGCAAGACCACCCTGGCGGCCATCGTCGCCGCCGAGGGGGGCGTCAACCTGCGGGTCACCTCGGGCCCGGCGTTGGAGCGGGCGGGCGACCTGGCGTCGGTGCTCACCAACCTCGACGAGGGCGACGTGCTGTTCATCGACGAGATCCACCGCCTGCCCCGCGTCGTCGAGGAGGTCCTCTACCCGGCCATGGAGGACTTCCAGCTCGACATCGTGCTGGGCAAGGGGCCGTCGGCCCGGTCGATCCGCCTCGACCTGGCCCGCTTCACCCTGGTGGGAGCCACGACCCGCACCGGCCTCATCACCGGACCCCTGCGCGACCGCTTCGGGTTCGTCGCCCGCCTCGACTACTACGAGGTCGACGAGCTCGAGGCCATCGTCTCCCGGGCCGCCGGCATCATGGGCGTGGCCCTCGATCCCGCCGGCGGCCTGGAGGTGGCCCGGAGGGCGCGGGGGACGCCCCGTATCGCCAACCGGCTCCTCCGGCGGGTACGCGACTACGCCGAGGTCCGGGGCACCGGGGTCGTCACCGAACAGGCGGCCCAGGAGGGCCTGGCCCTGTTCGAGGTCGACGAAGCCGGCCTCGACAAGGTCGACCGGGCCATCCTCTCGGCTGTGTGCCAGCGGTTCGGGGGTGGCCCGGTCGGCCTGTCGACGCTGTCGATCTGCGTGGGCGAGGCCACCGAGACCGTCGAGGACGTCTACGAGCCCTTCCTGCTCCAACAGGGACTGCTCATGCGGACGCCACGGGGCCGAGTCGCCACCCCCGCAGCCTGGTCGCACCTGGGCCTTAGCGCCCCGAGCGGGGTGGCGGGCCTGAGCGGCCCTGCGAGCGGGGTGGCGGGCCTGAGCGGGCCGGCGGTGGGACCCGATCCCAACCTGTTCGGCGCCTGAGGGCCGTCGCGCCGCACCTCGCGCTAGGCTTTCCCCGTCCTCCGGGGCCACCTCTGCCATGGAAGCCCTCCTCTTTCTCCTGCCCCTCGTCCTGCTCTGGGTGCTGTTCGTCCGCCCGCAACAGCGACGGCTGCGTGAGACCCAGGCGATGGTGGCCACCCTCGACGTCGGCGACGACGTCCTCACCTCGGGCGGCATCTACGGCACGGTCACCGACACCGACGGCGGCGACCTGTGGGTCGAGGTGGCTCCCGACGTGGTGATCCGCATGGTGCGCGGCGCCATCGCCCAGCGGGTCTCACCCGACCTCGACGAGGACGACGATGACGAGGACGACGACGACCCGGACGCAACGGCCCGGCGCGAGCTGACCTCGGGCGACGACGAGCCCTGATGCGTCGATCCAACGTCATCTCCCTGGTGGGCGTGCTCCTCGTCGCCGTGGTCGCCCTCGGGGCGACCCTGTGGTCGGGGAACTCGCCAGAGCTCGGCCTCGACCTCCAGGGAGGCGCGTCGGTCGTCCTCAAGCCCAAGAACGAGGTGCCGTCGGGCACGCTCGACCAGGCCATCGCCATCATCCGCAGCCGGGTCGACGCCCTGGGCGTGGCCGAGCCCGACATCACCCGCCAGGGGGACTCGATCGTCGTGCAGCTGCCCGGCGTGAAGAACAAGGACAGGGCCCTGGAGATCGTGGGCCAGACCGCGCAGCTCTTCTTCCGCCCCGTGCTCTCACCCGTGCCCCTGGAGGGCGAACCGCCGTTCGCGGTACCGCCGGGCGCGCCGCCCACGTCCGCCCCCCCGGCGGAGGTCAAGACGACCCCGCCCGAGGAGAACGACCCCGCCAAGGAGGTCGTGCTGCCCCAGATGGACAAGGACGGCAAGGTCACGGCCCGCTACGCACTGGGGCCGGCGGAGGTCAAGGGTCAGGCGGTGTCGTCGGCGACGGCCCGGATCGACGAGGCCGGCGGTGGCTGGTTGGTCAGCGTCGAGCTCACCGGTGAGGGCGAGAAGGAATTCAACGCCATGGCCGCCAAGGTGGGGGCGGGCAAGCAGATCGCCATCGACCTCGACGGCGTGGTCAAGTCGGCGCCCAGCCTGGAGACCACCAGCTTCCCGGGCAGCCTCCAGATCTCCGGCAGCTTCGACGAGAACCAGGCCAAGGACCTGGCCCTGGTGCTCGACTACGGCTCGCTGCCCGTCCAGCTCGAACCCCAGACGGTGCAGACGGTCTCGGCCAGCCTGGGCAAGGACTCGCTCAACGCCGGCATCGTCGCCGGTGCCGTCGGTCTCGGCCTGGTGGCCCTGTACATGGTGCTGTACTACCGGGCCCTGGGCCTGGTCGTGTGGCTGGGCCTGCTGGTCTCCGGGGCGCTGATGTACTCGATCATCACCTACCTGGGCCAGTCCTACGGGCTGGCCCTCAGCCTGTCGGGCACCACCGGCATCATCGTGTCGGTCGGCGTCACCGTCGACTCCTACGTCGTGTACTTCGAGCGGCTCAAGGACGAGATCCGGTCGGGCAAGAGCGTCCGGTCGTCGGTCGACCGTGGGTTCCGCCGCGCCTACCGCACCATCCTCGCCGCCGACGCCGCCTCGTTCATCGGTGCCATCGTGCTCTACATGCTGTCGGTGGGCTCGGTGCGCGGCTTCGCCTTCTTCCTCGGGCTGTCCACCCTGCTCGACGTGTTCATCGCCTACTTCTTCACCAGGCCCATGGTGGTGCTGCTGGGCCGGAGCCGCTTCTTCACCGAGGCCCGCTGGGTGGGCGTGGCCCGCGGCCTGAACGCCGAGCCGGCGGTGACACCCGCATGAGCGACGAGCACGCCCGGGCGCCGACGAAGGCCAGCCTGCGTCACCGCCTCTACCACGGCGACACCGCGTACGACTTCGTGGGCCGCAGGTGGTGGTGGTTCGCCCTGTCGGCGGTGGTCATCTCGATCGGCCTCGTCGCCCTGCTCACCGAGGGCCTCAACTACGGGATCGACTTCGAAGGCGGTACCTCCTGGGAGGTGCAGGCTCCGGGCGTGTCCGTGGGCGAGACCCGTGACGCCATCGGCCCCCTCGGGCTCGGTGAGGCCAAGATCCAGATCGCCGGCGACGACCTTCTTCGTGTCCAGGCGCTGCACCAGTCGCCCGAGAACCAGGTCAAGGTCACCGAGGCCCTGGCGTCGCTGGCCAAGGTCGAGCCCGGTCAGGTGAGCATCAACGACGTCGGCCCGTCATGGGGCAAGGACGTCACCAACAAGGCCCGCAACGCCCTCGTCGTGTTCTTCGTGCTCATCTCGATCTACATCGCCCTGCGGTTCGAGTGGAAGATGGCAGTGGCCGCCCTGTCCGCCGTCGTCCACGACATCTTCGTCACCGTGGGCGTCTACGCGCTCTCGCGCTTCGAGGTGACACCCGCCACGGTGGTCGCGTTCCTCACCATCCTCGGATACTCGCTCTACGACACCGTCGTGGTGTTCGACAAGGTCCAGGAGAACGCCAAGGCCACGGCCGCCGCCGGTCGCACGACGTACACCGAGGTCGTCAACACGTCGATGAACCAGGTCCTGATGCGCTCGATCAACACGTCGTTCGTGGCCATCATGCCGGTGCTGTCGGTGCTGGTGGTCGGCTGGGGCGTGATGGGGGCGATCGCCCTCAAGGACTTCGGGCTGGCCCTGCTGATCGGTCTGCTCACCGGGGCCTACTCGTCGATCTTCATCGCCTCGCCGATCCTGGCCATGATCAAAGAGCGCGAGCCGCGCTACATCATGATTCGCCAGCGGGTGTCCAAGGGCGGGGCGGGCCCGCTCGTACCGGCGGCGTCCCGGACCGGCGGCCAGAACGGCGCCAAGACCCGGAAGGACGCCGGACGCGAATCGACCGACGACGACGCCCTCGTCCCCGCCGCCGACCGAACGGCCGCCAAGGCCTCGCCGACCGCCACCGTCAACCGGACCCGGCCCGTCAACCGCCCCAACGCTCCCCGACCCCGCAAGAAGGGCAAGAAGCGCTAGCGCCAATGCGAGGAGCCGGCTGCGCCGGCCGCCTCGTCTACCGCACGGCAGGCCTACGGCCGCCATTCGGGCTGTAGTCTGGGTGGGGATGGGAGACTCCGGCTCGCTGGCAGACCACATCCGGGACGTGCCCGATTTCCCCCGCCCGGGCATCGTCTTCCGTGACATCACGCCGCTGCTGGCCGAGCCCGCCGCATTCCGCGACACCGTCGATGCTCTCGTCGACCGGGTCGGCGACCTCGACGTCGACAAGGTCGTCGCCATCGAGGCGAGAGGCTTCATCGTCGGGGCTCCGCTCGCCTACCGACTGGGGGCGGGGTTCGTGCCCGTCCGCAAGTCGGGCAAGCTCCCCGGGCTGGTCGAGCGCGAGGAGTACGCCCTCGAGTACGGCAGCGACTGCCTGGAGATCCACGCCGACGCCATCGCCCCGACCGAGTCGGTGCTCATCGTCGACGACGTGCTGGCCACCGGTGGGACGGCGGCGGCCACCGTGCGCCTGGTCGAGAAGCTGGGCGCCACCGTGGTCGGGTTGATCTTCGTCATCGAGCTCGACGCCCTCGACGGCCGGGGTCGCCTCGACGGACGGCGCGCCCACTCGCTCGTGCACTACGGCGTGCCCACCTCGGCCGTCTCCACCGCGGCCGCGGCCGCCGAGACCCCGGGCTAGGGCCGATCATGCCCGCCGTCGACCGGGTACTGCCCTGGCGGCGCAGTGGCGGGCCCGCGGTCAACGACGAGCTGGTGGAGCTGGTCAAGACCTACCGCCGCCGCCATCCCCGAGCGTCCACGGCGCTGATCCGCCGGGCCTACGAGGTGGCCGCCGAGGCCCACGAGGGCCAGGTCCGCATGTCGGGCGACCCCTACATCTGCCACCCCGTGGCCGTCGCCGCCATTCTCGCCGACCTCGGGCTCGACGACGTCACCCTCGCCGCCGCCCTGCTCCACGACGCCGTCGAGGACACCGCCGTCACCCTCGAGCGAGTGGAGGCCGACTTCGGCGAGCAGGTGGCCACCATGGTCGACGGCGTCACCAAGCTCGACCGGGTGCGCTTCGAGAACAGGGAGGCCCAACAGGCGGCCAGCATGCGCAAGATGCTCGTGGCCATGGCCAAGGACATCCGGGTGCTGCTCATCAAGCTCGCCGACCGCCTCCACAACATGCGGACCCTCGCCGCCCTGCCGACGGACAAGCAGCACCGCATCGCCCAGGAGACACTCGACGTCTATGCCCCACTGGCCCACCGCCTGGGCATCGCCGGGGTGAAGTGGCAGCTCGAGGACCTGGCCTTCGCCACGCTGTACCCCAAGCGCTACGCGGAGATCGAGCAGATGGTCTCGGTGCGGGCGCCCGAGCGCGAGGCCTACCTGGCCAAGGTGGTCGACGTGGTGACGGCCAGGCTGGCCGAGCTGCGCATCGACGCCCACGTCACCGCGCGTCCCAAGCACAGCTGGAGCATCTACGAGAAGATGGTGGTGAAGGGGCGGGAGTTCGACGAGATCCACGACCTCATGGGCATCCGCGTCGTGGTCGCCAGCGTCAAGGACTGCTACGCCGCCCTCGGCACCCTCCACGCCATCTGGAAGCCCGTGCAGGGGCGGTTCAAGGACTACATCGCCCAGCCCAAGTTCAACCTCTACCAGTCACTGCACACCACGGTCGTCGACCTCGAGGGCAAGTCGCTGGAGGTGCAGATCCGCACCCAGGAGATGCACCACCGGGCCGAGTACGGCATCGCCGCCCACTTCGTCTACAAGGAGGGTGTCGCCCAGGCCGACGTGCCGTGGCTGCGCCGCATCGTCGAGTGGCAGGAGGACACGCACGATCCTCAGGAGTTCATGGAGACCCTGAAGGTCGACCTCGACCAGGACGAGGTGTTCGTGTTCTCCCCGAAGGGCAGGGTCGTCACCCTGCCGGTGGGCGCCACGCCCATCGACTTCGCCTACGCCATCCACACCGAGGTCGGCCACCGGTGCATCGGGGCCAAGGTCAACGGCCGGCTGGTACCCCTCGACTCCACGCTGGCGTCCGGGGACACGGTGGAGGTGTTCACGTCGAAGGTCGAGGGCGCGGGGCCATCGCGGGACTGGCTCAAGGTGGCGGTGACCCCGCGGGCCCGCAACAAGATCCGCCAGTGGTTCAGCCGCAGTCGGCGCGACGAGGCCATCGCCAACGGCCACGACGAGTTGGTCAAGGCCATGCGCCGTGAGAGCCTGCCCGTGCAGAAGCTGGCCAACTCACCCCTGCTCGTGGAGGTGGCCAAGGGGCTCAACTACGCCGACGTCGAGGCCCTCCACGTGGCCATCGGCGAGAACCACGTGTCGGCTCAGTCCGTGGCCCAGCGGGTGGCCAAGGAACTGCGCGGCGGCGAGCGCGAGGAGCAACTCCCGGCGACGATCGGTCGGCCCCTCCAGCCCAGTCGACGCGAGGGCCCCGGCGTTCACGTCGAGGGCCTCGACGACATCATGGTGAGCCTCAGCCGGTGCTGCCACCCCGTCCCCGGTGACGAGATCGTGGGCTACGTGACCGTGGGCCGGGGCGTCTCGGTGCACCGGGCCGACTGCTCCAACGCGGTGGCCCTGTCGACCACCATGGGCGAGCGGGCCATCGAGGTGGAGTGGAACCGCGAGTTCACGGGATCGTTCGTGGCCACCGTGGAGGTGGAGGCCCTCGACCGCTCACGGTTGCTCCGTGACGTCACCACCGTGCTGGCCGACCACCACCTCAACATCGTGTCGTCGTTCACCCACACCGGCACCGACCGGGTGGCCCGCCTGCGTTTCGACTTCGAGCTCAGCGACCCGTCCCACCTGGAATCCCTGCTCGGTACCCTGCGCCGCATCGACTCGGTGTACGACGCCTACCGGGTGTTGCCGGGTCAGTCCCGGGAGGGACGGGCCCCCGCCGACCAGGTGCTGTTCAGCACCGACGGTTGACCCCTCCTCAGTCCCCGGCGTTGGTGTACGTGTAGGCGATACGGGCGCCGAAGAAGGCGTCGGAGCTCCCCAGACACACCCGGTAGGTGTAGGTGAAGAGGGAGTTGGTGATCAGCCCGACGTTCGCCGGGACCGCGTCGTTCGCGTACGTGAGCGTGCCCAGGTTGTCGGCGACGGTGCGATCGATCACGATGGCAGCTGCACCGTTCACCG
Source organism: uncultured Acidimicrobiales bacterium (assembly GCA_964440725.1). Taxonomy (GTDB): domain Bacteria; phylum Actinomycetota; class Acidimicrobiia; order Acidimicrobiales; family AC-14; genus DATAQC01. The sequence continues at coordinate 228 of CAYTTL010000085.1, read as the reverse complement.
GGTTGAAACGTAGGAAGCTCAGGTACGGGTCGCTGTCGGCTCCGCTGCGATAGGAGGTCCGCACCGAGGTCATCCTGGCTCCCTGGGGCAGGTGGACCGGTGCGATGAAGCACGCCCCGAACGCTGAGCCGGCGGACTGGTAGTTGACGAAGTAGTCGTTGGCGTGGCCGCTGCTATCGGGAACGAGATCCCCGGGGCCGACCATCAGGTAGCCCGTCTGGACGGTGC
>CAYTTL010000084.1:2337-10844 GCA_964440725.1 uncultured Acidimicrobiales bacterium | reverse complement strand
GACGCGGCGGCCGAGGCCACGGCGAGGCCGGCCCGCGCCGCGCCCGCCAGCAGGGCCCAGCCCTCGCCGCCCGGGGTGACGCCGACGGCCAGTCGCTGATCGAGGGCGGCGGCCACGTCAGGGGCCTCGGACACCCGGACGAGGACGGTCTCGGCCGTGCCGATCGAGTTGACCAGGTCGTCGGCCAGGGCGCCGGCCCCCACCGCCGCGGCCAGATGGTCGTGGCCGGCGAGAGTGACGGGGGTGCCGGGAGCGAGTCCCGACCACGACGCCGCGGCGGTGGTGACGTGACCCATGACGCTGCCGGCCGGCAGCACTGCGGGGAACACGCCGGCGTCGAACCCGGCGGCGGCGGCCACGTCGGGAAGCCATTCCCGGTCGGTCACGTCCCAGCAGCCCGAGCAGGAGGCGAGGGAGTGCTCGGTCGCCCGGTTACCGGTGAGGGCGCTCAGGCACAGCTCGGGCACGCCCACCCACGCGTCCACGCCGGCGACACCGTTGTCGAGGAGCCACCCGAGCTTGGCCACCGACGACACCGGGCGCACGGCACGGCCGATGCGCAACGCCAGCGCGGGGCCGAACCGGTCGACCAGCCGGTCGGCCACCTCGACGCCCCGGGGATCGTGCCAGGCGATGACAGGCGCGAGGGGCCGGCCCCGGCGGTCGAGGGGCGTGCCGCTCTCGGCCATGCCGGCCACACCCACCCCCGCCACCCGCCGGCCCGCGCTCCCCAGTTGGGCGAGGGTTCGGGCGATCGCCGCCCCGAGGTCGTCCACCGTGGCCTCGGTGCCTCCGGCGGAGGCCACGAACGGGGTGGCCGCGCTCGCCGTCCCGGCCTCGTTGCCCTCGCCGTCGAGCAGCAGCGCCTTGATCCGGCTCGATCCGATGTCGAGCCCGAGGAGAAGGGCGGAAGCCGCGGTTGACACCGGTTCATCCTGGCCGGTCGGCCGGCCGCGCCCGTGATCGCCTCGCCGGCGAAGGACCCTGGGCGCCACCTCTGCCACAATCGTGGGGGTCGCTGCGGTTCAGCATGGAGGCGCAATGAACAGGATCCCCATCTACAAGCCGCTGATCGGGGAGGAGGAGGTCGACGCCGCCGCATCGGCCCTCCGGCACGGCTGGTTGGGGATGGGCAGCTACGTGGAGGAGTTCGAGCTGGCGGTGCAGAAGACCGTTGACGCCGACTCCCGGCGGGCCCTGGCTGTGAGCACCGGGTACGCCGCCCTCCACCTGGGCCTGCTGCTCGCCGGCGTGGGCCCGGGCGACGAGGTGATCGTGCCGTCGTTCGCCCACCTGGCCGACCTCCAGGCCATTCTCGCCGTCGGTGCCCAGCCCGTGCTCTGCGACATCGAGGAGGCCACGCTCTGCATCGACGTGGACAAGGCCGCCGAGCTGGTGGGTCCCCGCACCCAGGCCGTCATCCCCATCGACTACGGCTGCCACCTCCACGACCACCGCGCTCTCGACTCGTTGGCGCAAGCCCGCGGTCTGCGGGTCGTCCACGACGCCGCCCACTCGTTCGGGGCCGCCGACGGCGACGACATGGTCGGCAGCTTCTCCGACATCTGCATGTTCAGCTTCGACCCGGTCAAGGCGGTGTCGTGCATCGACGCCGGCGTCGTGCTCGTCCGCAGTGACGAGGAGCTGACACGGGGACGGGAGATGCGCGTGCTGGGCTCCACCCTCCCCGTGGAGGTCACCTATCAGAATGCCCGTCTGTGGAGCTACGACGCCACGGCGCCCGGGTTCCGCTACCACTTGTCGAATGTCCACGCCGCCATCGGCCTGGCGCAGTTGGGCAAGCTCGACTTCATCCGGTCGAACCGCCAGGCCGCCTGCGAGCGCTACATGTCCCGGCTCGGCCACCTCGACGGCCTGACGGTGCCGATCGCCGATGTGAGCCTGCTCAACCCGTTCCTCTTCTACGTTCGCATCGGCGGCGGTCTGCGCGACGCCTTCCGTGACCACCTGTCGTCGCTCGGTGTCGACACCGGCATCCACTGGACGCCCGCCCACACCATGACCCTGTTCCAGTCCTGCCGCCGCGGAGGCCTCGACGTCACCGAGCGGGTCGCCGCCGAGGTGGTGTCGTTGCCCCTGCATTCCGGCATGCCCCAGGCGGACGTCGACCGGGTCTGCGACAGGGCCGAGTCCTTCTTCAGGTAGTTGCTGCCGGCGGATTCCTAGACGCGGAGTTTGGCGGCCCAGAGGCGGTACGCGGCCCGGAACTGGCGTCGCTCGTCGGGGGAGACGGGCATCCACGCGAAGGCGACGTAGACGAACACCCAGAACGACAGGGTGTCGAAGAAGTAGCTCCGCGCCACTGCGAACGCCCCCACCACGCTCACCAGGGCGATGGCGATGGCCAGCTTCACGTACCACTGCATCCCTTTGTCGCCCCGGTGCGTCGTGTAGGGCACGGGGGCCACGCTCAGGACGCTCAGTACCCCGACGAGCAGGGTGCCGGTGACGTAGCGGCCGGGGATGTGGGTGAACAGGCGGGAGAGCGGGAACGACAGGGCCAGGAACCCGACGATCGTGCGTGGCAGTCCGCAGAAGCACCGGGCGTACTCGAACGGGGCGGCGGCGAACAGGGCGTGGCGGATGCTGGCTCCGGTCACCAGCAGGGCGAGGGCCAGGGCGCCGAGACCGGCGTGGCCGGCCCGGGCGTAGACGGCGTACATCACCAGGCCCGGCACGAACACGTGCACGAAGTGGTCGGCGATGGTGTCGAACTGGGCCCCGAAGCGGTTGCCGGTGCGAGTGGCTCGGGCGACGGCACCGTCGAACAGGTCGCCGAGCAGGAACCCGGCGATCACCGCGTAGCCGGCGTCGCGGAACGACCCGTCGAGGGCGAAGTGGATGGCGACGACCCCGCTGACCAGGTTGACGACGGTGAAGACATCCTTGAGGCCGAAGGGGCCGATGGTCCAGCCGGTGAGTGTTCGCAGCCTCGAGGGGACGACCGGACGGGCCGATGGTCCCGGGCCGGCGTCACTCATCGGCGCCCCGGGCGGCGCTCGGCTCGAGGTGGTACGACCCGTCCTCGTCGGCGCCCCCGGGCCCGACGATGAGAGGGGAGCGGGCGAGGAGGAACACGCCGGCGACCATCACGGAGAACCCCAAGATCTCCAGGGTGACGGCCACCGGGCCGGTGGAGATGGTCTCCCGGAGGAAGATGAGGCCGACGGCGGCGCTGGCCAGGGGGTCGGAGATGGTCAGGACGGGCAGCGACGACTCGAGGGGGCCGGCCTGGAAGGCGCTCTGGACGAGGAGGAAGCCGAACGCCGCCGAAGCGGCCAGCATCCAGACCTGCCAGGACATGAGGAGACCGAGCCCGTCGCGCTCGAGGATCTCGCCGGAGGCCTTGGTGAGGGCGGCGTTGAACCCGAAGGTCACCCCGCACGCGGCGCCCAGGTGCATGGCCCGGCGCTTGCCCGGGTGGCGGGGAGCCAGCAGCAGCAGACCTCCGACGACCGCCACGGTCAGGCCCACGAGCAGGACGTAGCCCACCCCGTCCGGGTGGTGCAGGCCCTCGCTGGGATCGGCGGTGGACAGGAAGACGACCAGTCCCACCACCACACCGACGGTGCCCACCCAGTCCGAGCGCGACGGGCGCCGGTGGGAGTACGCGGCACCGAGGGGGATGGCGAACAGGAGGCCGGTCACGAGCACGCTCTGGACGAGCAGGACCGAACCCCGCCGCAGGGCCAGGAACTGGAGCACGTAGGCGGCCACGTCGCAGAGGACGCCGAGGACCCACATCGGCCGGCGGAGGAGATGGCCGAGCAGGGCCGGCCGCATGGACTTGTGGGTGGGCACCTGGCCGGCGGCCCGATGCTGGAGCACGGCGGCCAGGGCGAGCAGGGCCGCGCAGCCGAGGCTGAGGCCGACGACCTGGAGTTGCACCATGGTGCCCGAGCTCACGGGTCACGACGCTACCGGGGGCAGGGGGAGGGGTCCGGTGAGGGCGGGGGGCCGGGCCCGGTGAGAGCGGAGCCGTAGGCTGGGCCCGTGGAGATGACGCCGGTCCAGGTGCGGGTGCTCGGGTGCCTGATCGAGAAGGAGCGCACGACCCCGGACAACTACCCGCTCACCATGAACGGGCTGCTCTCGGCGTGCAACCAGACGACGAACCGTTGGCCGGTGGTCACCCTCACCGAGGCCACGGTGGGCAACGCCATCGAGAACCTGAAGGGGGAGGGTCTGGTGAGGGTCGTCTACAGCCGGTCCAACCGGGCCGACAAGTACCGCCACGTCCTGGGTGAGGCGTGGGGGATCGACGACGGAGAGCTGTTCCTGCTCGGGGTGCTGATGCTGAGGGGCCCCCAGACGCCGGCCGAGCTGCGGACCCGCACCGAGCGGGTCCACGCCTTCGCCGGTATGGACGACATGGAGGCCGCCCTCGTCCGCCTGGGCGCCCGGTCCGAGCCCCTCGTGGTGCACCTCGAGCGATCTCCCGGCCAGAAGGAGCCTCGATGGGCGCACCTGATCGGCGGCGACATCCCCGCCGACAGCGTCCCGGTGCCGGCCGAGACGGCCCGCAGCTCTCGGTCGGACCGCATCGACAGCCTCGAGGTCACCGTCACCGCCCTGCGAACCGACCTCGATCGGCTCCGCGCCGATCACGACTCCCTCGCCGAGCGCCTGAGCGCGCTGCTCGACTGATGCCGGCCCGAGCTCTCGGAGAACAGGAGGTGACCCCGTGACCGATCGGGCCGCGGCGCCGAAGGATCGCGAGCCGGCGGTGCCACCGGCGCTCGGCACTGTGGCCGGGTGGAGCTGGCGGTTGCTCGTGATCGGCGCCGCCCTGGCGGCGGTCTTCCTCCTGCTCGTGCGCCTGTACGTCGTCGTCGTCCCCGTCGTGCTCGCCCTGTTCCTGGCCGCGGTGCTGGAGCCGCTGGTGGCCAGGCTGCGGGCCCGGCGCCTGCCTTCCGCCCTGGCCGCGACGATCGTGTTCGTCGGCGCCCTCGCCGTGTTCGCGGGAACCATGGCCTGGGTGGGCACGAGCGTGGCCGGGCAGTTCGACGACCTCGGCGAGCAGTTGGACAAGGCGGTCGACGACGCCAAGGACTGGGCCCGTGGCGACCCGTTGAACCTCTCGGCCGAGAGGGTCGACGAGATCGAGACCAGCATCCGCGACGCCGCCGAGGGCGCCGGCGGCGGGTTGGCCCAGCAGGCGGCCGGCCAGGCCGAGACGGCGGCTGAGGTGCTCGGCGGCCTGGCCCTGTTCCTGTTCACGCTGTTCTTCGTCCTCAAGGACGGCGCCCGCATGGCCGACTGGCTGCGGGAGCGACTTCCGGCCACGTCCGGTCCCGACGTGGTCACCTTCACCGGGCGAGCCCGGGGCATCATGCGCCAGTACGTCATCGCCACCGCGGCCACGGGATTGATAGACGGGCTGCTGATCGGCCTCGCCCTCTGGCTGATCGGCGTGCCCCTGGTGGTGCCCCTCGCCGTCCTCACCGTGCTGGGCGGGTTCGTGCCCATCGTGGGTGCCACCGTGGCGGGCCTGGTGGCGGCGATGGTGGCCCTGGTGACCAACGGAATGGGGTCGGCGATCCTCGTGGTGGCGGCGACGATCGCCGTGCAGCAGATCGAGGGCAACCTCCTGCAACCACTGATTCTGGAACGAGCCGTCCGCCTTCACCCGCTCGTCACTGTCTGGGCGGTGGCGGCCGGCCTGGTCGTGGGCGGCATCCTCGGCGCGTTCATCGCCGTGCCCTTGGTGGCCATCGGCGTGGCCGCGGGAAGTCAGTACCGGAACCGGTCGAACGGGCAGCCGGCTACGCCCGAGCCGGCGACGGACTGACCCTCAGCGCCCCCGCCAGTTCAGGCCCCGGTCGGCGAGGGGATGCGAGCGGCGGGCGGTGCTGATCCGCTCGGCCCTCAGGATCTCGACCTCGGCGTCGTCGAGGGGCTCGAGGGGGCCCACCGCCCACGACAGCACGAGGTCGGCCAGGGCGGGGTTACGGGCCAGTACCGGCCCGTGGAGGTACGTGCCCACGACGTGGCCGCTGACGACGCCCTCGGTGCCGTCGCCGCCGTCGTTGCCGCGGCCCACGAGCACCCGGCCGAGCGGCTGCGCCGAGGGCCCGAGGGTGGTCACGCCGGCGTGGTTCTCGTAGCCGGTGAGGGGAGGCAGGTTGAGCTCGCCTGCGGCGTCCACGACCAGCTCGCCCACCCGTCGCGGCCCCCGGCCCCGGGTCGTGGTGCAGTCGAGCAGTCCCAGGCCGTCGTGCGGGGAGCCGTCCGGACCGAGAAAGCGGCGGCCGAGCAACTGGTAGCCGGCACACACGGCCATCACCACGGCGCCGTTGTCCACCGCTCGGGGCAGCACCCCGGAGGCCTGTAGCTCGCGGACGGCCAGCGACTGTGGCCCGTCCTCACCACCCCCCATGAGGTAGATGTCACAGGAGCCGGGAACAGGGTCGCCGGCGCCGACCTCGATGACCTCGGCGTCGGTTCCGCGCCACCGGAGGCGCTGGGCCAGCACCTGGGCGTTGCCACCGTCGCCGTAGGTGCCGAGGAGCTCGGGGAACAGCAGGGCGATGGAGACGGGGTCAGCCACGGGGCGCGGTGGTGTGACGAGCCTCGGTCGTGTGACGGGCCGACGTGTGGCCGAGGGCCTTGCGGGCGTCCTGGAACGACGTGTAGTTGGCGGCCAGGTCGATCTCGGGGGCGCCGGCGGCGGCGGTGGCGACGGCGTCGCGGTAGCCGGCGACGAAGCGGTGCTCGACCTCGGCGTAGCGGAGGCGTACGGCCAGGTCGCGGCCCCGCTCGCCGGTGGCGATCACCAGTCGGCCCCGGAGCTGCTCGAAGGGGACGTCCCACAGCCACGAGGGGTCCCGCCCGTCGGCCACGCGCGAGTTGATGCCGACGACCACCGGCAGGGGCGCAGGACGGATGAGCTGGAGCGTCTCGGCCCAACCGGCGGGGTTCTTGGCCAGCAGGAGCCGGACCAGGACCCCGTCGACGTCGACCACCTCGTAGCGGCCGGCGACGGTGCCGACCTGGCCCATGGCCGCCACGGCGTCGGCGGGCCCGATGCCGAGGCTGACCGCACCGGCCGCCGCCATACAGGCGTTGGCCAGGTTGCACCAGCCGGGCAGCTGGAGGCGGATGGGGTGGCGGCGGCCGTCGGCCAGTACCAGGTCGTCACCCTCGAGCCACAGGTCGGGGGTGGGCCGGGCGAAGCCGCAGGAGGAGCACGACCACGGCGCGCCCCCTCGCTCGCCGGGCCCGGGTGGCCCCCCGAGCGGGGCCGGCGCGGCCGTCTCCGGTTCCCAGTGGATACGGCCACCGCACGCCGGACAGGCAGCGGCGTCGGAACGCCAGCGCTGACCGGTGCCGACCCATGTCACGTTGGTGGCGGCACCGGCCGCCCAGGCCACGAGAGGGTCGTCCACGTTGGCGATCACCGCGGCGTCGGGCACCGTGTCGAGGGACCGACGCCACGCCTCGGCGTGGAGCCGTACCTCTCCGATGCGGTCGAGCTGGTCGCGGCTCAGGTTGAGCAGGGTCACCACGGCAGGCCGAACCGCCTTCACCGCGGTGGGTAGCAGTCCCTCGTCGACCTCGAGGGCCGCGAACCTCGCCTGCTCGCCGTCGGAGAGAGAGCTGATCAGCCCGGAGACGAGGTTGGCCCCCGCCGAGTTGGTCTTCACCTCTGCCGCCGTGCCCAGGGCGGCGGCCAGCAGGCGGGTGGTGGTGGTCTTGCCGTTGGTGCCCGACACCAGGGCCACCTCATGGCCCACGGCCAGGGTCTCGAGGGCGTGAGGGTCGAGAGCGAGCGTGACGCGGCCCCCCCCCGAGGAGCCCTGCCCCAAACCGACGCGCCGCGACACCTCCGACACGGCGCGGCCGGCCAGCACGGCCAGCCGAGTTCGTGCCGGGAGCGCCATGTGGCCAGCATTCCCCATATCCGACGGGGGGGTGGGCACGGGGGGGCGGAGTGGAGGACGCGACCTTGACGGGTGGAGGGTTGGGGAGTACCGTGGCACGAAGTGGTGCAGGGGGGAGGCCAATCATGCCCGCCGTGGCGCTCGCACGACGAGATCTGAACCGAGGTGGAAGCGATGTTCCTGGGAGAGCACAGCCACTCCCTGGATGCGAAAGGGAGGCTGATCCTGCCGTCCCGCTTTCGCGAGCAGCTCCCCTCGGCGTTCGTCACCAGCGAGGTCGACGGGTGTCTGGCCCTCTGGCCACCCGAGAGGTTCGAGGAGCGTTCCCAGGAGATGAAGGCCCGGTGGCGGGGATCGCCCGCGGAGCGCAATCAGGCGAGGGCCTTCTTCGCCGGCGCGGTGGACGCCAGCCCCGACAAGCAGGGCCGGGTGGTGATTCCCGCGTCGCTGCGGGAGTTCGCCCACCTGGATCGCGATGTGGCGGTCACCGGAGCATTCGACCACGTGGAGATCTGGGACGCGGCGACCTGGCAGGCCACCAAACGACTGGGCGAGCAGGGCCTGGCCGGTGACAGCTCCGGTCCGCCCGACAGCCCTGACAGC
>CAYTTL010000084.1:0-2237 GCA_964440725.1 uncultured Acidimicrobiales bacterium | reverse complement strand
AGCCCAGGCGCATGAGCCGGCACCGACGCCTCGACCATGCGCCATCCCCCGACCGGCACGCGGGAAGACCCCCCTCTTCGCCCTGTGTCTCGGGTCCGTTCGGGCAGATGGCCCGCACGGTACCTCCCGGCCGGGGGATGGCCCATGGGCGAGGCCCGTTACCTGAGCGGGTCCCGGTGACGCGCGCCACCGACCAGGGCGGGGACTTCGAGCACCGTCCCGTCATGGTGGCCGAGGTCGTCGAGTTGTTCGGGCCGGTGCCGCCCGGTCCCGTGGTCGACGCCACCGTCGGCGGCGGGGGCCACGCCCGGGCGATCCTCGAGGCCCATCCCCATCTCCAGGTCGTCGGCGTGGACCGCGACGCCGATGCCCTGGCCGCCGCCGCCAGGTCGACGCAGGCCTTCGGGCGACGCGTCGTGCTGCGCCACGCCCGCTTCGACCGCCTGAGCGCCGTCTGCGAGGAGCTGGACCTCCGGCGGGTGTCGGGTGTCCTGTTCGACCTGGGCGTCAGCTCCCCGCAACTGGACCGGCCCGAGCGGGGGTTCTCCTACCGCGGTGAGGGTCCCCTCGACATGCGGATGGACCGCGACCAGCCCACGTCCGCCGACGACATCGTCAACGGCTACAGCGAGGGCCGGCTGGCGGCCGTCCTCGCCGACCTGGGGGAGGAGCGGTACGCCCGGCGGATCGCCCGGGCCATCGTCGCCGCCCGTCCCCTGACCACGACCGTGGAGCTGGCCGAGGTGGTCCGCGACGCCATCCCCGCCCCGGCCCGGCGACGGGGCGGGCACCCGGCCCGTCGTTCGTTCCAGGCGATCCGTATCGAGGTGAACGGCGAGCTGGCGATCCTGGACACGGCGATCGACGCGGCCATCGACCTTCTCGCCCCCGAAGGCCGTGCCGTGGTGCTCGCCTACCACTCCGGTGAGGACCGCATCGTCAAGGCCCGGTTCACCCGGGCGGCCACGGGAGGATGCACCTGCCCGCCCCGACTGCCGTGCGTCTGCGGCGCCCGCGCCCGTGTGCGCCACCTCCGGCGGGGAACCCGGCCCCGGCCGGCCGAGATCGCCGGCAACCGACGGGCGGAGAGCGCTCGTCTCCGGGCCGTCGAGAAACTGGCCGACGAGAACCCGGCCGACGAGAACCCGGCTGACGAGAACTTGGCCGACGAGAACCCGGCCGACGAGAACCCGGCCGTCGCGTGAGCCCGGCGCGCACCGCTCGTATGGCCACCCGCACCGCCCCCCGGCGGGGCGAGGCTCAGACCGCCACCGCGCCCGCCCTTCGCCTGGTCGACGATGCCAGCCCGCGGCACCGGGCCCTCACCCGGGCCGCCACCGTCCTGGCGACGTTCCTCGCCGGTGCCGGCCTGTTCGGGGTGGTGGGACTCCACGTGCTGCTCACCCAGGGCCAGGCCGAGCTCGACCAGCTGCACGCCCGCGCCGACGCGGAGGCGGCCCGCAACGGTCAGCTGACGGTCGACGTCGCCCTGCTCGAGGCTCCCACCCGCATCGTCGACGTCGCTCGCGGGGAGCTGGGCATGGTCCCGTTGGCCGCGGTCGTCTACCTGCCCGACACGGATCCCGCTTCGCCGCTGCCGGCGGTTCCCGCCGCCCCCCTTCCGTCGCCGCCGGCATCGGGAGCCCCGGCGGCCGCCACCGCCACCAACGCATCGGGCACCGCCACATCGGCCACCGCCACATCGGCCGCCAAGACGGCGTCGAGCACCACCCCGACCACGACCGCCGCGAAGACCCTGGCGGCCGGGCGTCCGTGACCGCACCCACCGATCAGCGCCCTTCATCGCCACCGAGGCAGCGCTCCACCCGGTCCTCGGCCCGCCCGCCCGCAACCACCCGCACCGCCCGCACCGCCCGCGCCACCCACGCCCCCGCGCCACGCCGTCCGGCCCCCCGCCGTGCTCCGGCACCGCGCCGGACGGCTCCTCCGCCCGCCCGCCGGCGGACGTCCGCTCCGGCACCGTCGGCGTTCGTCGTGCCCCGTCGCCGGCTGCTGTGTGTCCTGATGGTGCTGCTCATCGCCTTCACCGCCGTCGTCGTCCGCCTGGGCGCGGTGCAGGGGCCCGGCGGCCGCCGGTTCGCCCTGGTCGGGCGGGCCCAGCGCGTGCGCACGGTGGCGCTCCCCGCCGAGCGGGGTGCGATCGTCGACCGCAACGGCGAGCCTCTAGCCATCTCCGCCCGGCGGCGGACGGTGTGGGCCGACCCCCAGCAGGTGCG
>CAYTTL010000083.1:0-10881 GCA_964440725.1 uncultured Acidimicrobiales bacterium | reverse complement strand
GGCCACCGCGGCCCGCTCGGCAACGGAGTCATAGGCCTGAGCCGGGCCCAGGGCGAGGGGGTCGATCAGGTTCATCGACACCTGGGTCCGCACGCCCACGTCGAGCCCGAGGGCGCGTACCGTCGGTCCCCGGACGGCGGCGGCCACCGCCTTGGCTTCCGCAGCGGTGACGCCGTCGGCCAGCCACACGTTGTAGGCGACGAGCAGCGGCCGGGCGCCCACGCACACCGCTCCGGCCCGAGGATGCGGGGAGGGGGGCCCGGCGTCGGGTGCCAGGTCGACGAACGCCCGGCGCCGCACCTCGGGGAGCGACCGCTCGGGCCCGAGCGGCCCCCTGAGCGGGATCGCGGGCCCGTAGAGGAAGCTCGGCAGGCCCAGGTCGTCCGCCGCCCAGGCGGCGAAGCGGTCGCGGGCATCGACGGCCTCGTCGATGCCGGCATCGCCGAGAGGCACGAAGGGCACGACGTCGACGGCCCCGAGGCGCGGGTGGACGCCGGCGTGCTCACGAAGGTCGATGGCCGCCACCGCCCGGGTGACCACCGCCCGGACCGCCGCCTCCAGGTCGGCGCCGCCGGCCAGGGTCAGCACCGCCCGGTGGTGGTGCGCATCGACGTGCACGTCGAGGAGGTGGCCGCCCGCGGCGGCGGCGATGGCGTCGACAACCGGGCGCCGGCGCCCCTCGCTGATGTTGACCACGCACTCCAACACAGGGCTCTGTCTATCGCCGGCGGGCGGGCTCCCGCCCCCACGGTTCGGTGTCGCGCTCGACGACGTCGGGCGTCGTCTGGCGCGACGAGAACGATGGGGGGTAGGCCTACCGTCGATGCGCATCGGCTTGGCGCTGCCCCAGTTCGACTTCTCCGTCCCCGGCGAGAGCCCGCTGGGGTGGCAGACCGTCGTCGATTGGGCCCGGCTGGCCGAGGACCTCGGTTTCGAGTCGCTGTGGCTGGCCGACCATCTGTTCCTCGAGATCACCAGGTACGGCGGTCGCCCCGGCCGCCACGGGGCCTACGACCCCATCGTCGCCCTGGGAGCCCTGGCCAAGGTCACCCGGCACGTCCGTCTCGGCACCCTCGTGCTCTGTGCGCCACTGCGGCCGCCCACCGTGCTCGCCAAGGCCCTGGCCACGGTCGACGTGGTGAGTGGCGGTCGCGTGGTCGTCGGCCTCGGTGCCGGCTGGTACGAGCCCGAGTTCGACGCCGCGGGCATCGTCATGGAGCGCCCCGCCGCCCGCCTGGAGCATTTGGCGGAGTCCTGCGACGTGCTTGCGGGCATGTTCGGCGGCGGCCCCTTCTCCTTCGCCGGCCGCCATGTCCGGGCCGTCCAGGCCCGATGTCTCCCGGTGCCGGTGCAGCGGCCGCGCCCGCCGATCTGGGTGGGCGGCAAGGGAGACCGGCTCCTCGATGTCGTCGCCGGCCACGCCGACGGATGGAACACGGTGTGGACCTGGACCCCCGCCGCCTACCGTGAGCGCCTCGAGGTGCTGGGGGCGGCGTGCGAGCGGATCGGGCGCGACCCGGCCACCGTCACCCGATCGCTCGGGCTCTACGCCCTGGTGGGCGAGGACCGGGCCGACCTGGCCCGCCGGTTCCGCCGACTGTGCGAGCTGGCCCCGGCCGGCACCATGGCGGGCAGGACCCTGGACGAGTGGCGCCGCGGGCGGCTCGTGGGGACGGTCGAGGAGGTGGGCGAGCAGCTCGGCGAGTGGGAGGCCCTGGAAGTGGACACGCTCGTCCTGGGCGCGGGGGCGTTGCCTTTCTCGGTGACGGTCCCCGACGATGTGGCGCTGCTGGCCGAAGCCTGTAGCCTGGGAGGAGCATGAGCTTCGGACCCACTGAACTCCTCATCGTCCTCGCCATCGTCTTCCTGCTGTTCGGTGCCACGCGCCTCCCCAAGCTGGCCCGCTCCCTCGGCGAGGCGTCGAAGGAGTTCAAGAAGGGCGTGAACGAGGCGGACAAGGACGACGGTGTCCCCGCCCCGAAGCCCGACGAGAAGGTCAGCATGACCCATGCCGAGCTCGATGCCCTCCTCGCCGAGCGCGAGGCGCGGGCGCGCAAGGACGCGCCGCCCACGACCTGAGGGAACCCGACGGCTCCCGCCGTCGTTCTCATGACAGGCAGTGGGGTTCCGACGTGGGAGGAGGTCGCTCGCGACCATGGGCGATTCCTCTACACGGTCGCCTACCGCCTGACCGGAAACGACGACGACGCGCAGGATCTCGTGCAGGAGGTGCTGCTCCGGGTCCGGAGGGGCCTGGGCACCTACCGGCCCGGGAACCTGGAGGGGTGGTTGAGCCGTATCACGACGAACGCCTTCCTCGACGAGGTGCGATGGCGCCGCCGCCGCCCGGCGGAGGTCCTGCCGGAGGAGCCTGAGCGAGTCCTCCCGCCGGCACCCGGTGCCGACCTCGCCCTGGAGGCGCAGGTGCTGCCGGCCGACCTCCAGGCCGCGCTCCGCCGCCTGCCCGTCGACTACCGGGCCGCGGTCGTGCTGTCCGACGTGGTCGGGCAGTCCTACGAGGAGATCGCCCAGAGCCTCGACATCCCCCTGGGCACGGTCCGCAGCCGCATCCATCGCGGGCGGGCCCTGCTCCGGCAGGCCCTGGTGACGGGGGGTGCCCGTGAAGAGGGATGATCCGGGCGGTGTTCCGCACCTGGGCGACGCCCTGAGCGCCCTCCTCGACGGGGAGCTGTCCGACGACGCCGCCGCCGAGGCCCGCACCCACCTGGCCGCCTGCCCGGCGTGCCGGGTCGAGATGACCGCCGTGAGCCATGTCCGCTCGTTGCTCCGCGACCTCCCGCCCGTCGAACCGCCCGCCGACTTCTACCGACGGATCCGGACCCCCCCGGCCGTCTCCTTGCCCGGGCCCGAGCGGCCCCCCGAGCGGGGAGCCGGGCCTCCGCGCCGCCGGGCCGGTCTGGCCGCCCTCGCCGCCTGTGCAGCGGCCGCGCTGGTCGTGCTCGGCATCGCCGCTCCGCACGATCCCGAGACCTCCCCGCCCGTCGGACGCTTCATCGAGGCCCATGCCACCGCCGCCGCCGGTGGAGATCCGGTGAGCCAGATGGCACCGGTCGTCGTGCCGGTGAGCTTCCGGCGATGAGAGCCCTGGTCTCCGGTGGTGTCGTCGCGCTCGTCCTCGCCACCACCGCACCCGCGGGTGGAGTGTCCACCTCCGGCAACCCGTTCGACGAGGCGCGGGCGGCCGCCCGGCGCCTGGCGTTCATGGGCTCGGTCGACATCTCCTGGGAGGACGCGACCGGTCGTCACTCCGACCAGCTGGTCGTGCGGGCGTCGGGCGGTTCGTTCCAGGTCCAGGGTGGGTCCACGGTGATGGCCGAGGCCGACGGCGCCCGGATGGTCCGCCGGCCCGGCGGCGACTGGGACCTGCTCTGGTCGGGCACCCAGACCTCCGCCGGCCGCCCCGATCCCCATGCCAAGTACGAGATCGCGCCCGTGGTCACGGCCGAGCCGACGCGGGTGGCGGCCCGGCCGACCGAGCTCGTGGAGATTCGCCAGGCCGGGGTGGTCCGGGAGCGTCTCTATCTCGACGCCGCCAACGGGCTTCTCCTCCGTCGCGAGCAGCTCGACGGCGGCGGCCGCGCCACGCGGGTCGTAACCTTCTCGTTCATCGATTTCGAGCCCGACACGGCCATTCCCGCCTCGCCGTCACGCTTGACCGACCACTCACCCCGACGTATGACGAAGGTGAAGGCCCCGGCGGAACTGCCCGGCGGGTACCACCGCGTCGACGCCTACCGGGAGGGCGACACCGAGCACGTCCTCTACAGCGACGGCCTCTACGACGTGTCGGTGTTCCGCCAGCGCGGTGCCCTCGCCGACCGCGACCTGCCCGCCTCGGGTACGCAGGTACGGGTCGGATCCGCCCCCGGGTGGGTCTACGCCTGGCCTGGAGGCCAGGTGCTCGTGTGGCACGCCGGCCACAATGTGTACTCGATGGTGGGCGAGGCTCCGGCCGAGGAGCTCATCGCCGCAGCTCGTGCGGTTCCCACCACCGGCGGCTCGTCACTCGTCGACCGGATGCGCCGGGCCTGTCGCAACCTGCTGGAACCCCTCGCCGCCTAGGTGGCCCGGGGGCTGACCCCCCGACGGGTCAGGGACGGGTTGTCGCCGTCTCGGTGCCGGCGGCTCGTTCGAGACGGCGCCGACGGGCGATGCGTCGCCGTTCACGCTCGGACGCACCTCCCCATACGCCGTGGTCGATGCCGTTGGTCAGGGCGTACTCGAGGCACGGCGAGAGAGCCGGACAGCCGACGCACACCCGTCGGGCCACCTCGACACCGACGCCGTCACTCGGAAAGAACAACGAGGGAGACTGATTGCGACAGTTCCCCTCGGCCATCCACCGGGTGTCCATCGACCCTCCTCTTGGGCTCATACACACGTCAACGGGCATTCGACGCCCGTTGGTTCCCACCCTGTCCTACGGAGCGAGACCCCGGATGGATCACTCGATCCCGCCGTGTAGCCTGCCATCAATGAGCGAGCACCGAAGCGGAGCGGAGGAGCGCAGCTCACAGAGAGCGCAGCGCCCCGGGTCAGCGGGGCGGCCGCCGGAGGCGGCAACCCGATGACCACGGTGCCCCCCGAAGAAGAGCAGCGGGCGCCGCGCGGCCACGTTCGGGTCATCTACCTGGGCCCCGTCGCACCCCACTGGGAGGTCGTCTCCCAGTTCGGCGGCGACCGCAACGCGGTGGAGTCGTTCAAGGAGCGGGCCATGGCCCGCCTCCTGCTCCTGCCCCCCCACGACCCCCAGTTCCGGCGTAACCGTGAGCGGGTCGTGCGCGACGCCGAACGAGAGGCGCTCATCCTGGAGTGGGACCTGGGCGTGCCCGACGAGGAGCTCGACGAAAACAACGGGTAGCGACCACTCCCACGATTCGCCCTGGTGTTTCTGGTCGTTCACCGGTCGTTCGCCTGCCGTTCACCTCGGACTCGTAGCTTGACGGGCGACAGAGACGTTCCGTCACCCGAAGGAGTTCCCGACCTTGCGCATCCCCGGAGTTTCCCAGTCGAGAGGTGCAACTCTCGGCCTCGTGGCGGCAGCGCTGGTCCTGGTGGCTGCGGCCTGCGGCGGAGACAGCGATACCTCCGCCGGTGGGGAGACATCCGACCTGAGCGGCACGATCAAGATCGACGGCTCGAGCACCGTCGCCCCCCTGAGCGAGGCCGCCGCCGAGCTCTTCCAGGCCGAGAACCCGGGCGTCCAGGTCACCGTCGGCACCGCGGGTACGGGCGGCGGGTTCGAGAAGTTCTGCCGGGGCGAGACCGACATCTCCGACGCCTCCCGCAGGATCAAGGCCAGCGAGGCCGACATCTGCAAGGCCAACGGCGTGGTGTACGACGAGTTCACCGTCGCCAACGACGGGCTGTCGGTGGTCGTGAACCCGGCGAACGACTGGGCCAAGTGCCTGACCACCGCCCAGCTCAAGACGATCTGGGACCAGGGGTCGACCATCGGCAACTGGAAGGACGTCGCCCCCGGCTTCCCCGACGTCAAGCTGGACCTCTACGGGGCGGGCACCGATTCGGGCACCTTCGACTACTTCACCGAGGCCGTCAACGGCAAGGAGGGCCAGAGCCGGACCGACTACCAGGCCACCGAGGACGACAACGTGACCGTCCAGGGGGTCTCCGGCAGCAAGGGCGCCCTCGGCTACTTCGGTCTTTCGTACCTCGAGCAGAACAAGGGCAAGGTGAAGGGTGTGGCCATCGACAGCGGCGCCGGCTGCGTCGAACCCACGGTCGAGACCGTCCAGGACGGTACGTACAAGCCGCTCGGACGGCCGCTGTTCATCTACCCGACCAAGAAGGTGCTCGAGCGCCCCGAGGGCCTTGCCTTCGTCGAGTACTACATCGCCAACACCACGCCGATCACCGAACAGGCCCTGTTCGTGGACCTGACTCCCGAGCAGAAGACCACGCTGAAGGACCAACTGGAGAAGCTCAAGTCCGGCGGGTAAGCGAGCCCCGGTCTCACCGCCCATGACCCTCACAGTCGAGCCCATCCAGCCGTCGCTCGGCCAGCGCCGCCTGAGTGCCGCCAAACCCCGCTACGGCGAGCGGGTGATCGTCGTCCTGCTGGCCCTGTGCGCTCTTCTCTCGGTGGCGACCACAGTCGGCATCGTGATCGCCCTGTTCATTCCCACCGTCGAGTTCTTCGGCAGCGTCAGCATCTGGGAGTTCTTCACCAGCACCGAGTGGGCGCCCCTGTTCCAGCGAGCTCGGTTCGGTGTCCTGCCCCTGGTGGCGGCCACGCTGACGATCACGCTCTGTGCCCTCGCCGTGTGCATTCCGTTCGGCCTGGGCTCGGCCATCTACCTGAGTGAGTACGCCGGGCGGCGGACCCGTGGGTTCCTGAAGCCGGCGCTGGAGGTCCTGGCGGGCATCCCGACGGTGGTCTACGGGTTCTTCGCCCTGACCTTCGTCACCCCCCTTCTCCAGGACCTCTGGATCGGTCCGGGCGATCCGCCGCAGGCGTTCAACGGGCTCTCGGCCGGGTTGGTGATGGGCATCATGATCCTGCCGACCGTCGCCTCTCTGGCCGAGGACGCCATGAGCGCCGTGCCCCAGTCGCTGAGGGCGGGAGCCTACGCCTTGGGAAGCACCAAGCTCCAGGTCTCGACACGCGTGGTCGTGCCCGGAGCGCTCTCGGGCATCGTCGCCGCGTTCGTGCTCGGGATCTCGCGGGCCGTGGGTGAGACCATGATCGTTCTCATCGCCGCCGGGGGCACGCCCAACTTCTCCTTCAACCCCACCGAGGCCATGCAGACCATGACGGCCTTCATCGCCGCCGCGGGCATCGGCGACCAGCCCACAGGGACGATCGGGTACAAGACGATCTTCGCGGTCGGCGCGCTCCTGTTCGTGGCCACCTTCGTGATGAACCTGCTGAGTATCCGGCTGGTTCGGCGGTTCCGCGAGGTGTACGAATGAGCAGCGGCAACGACGACCGCGAGGCTCCAGGGGTGAACGGCGACGACCCTCCCGTCGTTCAGCGCTTGGTCGCCACCACGTCGAGTCGGGAGCGCGTCAAGGCGGCCGGCTTCAAGGGCCTCCTGCTGTTCAGTCTCGCCGTCGGCCTGGTGACGCTGGGGGTGCTCCTGATCGACACGCTCATCACCGGCTCACCCCGGCTCAACACGGACCTGTTGACCCGCTTCCCCTCGGGACGCCCGACCATGGCCGGTGCCGAGTCGGCGATCATGGGCACCGTCTGGGTGGTCGGCCTCTGTGCGCTGTTCACCGTTCCGGTCGGGGTGGGGGCGGCCATCTACCTCGAGGAGTACGCCAACCCCGATCGCTGGTACAACCGGCTGGTCGAGGTGAACATCCAGAATCTCGCTGCCGTGCCCTCCATCGTCTACGGCATCCTGGGGCTCGGTTTTCTCGTCCGTGGCGTGGGCCTCGGCCAGGTGGTGCTGGCGGCGGCGCTCACGCTGTCATTGCTGGTGCTCCCCATCGTCATCATCGCCAGCCGCCAGGCCATCCGTGCCGTTCCCAACTCCATCCGCCTCGGGTCGCTGGCCCTGGGCGCGACCCAGTGGCAGACGATCCGGCGCCAGGTGCTGCCGGGGGCGATCCCCGGAATCGCCACGGGTTCCATCCTCGCCCTGTCCCGGGCCATCGGTGAGGCTGCGCCACTCATCCTCCTCGGCGGCCTCACCTTCGTCACCTTCAACCCCAAGGGCCTCGACAGCCCGTTCACCGTGCTGCCGATCCAGATCTTCAACTGGATCTCCCGACCCCAGGACGAGTTCCGGGTACTGGCGGCGGCCGCCATCGTGGTGCTGCTGGTCATCCTGCTGGTGATGAACAGCGCGGCGATACTGATCCGAAGCCGTTTCCAGAGAAAGTGGTAACCCGAGGTGAGTGAAGTGAGTCCTCAAGGGGGTCCCGAGATGGCCACCACCAATCGCGGCACCGATGTCGGGGTGAAGGTGGGGCTTCCGACCGCGCCGCCGCCGCTCGGCCGCGAGGCTGTCGTCGACAAGGGCCGCGACTCGGCTCCGG
The DNA here is from genome assembly GCA_964440725.1 of uncultured Acidimicrobiales bacterium. Classification (GTDB taxonomy): domain Bacteria; phylum Actinomycetota; class Acidimicrobiia; order Acidimicrobiales; family AC-14; genus DATAQC01. The sequence goes on along the minus strand of CAYTTL010000083.1, from coordinate 2,850 downwards.
AGCCCGACCGGGCCGCACCTGTCTTCACCCTTGATCGCGTCGCTGTGCTCTACGACAAGGTCCCGGCCGTGCAGGACATCACGTTCGACATCCAGGTGAACGAGATCACCGCGGTGATCGGGCCCTCGGGGTGCGGCAAGAGCACGCTCCTGCGCTGCCTGAACCGGATGAACGACCTGGTACCCAGCTCCAGGGTCGAGGGCACGATCCGCTATCACGGCACCGACCTCTACGGGCCCGGCGTGGACCCGGTCGAGGTTCGCAAGCTCATCGGGATGGTCTTCCAGAAGCCCAACCCGTTTCCCAAGTCGATCTACGACAACATCGCCTACGGCCCCAGGGTTCTCGGCATCAAGGACGACCTCGACGCACGGGTCGAGAGGGCATTGCGTCAGGCGGCGCTGTGGGACGAGGCGAAGGATCGCCTGAAGACCAGCGCCCTCAGCCTCTCCGGGGGCCAGCAGCAGCGGCTGTGCATCGCCCGGGCTCTCGCCGTGGGGCCCGATGTGATCCTCATGGACGAACCGTGCTCGGCGCTCGACCCCATCTCCACCGCCAGCATCGAAGACCTGATGACCGAGCTGAAACAGCACTACACGATCGTGATCGTCACCCACAACATGCAGCAGGCTGCCAGGGTGTCCGACCGGACGGCGTTCCTCACCGTCGACGTCGACCCGGAACGGACCGATCGCCGGACCGGCCGGTTGGTGGAGTACGACCTCACCGAGCAGATCTTCACCAAGCCCAGCGACTCCCGCACCGAGGCCTACATCACCGGACGGTTCGGATAGCCCGGATGGCGACGCGAGTGCAGTTCCAGGAGGCCCTGGACATGCTCCGTGTCGATGTGGATGCTCTCGGGTTGATGGCCCACGACGCCGTGGCCGGCGCTCTGGTCGCCCTCGTCGACGACGACCGATCCGCCGCCCACCGGGTCGTGGCCGGCGACGATCGTATCGACGCCCTGTTCGTCGCCCTGGAGGAGCGGGCCTACTCGCTCGTAGCCCAGCAGGCTCCGGTGGCCGCCGATCTGCGGTTCCTGATGTCGGCCCTGCGGGTCATGGCCGACTACGAGAAGACCGGTGACAAGGCGGTGGCCCTGGCCAAGACGACCCTCGCCGAGTGGGACCGGGAACCGGTCGTCCTGGCGCTCCTCGCCCGGATGGGCGACCTGTCCCTGGTCCTGCTCGACCGTGCCCGGCGGGCGTGGCTCGACCAGGACGTCGTGGCCGCGTCGGACCTGAAGCTCCGTGACGACGTGCTCGACGCCTGTTACCGCCGGCTCGCCGAGCACCTGCTCGCCCAGCAGGGCCCTGGAGCGCCCAGCCTGGTGTTCCACGCCCACGCCGCCGGTCGCAACATCGAGCGCATCGCCGACCACGCGGTGATCGTCGGCGAGCGGGTCATCTACACGCTGACCGGCGACCCGAGCGCCTTGGCCGCCGAGATCCGATGACGAGTCTTCAGGTGATGCCCGCGGGCATCGCCTGATTGCCGTCCCACCCGGCCTATGGTGAATGCGATGCAGGTGGCCGCCAGTGAAGCGGTCGTGGCCGGTGTGGCCGCAGGTGTGGTCCTCGTCGTTCTGGTGTGGGCCTGGCTCTTCCGGCGCAGCACGACCCGCAGACTCGCATCGCTGACCACGCGCCTCGACGAGCAGGGCACCGACGAGCTGGTCGGGAAGGGTGGCACGGAGCGGAACCTCTCGCGGCTCGAGCGGGCCGCCGAGCGGGCGGTCACCGAGCGGGGCGGTGCCCGTCTGATCAGCAGCCGCCTCGAGGGCGCCCTCAACGTGGTCGGGCTCGGCGTGGTCGTCTGTGACGAGTCGGGCGAGATCGTGTTCCAGAACGAGCAGGCCACCCTGTTCATCAGCGACCGTCCCGCCGAGGCCCTGGCCCAGCAGGCGGTGCTCGACCTCCTGCACCAGGCCACCGACGGCGAGGTCCAGAGCCAGACCCTCGAGCTCTACGGACCGCCGCGACGCACGCTCACCATCGTGGCGTCGCCCGTCGACGACGGTTGGCGCGGGCTGGGCGCCGTCGCCGTCATCGAGGACGTCTCCGATCGTCGTCACCTCGAGGCCGTGCGCCGCGACTTCGTCGCCAACATCAGCCACGAGCTCAAGACTCCGGTGGGCGCCCTGGCCCTGCTGGCCGAGACGCTCGCCGGCGAGGAGGACCCCGAGGTCGTCAACCGACTGGCCCGCCGTCTCCAGCTCGAGTCACAGCGGGTGGCCCGCATCGTCGACGACCTCCTCGACCTCAGCCGCATCGAGTCCGAGGCCGCCCCGATGCGCGAGCCGGTGGCCGTCCACCTGGTGGTGGCCCAGGCCGCCGAGCGGGTCCGCGCCTCGGCCGAGCAACGGTCGGTGACCATCACCTTCGGAGAGGCATCCCGGCACCTGACCGTCACGGGCGATCGCCGCCAACTGGTCTCCGCGCTGTTCAACCTCCTCGAGAACTCGATCAAGTACTCCGAGAAGGGCTCCACCGTCGACGTGCGCTCCCACACCAACGGGCAGTGGGTCGAGCTGAGCGTCACCGACCGGGGCATCGGTATCCCCGAGCGCGACCTCGAACGCATCTTCGAGCGCTTCTACCGGGTCGACCGGGCCCGTGGGCGCGACACCGGGGGCACGGGTCTCGGCCTGGCCATCGTGCGCCACGTCGCCACCAACCACGGCGGCGACGTGCGGGTCGAATCCCAGGAGGGAACGGGGTCCACCTTCACCCTCCGGCTCCCCGCCGGGCCCGGTCCGGTGGCCGTGAGCCCGGCGAAGGCCGGATGAACACGCGAGGCGGGGTCGTCACCCGAGAGCAGGAGAACAGCGTGGGAGAACTGGGTGCC
>CAYTTL010000082.1:2356-10905 GCA_964440725.1 uncultured Acidimicrobiales bacterium | reverse complement strand
GGCCACGATGTCGTGTCCCATGACCCGGGCGCTGCCCGCGTCGGGGCGGATCAACGTGGCCAGCATGCGGATGGTGGTGGTCTTGCCGGCGCCGTTGGGGCCGAGGACGCCGTACACCGACCCGGTTCGGACCGACAGGTCGACGCCGTCCACCGCGCAGACATCGCCGAAGGCCTTGACGAGACCGGTGGCCTCGATGGCGAGGGCGCTGCTCGTTGTCATGGGGCTCCTCGGGGTAGGTGTCGTGTTCTGGTGTTGAGACCGGGCCCAGCCCCGAAACTCATCGGCGACAAGCAGGGTACCGAGCGGTTGGGCCGGAGGTCGCCGCATTTTTCGGACGCGTTCCGGGAAGTGACCGTCAGGTGACGACCGATCCGGCGTTGGAGCCCCCTGCTCCGTACACGTGCGAGCTGGCCGGCTACATCTGCAGCGCCGCCTTCGCCTCCGGAGACCGATTCGTCGTCGGCGCCTGGGACGACTCTCCGCTGGGGCCGATGGTCGACGTCATGTGGGCCCGCCCCGACGGGGAACGGGTGCTCCTGGTCGACAGCGACGAGGTCGGGGCGTTCATCTCGGCCGTCTACCGGTTCGACCGCGTCGACCGGGTGGCGCTGAGATGCCGGTGGGACGGGCCGGCACTGCGGGTCGACGCCGGCGACCTGGTGCTCTCCATGCGGGGTGGCCGAACGTGGCCGATCCCGCTGGCCGGCCTCCGTTGGCGTGCCGCCTTCCGCGGGGTGGAGGCGTTCGTGGCCCGCAGGCTCCTCGGCGTGCGGACCTTCGGCACCAGTCCCACGGGAGTCTCCGAGTGGTACCGGGCCGACGGGTACCGACGGGTGATCGAGGCCCGCGCATCGCTCGCCGGTGTCGACCTCGGGTCGCTCTGCCCATTCCGGTGGCCCACGGGGTTCGGGTTCAGCGAGCCGCCGCGCCGGCCGTCGATGGTGCGGGTGCGGCCCCTGCTCGTCGATCCCGGCGGCCCCCTCGCCCGGTTGTCGCCCGGGCATAAGTGAGGCGCCGTCCACGTTCCACGGGGTACACACGACCCGGGAGACCTCTCGATGAACACCACGACGCTGTCGCCGGGAATCGACGTCCGTCGCGCCGACGACCGCTTCGCCACCGCCATCAGCTGGCTCGACTCGAAGCACAGCTTCTCCTTCGGCCGCCACTACCGCGACGACAACACCCATTTCGGGCTGCTGCTGGTCAACAACGACGACCGGGTGCTCGCCGGCACCGGGTTCGAGACCCATCCGCACCGCGACATGGAGATCGTCACCTGGGTGCTCCAGGGCTCGCTCGTCCACCAGGACTCCGAGGGCCATTCCGGCATCCTGTACCCCGGGCTGGCCCAGCGTATGAGCGCCGGCACCGGCATCCTGCACTCGGAGAAGAACGACTCCTGGCGCCTGGACGCCGGCCCCGTGCACGACGAGCCGGTCCACTTCGTCCAGATGTGGGTCCCGCCCGACGAGAGCGGCATCGACCCGGGCTACGAACAGCTCGAGATCGACGACGAGCTGCTCCGGGGAGGGCTCGTTCCCGTGGCATCGGGCATGACGCACCACGACGGTGTCTCCGCCATCCGTATCAAGAACCGGTATGCCGCCCTGCACGCCGCCCGTCTCAGCCCCGGCGACAGCGTCGAGATCCCGGATGCACCGTTCGCCCACCTCTTCGTGGCCCGCGGTGGCGTCGACCTCGAGGGGTTCGGTCACCTGGGCGAGGGTGACGCAGCGAGGATCACGGCCGGTTCCGGCCAGAGGATCACCGCCGCCGAGCCGGCCGAGGTCCTGGCGTGGGAGATGCACGCCGCCATCGGCTGACCCCGTCGGCCGGCGGCGATGAGTCTCGGGTGTTCGCAGCGTCCTAGTGGGTGAACGCACCTCACCGGTGGTGCGAACAACCGAGGGAGACGATCGTGGCCACCCCTGCCCACGCCCGCCGCGCCAGTGACGACCGATGACGGCAGCAGTAGAATTCGCATCCATGGCCGTCCGTCCCGATACCGTCGCCCCAGTCGACCTGCGCCCCGACGACCTGGAGCCGTTCCGCCGGGAGCTCACCGGCTACTGCTACCGGATGTTGGGCTCGGCCTTCGAGGCCGACGACGCCGTGCAGGAGACGATGGTGCGGGCCTGGCGGGCCATCGCCGGCTTCGAGGGACGATCGTCGGTGCGGTCGTGGCTCTACCGCATCGCCACCAACGTGTGCCTCGACATGCTGCGCAGCGGGCAGCGCCGGGCCCGGCCCATGGAGATGGGCCCGGCGGGCGCGGCCGACGCCTTCGGTGGCACCACCCTTCCGGAGCACGCCTGGGTGACGCCCATCCCCGACTCCCGGGTGCTGCCCCCCGAAGGAGATCCGGCCGAGCTGGCCGAGGCGAGGGAGACGATCCGGCTGGCCTTCGTCACCGCCCTCCAGCACCTCCCCGCCCGTCAGCGGGCGGTGCTCATCCTGCGCGAGGTGCTGCGCTGGCAGGCCACCGAGGTGGCCGAGCTCCTCGACACCAGCGTGGCGTCGGTCAACAGCGCGCTCCAGCGGGCGCGGGCGACCCTCGCCGCCCTCGACGTCGACGGCGCCCAGGCCGAGGTGGTCGCCGACGACCAGCAGGAGCTGCTGGCCCGGTACGTCGACGCCTTCGAGCGCTACGACATCGAGTCGCTGGTGTCCCTCCTCCGCGAGGACGCGGTGATGTCGATGCCGCCCTACGACTTCTGGCTGCAGGGCCCCGTCGAGATGGGCCGCTGGTTCGTCGGTGAGGGGCGCGGGTGCCGGGGCTCACGCCTGGTGGCCACGGTCGCCAACGGATGTGCGGCCTTCGGCTCCTACCGGCCCGACCCCGACGGTGGCCACCGCCCGTGGGCCCTGCAGGTCATCGAGGTCTCAGGCGACAGGATCGTCGGGCACCACAACTTTCTCGACACGAACCTGTTCGCCTTCTTCGGCCTGCCCGCCCGCCTCGACGCCTGACACGACCTCGCGCAGTCCCACGAGGTCGAGAAGCTCCGACAGGTCCTCCCCCACGTCGCGCAGGCGGATCGAGTAGCCCGACCGCCTGGCGGCGAGAGTGAGGCGGGCCAGGCCGTCGACCACCGCCAGGTCGGGGCGCCCGCCCCGGGCCAGCGGCCAGGTCGCCACCTCGACGTCGCCGCGGGCGAGCACCACGATGGCGTCGAGGTCTCGTCGCTGCACCCTCCTATGACGAGGGCCGGCACCGAGACTCATCGCCACCGGTAGCCACCGCGGTCGGGCTATGCCGGCGTCGTCACCGAGACAGGCCTCGACGGAGGCGACGGCCCCGACGTCCCGACGGCCTGGACGACGTAGAAGTAGGTCGTGGCCGGGCGAAGGGCCTTGTCGACGAATCGCTTCTCGGTCTGACTGGCGATCACCGTGTACGGCCCGCCGGCAGCGGTGGCGCGTGACAACGAGTAGCTCTTGGCCCGCTCGGTCCAGTTCCAGGCGAGCGCGACCCGGGTGCTCGACAGGGCGGTGGCGGTGAGGCCGGTGGGTGGGTCAGGCACGGCCGGACCGTCGACGACGACGGTGACGGCGTTGGACGGTGACGACTCCGGGCTGTTCCCGACGCCGTTGGTCGCGTACACGGTGAACGTGTACGAGGTACCCACGGTCAGCCCCGGGACGACGAGGGGGCTCGTGGTCCCGGTCACCGATCTGCCGCCGGGCGTCGACGTGACCGTGTAGTTGGTGATGGGGCTGCCGCCGTCGCTTGCCGCGGGGGCGAACGACACGAGCGCATCGGCGAAGCGGAGGGTGGCCGGGCCGATGGCGGGCGCGGCGGGGACCGTCGGGTTGGCGGTCAGCGGCGTGCATACGGGCTGGATCATTCCCGCCGTGGTCGAGATCGGGTCGGAGGGCCACTGGAACGAACCGCGGCACCTCACGCCGGCGGCGGCGTAGGTGACAGCCCAGGAGCCCACGCTGTCGCGGCCGAATGCCTGCGACGACGGCCCCTTCACCCAACGGCCCTCGCTGCCCAGTACGGGAACCTGGGCACCTGAGCCTCCGGTGACGATTACGTCGGACACGGTGCTGTTGAGGAAGGCACCCCGCGCCGCGGTGGGAAGTCCCTGGTCGACCGCTTCCACCACTCCCTGGTAACACGCCGTCGCGCGCACCTTGCTCACGCGGACGCCGACATTGGTCTGGGCGTGCGGGGAGAACGACACGGCACGGTTGCAGTTCGCCCCGGCGATGTCGGCGGCGGTGACGGCGCGCACCTCGGAACCGAACGTCACCTGGTCGGAGCTGTCGGTCTCGAAGCGGAGGGCGGTGCCTCCCCGACTGAAGATATGGGTGAAGGCGAGGTTGTGACCTGAGTTCACCTGGTTGGGCCCGAAGCCGCGAGGGCTGCCGATGTTGTACCAGTTGGCGATCGCACCGTTGTGAGGGTCGTAGAACGCCGATCGGTCGGCGGGCGAGTCGCTGCGGGCGCGCAGACTCAGGGCCGCTTTCCGGGAGCTCGGCCACCAGCCCGCGTCGGAAGTCGGGGTGACCGCCGGCAGGAAGTCGTTCTGGACGGAGAAGACGTTCGCCACCAGGAAGCCGTCGACGTTCATGGCCATGAGGCCGGAGACGAGGTTGTTGGCGTTGGTCGCCTGAGGGTCGAGGTTGAACGTGAAGCTCGTGGCCAGAGACCACCCGGGAGCCACCGGGTCGGCGAGTGACTTCGGACCACCGGTGGCCTGACCCACACCGACGAGAGAGACGTTGCGCAGCGGTGCGGCGGGCGGGCCGTCCCAGAGAACGAGCGTCGGCGCGGGCGGGTAGCCGGCCGGCGCCTTCGCCGTACGGCCTCCGGCCTGCTGCAGGACGGCCCCGGCATCGACTTCCATCCGCAGGTTGCTCGGGAAGGTCAGGTTGAGCAGCCGGTAGGTGCCGGCGGGTACGTAGACGACCCCTTGCGACGCCCCTGCCGGCCCGCTCGCGAAGCGAACGGCACCCGGCCGGGTGGCCGCAGCCATGGCTGCTGCGAATGCGGCGGTGTCGTCCGGCGCTCCGCCACCCGCCCCGTGATCGCGCACGCTGACAGAGCCGGGAGTCGGCGGGGCCCCCGGCACCGCCGTCGAGGCAGAGGGTGGGCCCGCCACGGCCGCCGCCGAGGTCCCGGCAGCGGCGCCGACGGTGGCAACCAGGGCGGCGCCGACCAGGGCGGCCAAGAGCGCGAGAGAGCTTCGGAGGGTTTTCATGGTCGCCGTCCGGTGAACTCTAACCACGACCGATCGGTTCCGGCTCCTTCCTACCTGCGTCGAGGACGCCGCCGGGACTGGCGGCGCGGCGGCCTCGCCGAGACAAGTTTGCGTAAGCTTCGCCACCGTGAGTGAGCCGATGTCGCGACCAGTAGACGGGGCATGACGAGGCTGCCGTCGTCCGGCGGACGCCGCTGCGCCCACGCCCTGGTGGTCGTGACCACGGCGGTCGTCCTCGTCGGGCCGGCGACTCCGGTCATGGCCCAGTCGACGCCGCCAACCACCGCCTCGGGCCTCCAGGACCTGGTCAACAAGTTGCTGGGCGGGGGGACGCCGCCGCCTCCGCCGCCCACCGCTCCGGCGCCGAGCCCCGGGACCTCTCCGGGGGGCCAGGATCCCGGTGCGGGTTCGGTCCCGAGCGGCGACGCCGGGGGTACCCCGCCGGCGGACACCCCCCGGGCGGTTCCCCCGGAGGCCCAGAGCCGAATCGACTCCCTCAAACGGACGCCCGGGCGCAACACCGAGCAGCTGCTCACCGCGCTACACCAACTGGTCGACCTCGGCCTCAGTCCCGAGGAGGCGGCGGTCATCGGGATGGGCCAGTTCCCGGTCGCCGGACTGGCCAACTACAGCGACGACTTCCTCTTCCCCCGCTTCAATCCCGATTTCCGCCACCATCAGGGCAACGACATCTTCGCCGCCGAGGGGACGCCGGTGCGGGCATCGGCGGACGGCAACGTGCGCTACACCGAGGGGGGCATCAGCGGGAAGGCGTACTACCTGACCGCCGATGACGGCACGTACTACTTCGGCTGTCATCTGGTCGACTACGCCGATCTGCCCAGCGGTACCAGGGTGACGCAGGGCCAGATCGTCGGGTACGTCGGAAGCACCGGCGATGCCGCCGGTGGTCCACCCCACCTGCATTTCGAAGTCCACCCCGGCGGGGGGGGCGCGGTCAATCCCAAGTCGTTCCTCGACCGCTGGCTCGACGAGGCCCTGGCCAACGTGTCCAACATCGTGGCCAGCTTCCGCGTAGTCGGTCTGCCCAAGGCCATCACCTACGCCGGAACCCTCCGCCGCTTCGATGAGCCCCTGGCCGGCGGGAACGGCATCGCCACGCTCATCGCGTCGTCGTCGTCGAACCCGGGGATACGGCGCCTGAGCGAGCTGCGGGCGTCGCGGAACGTGACGAGCGACGGCACATCGACCGATGCCGCCAACGTCGAGGCATGGCAAACGGCCGACCGGGCATCGAGCGACCTGCTCGCCCGCACCACCCCCCCGGCGCTCCAGGCTCTCCTCGGTCGGCATTCGGGCTGAGCGGCCCAACTAGGCAGCCCAGAGCGTTCTGGGCAGATCCCGGGCCCCTATAGGGGCCCTGAGCCTGCCCAGAACGCTGGACTATCGGTCGGTGTCGGTCGGGAGCCCGGTCAGCCGGTCGAGACCGTCCAGGACGAAGGACAGCGCGGCACCGACGGGATCGGCGGCGTCGGTCAGCTGGGCATAGGGGAAGTACGCACCGAAGGGGGCGTTCCAGTAGGCATCGCTCAGACCGTCGGTGCTGTGGGGGCCCACGTAGGCGTACGGCTCGGCGTGGAAGGTGTCACCGGGCGAGAACCCCATGTTGGCGGCGGCGCCCGCCGGGAGCTCGACGGTGACGGCCAGGTCGAAGTGCTCGGGCCAGAGCTGGGCCTCGCTGATGGTCCCGGCCGAGAACACGTGTCGCAGCGACTCGATGACCTGCCCACCGAAGGCGTACCAGGAGCCGAGTGCCAGTGACGCGCCGGCATCGACCGCCAGGTCGACGTCGGGCGCCAGCGGAGGGAGGTCGTTTCCGACGCCCGGATCGGGCGACAGCTCGACACCCACGACGTCGGCGGCGGCGGCGAGGGTGGTGAGAACCGTCGCCTCACCCGGCAGCCAGGCAATGGTCTCCCCGTGCACCACGAGCGACGAGCCGTCGTCGAACGGCGGTGTGCCGAAGCCTCCGCCGACGGGCCGCAGGCCGATGCGGCCGGTGCGCGCCTTGCGGGCGGGCGAGATCACGTAGCACGCCAGGGCGCGCAGCGACTCCCGTGTCGACGAGAAGGACGCGGGAAGCGGAGCCGACACACGGCCTTCGTCATCCGGCTCGTCGGTCTGGACTTCGTCCACCGCCCCATTGTCTACGAAGATGCCCGGCGCGACACTCTTTCTACCCCGGAAGGGACGTCGCCGAGAAGGGAACCTCAAATGCAAGGATCGCGGAAGCGTCGCTTCAATGGTTCCCCGTCACGGTGGATCGTCCTGGCGCTCGCCGTCGTCGTCTCGGCCCTCGGCGTCCGGGTCGTCCCGTGGGCGGGGGCGACGACATCGACCGGCGACCGGGCCATCTACGAGCCGTTGGTGCCGGCCCGCATCCTCGACACCCGGTTCCCGACGTCGAACCCGGTGGGACAGCGCGAGTCCCGCGAGCTACAGGTGACGGGGAACGGCGGCGTGCCCGAGGACGCCACCGCCGTGGTGATGAACGTCACCATCCTCAACCCCAGTGCGACCAGCTTCCTCACCGTCTACCCCTCCGACGCCCCCTTGCCCCTCGCCGCCAACCTCAACTTCGTCGCCGGCCAGGCGCCCGTGCCCAACCTGGTCACGGTCAGGCTGGGGGCCGACGGGCGGGTCAAGATCTACAACCACGTGGGGCGGGTCCAGGTGATCGTCGACGTCTCCGGCTACTTCCGGGGCCATGACCACGACGACCGCTACTACACGAAGGCCCAGACGCAGGCCCGGCTGGCAGGGAACAGCCTGACCTGCACCGTCGGCAGTTTCCTGCGCGCCGTGGCTGCCGACGGCACCCCCACGTGCGACGTCGCGACTCCCGGCCCCGAAGGGCCGGAGGGTCCGCCGGGTCCGCCGGGTACGCAGGGTCCGCCGGGTATCCTGGGGCCGCCGGGTATCCAGGGTCCGCCGGGTACGCAGGGCCCGCCGGGTATCCAGGGTCCGCAGGGTATCCAAGGTCCACAGGGGCCGGCCGGGCCGTCCGGGCCCAAGGGCTTCACGTCGTTGAGCCCGATCAACCTTCCGACCACGGGCAACGAGCACTACCGGATGGTCACGGGGTCGTTCACGGTACCGGCCGGCGTCGCCACCTGCCTGGTCACCTCCACGGTCCAAGCGCAACCGCTGTCGTCGGCCCCGAACGACAGCGTCTACCTCCGCAACGCCGCCAACCGCAACGGCGTGAACGCCGAGGACGGCCAGTACGGCCCGTACCTGACCAACGACGGCACCGGCCGCAAGCAGCCCACGATCACCCGGTCGTCGGTGCTGACGGTCAGCCCCGGACAG
>CAYTTL010000082.1:0-2256 GCA_964440725.1 uncultured Acidimicrobiales bacterium | reverse complement strand
TCATCCTCGTCGGCGCCCTCCTGTACTTCATCGCCATGGAGGCCGGGTTCGGCGCCACCGTCGGCAAGCTGGCCGCCGGTCTGCGGGTGCTGCGGGTCGACGGGCGCGACGTCGGGTTCGGCGGGTCGGTGGTGCGCAACCTGCTGCGCCTCGTCGACGCCTTCCCCTTCGTGATCCCGTTTCTGCTCGGCGCCATCTTCATCTGGAACACCGGGCGCTCCCAGCGCCTCGGCGACCTGGCCGCGCACACGGTCGTGGTGGAGCGCAGCGCCGACCGCACGTTCACCCCTGTCGGCGCTTGACCCGGCGCCTCGCCGCCGGCCTGTTGCTCGGGGTGGCCTTCAACCTCGTCGTCGCCGGGGTCGTCATCGGCCGGCCGGCGATCGCTGACGGGCCCAAGCCCCTGGGCATCACCTGCCGCGAGATCGGGGGTGTGCGGTTCTGCGAGGGACGGCCCAACTGGACCGGCGGCGGGCGGATCGCATCGTGGGACGGGTTCCCGCTCGACGTCGACGTCACGTTGCCGCCGACCGGGAACGGGCCGTGGCCGGCGCTGGTCATGCTGCACCCCTGGAGCACCAGCAAGACCCTGTTCGAGGCGACCAAGCCCGACAAGGGCCACTCCGTGATGATGGGAGCGCAGTACAACAACAACTACTTCGCCCGCCACGGCTACGTCGTCGTCAACTTCACGTCCCGGGGCATCGTGGGCTCGTGCGGCTCGGTGCTGGGAGACCTCGTCGAAGGCAACGGCTTGGGCATCTTCGACTGCCCCTCCGACGACTTCCTCCACTTCGCCGACACCCGCTACGAGGTCCGCGACGCCCAGTACCTCGTCGGGCGCCTGGTCGACCAGGGCCTGGCCCTGCCCGGCTTCGCGGTGACCGGCGAGTCCTACGGCGCCGGGCAGTCGCTCATGCACGCCGCCCTGCGCAACCGCAAGGTGCTGCCCGACGGCACCTCGGCCCCGTTGACCAGCCCGGGCGGCGTCCCCCTCGAGGTGAAGGCGGTGGTGGCCACCGCGGCATGGTCGGACTTCGTGCCCGCCGCCCTCAACAACGGTCGCCAGCTCGACACCGTGGTCGACAAGGCCACCACCACCATCGAGCCGACCGGGGTGTTGCGGGAGAGCTTCATCGAGCTGCTCTATCTGCTGGGCATCGACACGGGGGAGTTCGCCTCGGCGAAGCAGGACTTCGGCGCCGCCCTGCCGGCGTGGCTCGACATCTTCGACCGGGGTGAGCCGTACAAGGCGGGCGAAGTCGATCCCATCTGGGACCAGGTCCGGAAGTACCGCTCCTCCATGTGGATCCCCGACACCGGCGAGCCGGCGCCCATGATGATCATGAACGGCTGGACCGACGACCTGTTCCCGCCCATCCAGGCCGTCTCCTACGCCAACGCGGTGGCGGCTCGGTATCCCGACGTTCCCGTGCAGCTGCGGTTCGCCAGCATCGGCCACCCCCGGGCGCAGAACAAGAAGGCCGATCGCAACCTGCTGGCCAACGACGCCATCGCCTTCCTCGACCACTTCCTGTTGCAGGGCGGGACGGCGGCGGGCGTGCCCGGCCCGCCGGTGCGGGCGCTGGGGTTCACGTGCCCGGACTCGGCCCCCTCCACAGGGCCGTTCGACGCCGACTCGTGGGACGCCCTGTCGCCCGCTCAGCTGACCTACACCAGCGCGGCCCCGCAGCGGGTCGACGCCCGCGGCGGACGATCCGACCTCGCGTGGGCGACCGATCCGTCACCCATCGTGGAGGACTGGCGCCTGCCCTGGCCCGGGCCGGCGCTGCCGACGGAGCTGGCAACGTTCTTCTACCTGATCGCCAACGCCACCAAGGTGTTCCCCCTGCCGGGAGCGGAGGCGTGCCGCACCATGCCGGTCGGCCAGGACACGGGCGTGGCCGGCTACGACCTGCCGACGCCGACCCAGCCGGTGACGATGATCGGCATCCCGACGATCACCGCCACCATCGCCACGAGCCGTGGAGAGGTGCCGGGCGAGCTGGCCGCCAAGCTGTGGGACGTCGACGAGGCCGCGGGTACCCAGCGCCTCGTCACCAAGGGGATCTACCGGCTCGAGCCCAACCAGAACGGCACGATCACCTTCCAGCTGAACGGCAGCGCCTGGACGTTCGAGCCGGGCCATCACCCCCGCCTGGAGATCCTCGGCCGGGACGACCACACCTGGCGGCGCTCCAACAACGAGAGCTTCACCGTCGAGGTGAGCGATCTGACGCTGGTCGTGCCGACCCT
>CAYTTL010000081.1:2895-10952 GCA_964440725.1 uncultured Acidimicrobiales bacterium | reverse complement strand
CCGTTGGCCACGTAGGTGACGTTGTCGGGCACCGACAGGTCGAAGGTGAGCTCGTCGGGTCCCAGCTCGACGCGGGTCACCGCGTCGTAGGAGAACGACAGGAGGCGCTCGAGCTCGTCGTCTCCGGTGCGGGCCCACAGGCGGGCGGCAACCGACCGCGACAGTCCGGTGACGCCGGTTCCCGGCCGGCCGCCGGCGTCGGCGAGCACGGCCTGGCGCAGGCGCCCGCGACCGGGGAGCAGCCGCTCGACGAGGGCGGCGGGCACGGGCACGAAATCGTCACGACCGGACCGCCGGTCGTGGCCGGCGAGCACGGCGGCGTGCTTGCGTCCGCTCACGAAGCCGACCTCCTCCAACCATCGACCGGCGGAGAAGGCGTCGAGCAGGGCGATGGTGGTGCCGGCAGAACCGGCCTCTTCGAGGCGGTGGGCGGGGTAGCCCAGGGCCAGGAGAAGGGCCTGGACGTCGAGGGCCAGATCGGCGGACCCGAGGGTGAGGTGGGGGCAGCCGTCGACGACGTCGCCGGCACCCTCGAACAGGCCGCGGAGGTAGGCGGCGTACACCCAGCGGTCGTTGGTGGCCAGCACGGCGTCGGGCAGGGCGGGACCACGCACTGCCTCCTGGGCGCCTTCGCCGCCCGGGCCGGCGGGGCCGGCGAGCCCGCACGCCTCCCACCACGCCGCCAGCCGCGGAGAGGCGAAGCCGACCTCCACGGCACCGGGACGGAGGGCGACGGTGGCCGACATGCCGAAGGCGGCCTTGCCCAGGCGCTCCAACCGCTCGACCACCTCGAAGTCGGCCCGTCCGGTGGTGAAGCGCAGCCCGTCGGCGTCGACCGAGCCCGCTCCGACGGCGTAGCCGGCCAGCTCGGCCAGCTCGATGGTGACGTCGGGAGCCACCTCGATCGCCTCGTCGTCCGCAGCGGCCACCGGCAGGGCGGGCAGGGCCACCAGGCGGGGGTTGCCCGTCATCTGGTCGAGGGCGAGCGGGACGAGGTCGCCGGCCACCAGGTCGGCGAACCGTCGCCACTCCCAGGCACCGGTGCCGGGGTCGACGACCCGCACCCGGTGCTGGGGCGTTCCCTGGATGCGATGGCCCCGGGACGTCTCCACCGTGACCACCGCCTCGGCACCGTTGACGTAGAACTGGGTTGCCGGGCGGGGGCCCTCGTCGGTGGCGACGGTGGTGTCGATGTTCTGCCACTGGGGACCGTCGGGGTCGCCGAGGGAGCCCAGGCGCACCAGGCCCCGGTCGGTGGCCACGAGGGAGCCGCCCACCAGGCAGCCGGTGGGGGCCAGCACCGTCGCCTGGGAGTTGCGCACGCCGTAGCGGTCGGACCACTCGATGGCCGTGTCCCATGATTCCTGGGCGGCCGAGAGCAGGTCGACGGGCACGAGGTTCTCGTCGATCTTGGTGACCTCGTCGCGGTGCATGCCGAGCACCCGGGTCATCGGCTCGCGGTTCTCGGTGTAGCCGGCGAACGGCCCCATGCGGGCGGCGGTGCGCGCCGACGTGGCGTAGGCCTGGCCGGTCATGAGGGCGGTGATGGCCCCCGCCCACGCCCGGCCGGCGTCGGAGTCGTACGGCATGCCCAGGGCCATGAGCATGGCGCCGAGGTTGGCGTAGCCCAGCCCGAGCTGGCGGAACCGGCGAGACGTCTCGGCCACCGACTCCGTGGGGTAGTCGGCGTTGCCCACGAGGATCTCCTGGGCGGTGAACATCACCGACACCGCGGCCCGGAAGCCCTCGACGTCGAAGGATCCGTCGTCGTTGAGGAACTTCAGCAAGTTCAGGCTGGCCAGGTTGCACGCCGAGTTGTCGAGGTGCATGTACTCACTGCATGGGTTGGAGGCGTTGATGCGGCCGGTGTTGGCGGCGGTGTGCCAGCGGTTGATGGTGGTGTCGAACTGCATGCCCGGGTCGGCGCACTCCCAGGTGGCCTGGGCCATCTGGCGGTAGAGGTCGCGGGCCTTCAGGGTGCGCACGACCTCGCCGGAGATGACGGCGCGCAGCTCCCAGTCGCCGTCGTCGAGCACGGCCTGCATGAACTCGTCGGTGACCCGTACCGAGTTGTTGGCGTTCTGGTACTGGGTGGAGTGACTGTCCTTGCCGTCGAGGTCCATGTCGAAGCCTGCGTCGCGCAGGACCCGGGCCTTGCGCTCCTCGATGGGCTTGCACCAGATGAAGTCCTCGATGTCGGGGTGGTCGACGTTGAGGATGACCATCTTGGCGGCGCGCCGGGTGGTGCCCCCCGACTTGATGGTGCCGGCGGAGGCGTCGGCACCGCGCATGAAGCTCACCGGGCCCGAGGCGGTGCCGCCCCCCCGGAGGGGCTCTTTGGACGACCGGATGTTCGACAGGTTGATGCCCGACCCCGACCCGCCCTGGAAGATGATGCCCTCCTCGACGTACCAGTTGAGGATGGACCGCATGGTGTCGTCGACAGCCAGGATGTAGCAGGCCGAGGCCTGCTGGGGCCGGCCGGCGACGCCGATGTTGAACCACACCGGGGAGTTGAACGCCGCCTTCTGGTGGACCACCAGGTGCTTGAGCTCGGCCCGGAAGGCCTCGGCCTCGCGCTCGTCGACGAAGTAGCCGTCCTTGGTGCCCCAGCGGGTGATGGTGTCGGCCACCCTGTCGATGACCTCGCGCAGCGACGACTCGCGCTCGGGCCCCCCGAGGGCGCCGCGGAAGTACTTCTGGGCGACGATGTTGGTGGCGTTCTGGGACCAGGCCAGGGGGAACTCCACGTCGCGCTGCTCGAAGGCCACCGTGCCGTCACGGAAGTTGGTGATGCGAGCGTCACGGCGCTCCCAGACGACCTCTTCGTAGGGGTCGACCCCGTCGGTGGTGAAGTGGCGGCGGATGCCGATGCCTGTCTGCTCCGGGGCCATGGCCATGCGGGGCGCCTCCCTCAGGGGCTGGTGGATCTGAAGTGTGTCGGGGCCCGGTCCCGCCAAACCCCAACATGTTGTGGGTGGATGCCGTCGAGCCACGAGATGCAGGTCAATTACAGCACCGTAGTTACAGCCCTGTCAACGGTAGGGCTCCGCGAACATGCACGTCAGGGGCTGTGGACGAAAAAAGCTCAGAGATCGGCGGGCGGAGGGGTCTGCGCAGCCGGTTCCGAGGCCCCGCCGCCCGAGCCCGGCGGTTCGTGCTTCCACAACAGGCCCATCTCCCGCTCGAAGTCGCCCGGCCCCTCGAAGCCCTTGTACACGCTGGCGAACCGCAGGTAGGCCACCTGGTCGAGGGCCCGGAGGCGGTCGAGGACGGTGAGACCGATGCGGGCACTGGTGAGCTCCGGGCCCTCGAGGCGCAGCGACTCCTCGACCTCGGCGACCAGGGTGTCGACATCGGCGGCCGTGACCGGGCGGTTCTTGGCCGCCGCCAGCACTCCCGCCGCCACCTTGGCCCGGGAGAACGGCTCACGCCCCCCGGAGCGCTTGAGCACCACGACGGGAGCCTCCTCGAGGCGCTCGTAGGTCGTGAACCGCCGGCCGCAGTCGAGACACTCCCGGCGGCGACGGATCGCCGCCCCCTCGTCGGCGGTTCGTGAGTCGACGACCTTGTCCTCGAGGCTCGAGCACCCCGGGCAGCGCACCACCTGACCGTACCCCCTGGCCGGGCGGTTCCGGCAGCGTCAGTCGGTCGGGACGGGGATGCGCTCGCCCACCCGCAGCATGGCGCCCCCGTGGGCCGCGACCAGGCGGTCGACGAGGGGCCGGACGTCGCCGCGGGGCTGGATGCGGGAGGCGATGCTCCAGAAGGTGTCGCCGGGTGCGACCACGATCGATGCCGCTCCGGGGACCGAGGCCGACGCCGAGCTCCCCGACGGTGACGTGACGTCACCCAGTGTGCTCCAGACCGCCCAGGTGACCACTGCGAGCACGGCGACCACGACAACGGCGACCGTCCGCCGGAGCCGGTAGGTGGCGGGCGCCACCCGGACAGTGCCGACCGGGACGCGAAGAGGCGCCGGCGCGGACCGCTGATCGGGTACCGGCGTCAGGTGGCGCTCCGGCCCGGCGCTGCGCCGCCGGGGCCTGGTATCGATGGTGACAGCGACCACGGGGCCTCCTCGGATTCTCTCGCTGCTTCGTCGTGCTCGACGAACGTGTGTTCCCGAAGGCGAGTCAACCACGAACAGCTGTTCCCGTCAAGGCCGGAACGAACAAATGTTTGCTCCGGCCGTTGCCTGGTGCTACGCTCCGGGCGAACGCCTGTTCGGGGCGGGACCAGACCCAGTGAGGTGGACATGGTTGACGTTCAGCTGACCGACAGGCAGCGGGAGATCCTCGAGGTCATCGAGGCGCACATGCGGGCACGCGGCTACCCGCCGTCGGTGCGCGAGATCGGCGAGGCCGTGGGGCTCACCTCGACATCGACGGTGCACGCCCACCTGGCCAGCCTCCAGCGCATGGGCTACCTCCACCGCGACCCCTCGAAGCCCCGGGCCATCGAGGTGCGCTTCGACCCGGGCTCCGGTGCGGCGGTCGACCGCCGGCCGGCCCGCCACGTGCCGCTGGTCGGCGACGTCGCCGCCGGCACCGACGTCCTGGCCCAGGAGAACGTCGAGGAGCTGTTGCCGATGCCCGCCGACTTCTGCGGCGACGGCCAGCTCTTCATGCTCCGGGTCCGGGGCGACTCGATGATCGATGCCGGCATCCTCGACGGCGACTACGCCGTCGTGCGCCAGGAGACCGAACCCCGCAAGGGTGACATCGTGGTGGCCGGTATCCCCGGAGACGAAGCCACGGTGAAGACCTGGACGCGCCGGGGCACCAAGGTCACACTGCTACCGGCCAACGCGTCGTTCTCCCCCATCGAACTCGACGCCGCCGACGTCACCGTCTACGGCAAGGTCGTCACCATCCTTCGCCGGCTCTGAACCGGCGCACACCCACGCCGCCCGTCGCCGCCGCCATCCCCACGACCAGCGCCACGGCGACGGCGAGCACCACCCGGTTGCGCCCGCCGCCACCCGACGACCCGTCCTCACCCTTGGCCGCGACCGTGGGCTCGTCGCCGGGCACCGCGACAGCGCCCGGAGCGGGGGCCGCCGCGGCATCGATGCCGGGGGCGGCCGGCTCGGGCGGCGCGGGACCGCCCAGGGCCACGGCGGCGTTCAGGTCGAGGTGCCCCTGGCAGTTGTCCCCGCACGGCCCCTCCTTGTCGGCGGTGGCCAGCATCCGCTGTACCGCCTCGGGGGCACCGAGGCCCATGCTCATCAGTACGGCCAGCGCGCCGGTCACGTGGGGGGCCGAGGCCGACGTCCCGGCCACCGCCGCATACCCGCCGCCCAACGACGTGGTGATGATGTTGTCGTCGATCCCGCCACCCTGGCCCACACCCCCGGGCGCGGTCAGCGCCCACTTGGCGTTGCCGACCGCGGTGGAATAGGGGGCCAGTTCGTTCGATCCGGACGTGGCACCCACGACCACCGCGTTCACGTCGCCGTAGTTCGGGCTGGCGACGTCGGCCTCGCCGGCGCGGTAGTTGCCCGAGGCCAGTACGGGGACGGCACCCTGGCTCCACGCGTACTCGAGGCCGGGGCGCAGCGGTGTCCCCACCTCGCTCGTCAGCTGGAAGTCCTCGTCGCCGAGGCTGAGGTTCACGACCTTGGCCCCGTGGTCGACCACCCAGTGGATCCCGTTGATGATGTTCTCGACCCTGCCCGACCCCGTGGCATCGAGCGCCTTGGCGACGACCAGAGCCGAGTCGGGGGCCACTGCGGCAATCCCCCGGCTGTTGCCGGTGGTGGCGGCGACGATGCCACTGACCTCGGTCCCGTGGCCGTTGTCGTCCTGGCCGCCGCCGTCGGTGCAGACCGTCCCGAGGCAGTCCGCCGCCGCCACCACCTTGGCCTGCAGATCCGGATGCGTGAGGTCGATTCCCGTGTCGACCACGCCGATGATCACCCCCGCCCCCGTGGCCGTGTTCCACGCCGAGGGCGCACCGATGGCGGGAAGGTTCCACTGGCGCGCGTAGAGGGGATCGTCGGTCGCCCCGGCGGGGGCGGCGACACCCATGACGATGGTTGCGCACACCAGCGTCGCCACCACCGCACCCCGCCCGAAGGGCCGCTCGAGCCCTGCGCCGCCACGGGTCGTCACCCTCCGGGTTGGCGGACGGCTTCGCATGACTAGAGCATCCCAGCCGGGCCCGCCGCTTCCTCGGCACCGTGGTCGGACGCCAACAACGTTCGCAGGACGTGGTGCACCGTCTCGAGCTCGTGGCGCTCCACCCGTTCGCCGGCGCTGTGGGCCACGTTGGGGTCGCCGGGGCCGAAGTTGGTGGCGGGCACGCCCCGGGCGGCGAAACGGGCCACGTCGGTCCAGCCCAGCTTGGCCCTGGGTGGGGCGCCGGTGGCGCCCGCCAGGGCGGTGAGCAGTGGGTGGCCGAGAGCGGGTGGGGCCGAGGGGGCCACGTCGACCACGTCGAAGCCGTCGACGTCGCCCACCAGCGAGCGCACGAACGCCTCGGCCGCCTCGGGCGTGCGGTCGGGGGCGAAGCGGTGGTTCAGGGTCAGTACCGCCCGGTCGGGCACGACGTTGGTGGCGACGCCGCCACTCACCACGACCGCCTGGAGGGCCTCCCGGAACTCGCACCCGTCGAGTGTCACCCGGCGGCCCTCCCACCCGGCGACGGCCGCCAGCACGGGTGCCAGGCGGTGCACGGCGTTTCGGCCGAGCCAGGGTCGGGCGGAGTGCGCCCGTTCTCCGGTGAGGACGACCTCGACGCGCATGGTGCCCTGGCAACCGGCCTCGATGCGCGCGCCGGTCGGCTCGGCCAGCACGGCGGCGTCGCCGGCCACCAGGTCGGGGCGTTCGGCGAACAGGCGCTCGAGACCGTTGAACCGGGAGTCGACCTCCTCGCACTCGTAGAACACGTACGTGACATCGACGGCCGGCTCGGAGACCGTACGGGCCAGCTCCGCCAGCACGGCTACGCCCGCCTTCATGTCGGCCGACCCCAGGCCCCAGCACACGTCACCCTCGACCCGTGCGGTCTGGTTGCCGTTGGGGGGAACGGTGTCGGTGTGCCCGGCGAGCACGAGACGCTGAGGCCGGCCGGCCCGGGTGCGGGCCACCAGGTTGTCGCCCAACCGGGTCACGTCGAGCCACGGGACCGGTGCCAACAGCGACTCCAGATGGTCGGTGACGGCCTGCTCGTTGTGGCTCACCGACGGGATGTCGACGAGCGAGGCGGTGAACGCCAGGAGGTCGGTCATCCGGGAACTGCGTGCTGGCGGAGCACCACTTCGAGCTGGGACTTGTCGTGGCGGTCACCCTCGTTGAGGCGTTTGATCACGAGCGCGCACGGCAGCCCGAACTCACCTCCGGGAAAGGCGCGGGGCCGCGTGGCGGTGACCGCCACACACCAGGGGGGGATGACCCCGCGACCCAGCTCCATCCCGGTTTCGGCATCGATCACCGGGATCGAGTCGGAGAGGATCAGTCCGGCGCCCAGCACCGCGCCCCGCCCCACCCGGGCACCCTGCACGATCATGCAACGGCTGCCGATCAGCGAGTCGTCGCCGATCATGACCGGCGCGGCCTGGGGAGGCTCGAGCACCCCGCCGATGCCCACGCCGCCCGACAGGTGGACGTTGGCGCCGACCTGGGCGCACGACCCCACGGTGGCCCAGGTGTCGACCATCGTGTTGGCGCCCACCCGGGCGCCGATGTTGACGTAGCTGGGCATGAGCACCACGCCGCGCTCGAGGAACGAGCCCCGGCGGGCGGACGCCCCCGGCACGGCCCGCACCCCGGCAGCGGCGTAGCCCCGCTTGAGGGGGATGCGATCGGCGAACTCGAAGGGCCCGAGCTCGGTGGTCTCCATGGCCGACAGGCGGAACAGCAGCAGGATCGCCTGCTTCAGCCAGGCGTGCACCACCACGGCGCCGTCGGCGTCGAGCTCGGCGGTGCGGGCCTCGCCGGAATCGAGCAGGTCGATGGCCAGGTCGACGACGGCCCGGGCATCACCGTCGTCGGGCGTCAGCTCCGCCCGCCGCTCCCACAGCTCACCGATCTGTCCCTGTAGGTCTGCCATCG
>CAYTTL010000081.1:0-2885 GCA_964440725.1 uncultured Acidimicrobiales bacterium | reverse complement strand
CCGGCCCGGCGGCGCGCGTGGGGACGGGACCGAGGTCCCGGACGAGGGCCTCCCCGAGCGAGCGGGTGGCTCGCCGGTTGATCTCGGCCCCGGCCACCGCTCCGGCCAGCAGGGGCGCCAGCGTGGGCAGGTTGCGCAGGGCCCGGCCGGCGAGCCGCCGCTGGAGCAGCCGGGCCACCTCCCGGCGGGCCGACTGTCCGAGCGCCTGGCTCAGCCCCCCGGCCTGCATCAGGGCGGCGGTGGTCACCCCGCGGCGCTCGGCCCACGCCCGGGCCACGGCGAGGCCCCGCTCGGCGGGGGTACCGGTGACGGGCCGCCCGTACACGGCGTGCAGCTCGGCGACCAGCTTCATCTCCACCGCCACCACCGCCAGCGTCTCGACCACAAGCTCGGCGGGGAGGGCGACCCAGGTCGGAGGGACCAGCTCGTTGGCCCCCATGACCCCTCCGGCCACGGCTCCCACCGCGCCGGTGGTGCGGGCGGCGTTGCGGATCAGCGCGCCGGCCAGCTCGGCACCGGTGAGGCCGTGGTGGTGGGCCTGCAGCGTCGCCAGGTCACGGGCGGGAATGTGGGGGGCGGCGTCGAGCATCGTCTCCGCCAACCACCGCCCCGAGCTCACCGACCGGGCCCCGGCGGCCGCCATCGACGACCGCACCAGCCCGACCGTACGACGGAGGGCATGGTCGTCGCGGGTGCCGGCGGCCAGCTCCCCCACCGCCCGCCCCAGATCGTCATTTCCGGTCACGGAGGTGGGTGTACCCACCCGCTGCCCCGGCGAGCCCGTCGGCGACTGCCGGTCACCAGCAGCGCGCCGAGGCCGGCGACGAGACCGGCCACGACGACCGACCTGCCGGTTGAGCTCCCCGTGCGGACGAGCGGGGCTCGAGCGACCAGCGCGACGGGTGCCGTGGTCGCGACGACGAGAGGCCGGGCAGGGCCAGGCGTGGGCGCGGGGGGTTCCCCGACTTCGTCAGCGCAGGCGGTCCCGTCGGAGCGCACCGCGCGTCTGTTGCTGGCCACCTGCGACCACGATGCCATTCCGAACTCCTGCGGGTACGACTTCAACTGGTCGCCGTGACACGCCTTCAGGGGAACGGGATCGACGTCACGTATCGCGCCGTTGGCCTGGCGCACGCGCTCCTCGAAGTGCAGATGCACATAGCCCGGACCGGACAGGCCGGAGTCTCCCGCTGTCCCGAGGAGGGTGTTCTGATCGACGAGGTCGCCGGTCTTGACCACTACCGACGTGAAGTGCAGGTACCGAGTGGTCACGTTCCCGGCGGGGTCGTGGCTGATCACGACCCGATTCCCCCTGCTGCCCTGCGGACAACTGCTCTCGTCGGGATAGACGAAGAAGTCACAGTTCCCGCCCTCGTCACCGACGGCCAGCGTCACCCGGCCCGCGCCGGCGGCATAGATCTCACTGTCCCGGGTCGCATTGATATCGAGTGCCCAGTACCCGTGGTAGTCGTCGCTGCAGCCGTTCATGTTGGTACAGCCGACCACGTGCGTTCCCCGAAGAGGCCACCACTCGGGAGCACCGTACCGGCCGGTGGGCGGGGCGACAGTGGTCGTGGTGGTGGTGGCACGCACCCTAGTGGTCGTGGTGGTCGTCGTCCCGCCGAGGGAGGTCGTGGTCCGGCTTCCCGCCAGGCGCAGTCGACGCGACCGATGTAGAGGTCGCCGACCGCGGTGGGCCCGAGCAGGACGAGGTGGGCGGCGTAGACCGTGAGCGACCCGTCGGCGTTGGAGACCTGCTCGTTGAACCGGTACTCGAAGGTGTCGCCCACCACCTCGAGGGCGCCGGCGTGGGCCTCGTTGACCGCAGGGTTGGTCGGGAGGGTTATCACGGTCTCGTCGCCGGGCAGGTCGGGGTTGCCCTCCGATGTCTGCAACGTACCGCCCGTGATCGTCGTCGAGGCGGTGATCCCCGTCTCCGACGCGGAGCACGTGCTGGACATCGAGGCGGCGGTGAACACCTCGCGGCCGGAGGCGTTGACGTTCTGGATCTCGGCCGAGCTGGTGACCGATCCCGCCGTGCCCGTGGTGCCCTGGGTGGTGACCGTCGCCGCGCCCCGCGAGTAGAAGACCGCCGGCCCGTACCGGACGACGGCCGACCTGTCGGGGTCGGCGACCGACTCGCTCCCGCCGGCCGCCGGCAGCGTGACGGAGATACTGCAACCCTCCCTCGGCGACCCGGCGGGGCCGGGGACGGGTTGGTCGGGGCCGCAACCCGGCGTGCCCGCCGGCCCCCACCGCACCGGAGTGCCTCCGAAGAGACTGACCTCGGCGAAGTGGTCCGTCGCCCCCCCGACCACGGACGCGACCTGGGCGGACGACGGTCCCGCCACGCCGGCCAGGACGCCGGTGCCCAGGGCGACGACGACCGCCAGGGCCAGGACCCGCCGACCGTTTCGTCTCACCGTCTGCCGCTCCTCGTGTCCGCGGGCATGGGCTCAACCGACCGACTGGCGGATGGCGGCGTGGAGGCCTTCGGGCGTGAGCACCCCGCAGTAACGGCCGTCGTCGACGACGGCGACCCAACCGGCGTCGTGGAGCAGGAGCTGGGCGAAGGCGTCCTTGAGAGTGGCGTCGGCCCCCACCACCGCCGGTACCGGCCGGAGCACGCTCCTCACGTCACCGGCTCCCTCGGCGGCGGCCCGGGACACGGCACCGACCAACGTGCCCTCGGCGTCGACCACCACGGCCCAGTCGGCACGGGCGTCGACCATGGCCCGGCGGGCCTCGGCCGCCGGCGTCGCCGGGGCCACCTCGGGTAGGCGCGCCAGGGCGGTGCTGTCGATGGCGGTCACCGAGAGGCGCTTCAGACCCCGGTCGGCACCCACGAGGTCGGCCACGAAGGACGACGCCGGGCGGCCGAGGAC
>CAYTTL010000080.1:0-10964 GCA_964440725.1 uncultured Acidimicrobiales bacterium | reverse complement strand
TCGTCGACGGCGCGGTACCGTCGGACCGGCATGGGAAGCGACTACCACTTCGTCACGGTGTGGAGGGTCGCCGGCACGATCGACGAGGTGAAGGCGGTCCTCGGAGACGGGTCGTCGCTTCCCCGATGGTGGCCGTCGGTGTACCTGAGCGTCGAGGAGGTCGACAGCGGCGGTCCTGACGGCGTGGGCACGGTGCTCGATCTGCACACCAAGGGCTGGCTTCCGTACACGCTGCGCTGGACCCTGCGGATCACCGAACCGATCACCGACGCCGGCTTCGCCCTCACGGCATCGGGCGACCTGAACGGAGCCGGTCGCTGGACGTTCGAGCAGGACGGGCCCGAGGTCGTGATCACCTACGACTGGCGCGTGAGTGCGAGCAAACCGCTCCTGCGACGGCTGAGCTGGCTGCTGCGGCCCGCCTTCGCCGCCAACCACCACTGGGCGATGCGGCGCGGGGAGGAGAGTCTGCAACTCGAGCTGCGGCGCCGCCGGGCACCGGATGAGACCGCGGCGATGGCGGTACCCGCCCCGCCCCCGGCGACGTTCAGCCGGGTGCACCGCCGCTGACCGGGGCGAGGGCCTGCAGGAAACGGGCGGCGACGGGCGCGGCATCGCGGCCACCCGCGGCGCGGTTCTCCACGATCACCGCCACGCCGAGGCCCTTGGCCGCGGCGATGAACCAGGCGTGGGTGGGCGGCCGCGTCGTCTCTTGGTGAGAAACCTGTTCTCGTGTACGAAACGCGGGGAAAACCGCCGCGTTTCGTACACGAGAAGCGCTGCCGGCACCCCCCCGGGTTCAACTCAGGAGTCTGACCGGCGGGCGGCTTCGTCGACGAGCCAGCCCGCCCGGTGACCCGATCGCACCGCCCCTTCCATGTGGCCGCCGCCGACGGCTTCGGTCTCGGTGCCGGCCAGCACCACCCGGCCACCGAGCAGGCGCTCACTGAACGCGGGATGGCCGTACGGGAGAGGCTCGCCCTCCACCCACCACCATTCGTCGTCGGCCGTGTTCGGGTCGGCCGACCAGTCGCGTTCGAAGTACTGCACGGGGTCGCCGGCCTCGGGGCCGAACAGGCGCTCGAGGTGGGCGAGTACCAGGCGCGTCCGCTCGCCGGGGTCGATGGCCCGGAAGTCGTCGTCGCCGGCGACGAATCCCCACAGGGCGGCCGCCGACCCGTCGTCGGTGCAGGCGTCGTGGACCTCGCGCAACGGCCCCACCTTGCTGAAGGCCGCCCCCGACCACCCGGCGTTGCGCCAGAAGGGTGTCTCGTACACGGCGACGACCTTGACGGCGGTGGCCATCCACGTCGTGGTGCCCTTCATCACCCGGACGAGGTCGTCGGGTAGGGCCGGGGTGAACGTGATGCG
Source organism: uncultured Acidimicrobiales bacterium (assembly GCA_964440725.1). Classification (GTDB taxonomy): domain Bacteria; phylum Actinomycetota; class Acidimicrobiia; order Acidimicrobiales; family AC-14; genus DATAQC01. The sequence continues at coordinate 9,593 of CAYTTL010000080.1, read as the reverse complement.
CTCCAGGGCGAGGCGCGGGGGCACGGCGACCACCGCGAACCGGGTGGTCTCGCGCCGCTCCTCACCACCGGGGCCGACCATCGACACGGTGAGGCCCACCCCCGTGTCGGCGAGGGCGGTGACCGTGGTGCCGAGGACCAACGCCTGGTCGGGCAGGCGGCCGGCCAGGCGGTCGCAGAGTTGCTGGGTGCCGCCCACGATCCGGAGCTCGCGCGGGCTGGGGGGCGGGACGTCGACCGGCTGCGGTCCCGCCTCCGCCGTCTCCTCGACGAGAGCCCGCCCCTCGGCGAACTGGTCGACGGTGACGAGACCGAGATCGCCGGCCAGGACCGCCACCTCCGGCTGGTCGTCCCACATCCAGGTGGCGCCGAGGTCGAACCAGGCCCGGTCGCCCAGGTCCTCGGGGCTGATGGTGAGCAGCCGCCCGCCCACGCGCTCGCGGGCCTCGACCACCGAGACGTCCAGCCCGGCAGCGGCCAGGTCGACGGCGGCGGTGAGTCCGGCCAGGCCGGCCCCGATCACGACGACGTCCATGGGCGGCGGACGCTACCAGCGCCCTCAGTCGGGCGTCGGAGCGGACTGGTCGAGCGACGTGCTGGGGCGACGACGACGGGAGATGGGGTTCTCGGGGTACAGGAGGCCCGCCTGCTGGTGGCTGTGGGGGGAGAACAGGTCGGACGCCACGAACCGGGAGCGGAGGGCGGCCAGCACCATGGGGTCCGGCCGGTGGCGGACGTTGAAGTAGATCTCCTGGTGCACCAGCGTGCGATTGACGCCGAGATCGGACAGGACGAACTCCATCTCGGTCACCATGGCCCCGTTGCCGACCAGGTAGAAGCGCTTGCCGCCGAGGGTTCCGAGCAGTGGCGGCACCGACTCGGTGAGCCGTCCCCGCAAGCCCTCCCACCCCGGAGGCGGCACCGACAGGGTGATGTGGTAGCTGAACGACGGGTAGCGGCGAACCAGGGCGTCGAGCTCGTCGAGCAGGCAGATGTCGGTGGTCAGGCGCAGGCCCCAGTAGAGGGTGATCGTCCTGGTGACCTCGTGGGTGTCGAGGTATTCGATGAGGCCGAGAAGCGGACCGACGCCGACGCCGGTGGCCAGGTACACCAGCTCCTCGTCACCCTCCTTGGGCACCATCGACCGCCCGCTCGGCCCCCGGAAGTGGATGACGTCACCGACGGCGAGGTCGGCCAGCCAGTACGACAGCGGCGCCTCGGTCACCCTGCGGATGAGGAGGCGGAAGGTGCGGTCGTCGTTGGGCGGCGACACGATGCAGTACGGGCTGCGGCGGGGACCGGTGCCGATGACGTCGGCCTGGATGCCCACGAAGTGCCCCGGGAGGAAGCGGAAGGGCTGGTCGTCGATCACCTGGAAGTCGATGCGGAAGGTGCCTGTCGGCGTCAGCGTCTCGTAGGCGGTGACCACCGCTCGGCGCGGATAGTGGTCGGTGCGCTGCAGGACGCGCTCGGCCGCCCCCCGGGACAGGGGGATCGGCCCCTCGGGGGGGACGACTTCGATGTCCGGCGCAGGCCCGTTCCGATCGGCGCCAGGATGACGGGTCAGGAGGCCTCCGATCATCTTCTGTCTCCTCAGTCTACGACCGCTGGGGGTCGAAAAGGGGCGAGATCGGCCAGGGGCCCGCGCGGCCCTCTGAGCGGGATGTCGGCGCTCAGATGAGGCGGCGCTCGGTGGCCCAGCGGGTGAGCTCGCTGCGGTTGGACAGCTGGAGCTTGTGCAACACCGACGAGACGTGGCTCTCCACCGTTCGGGTCCCGATCGTCAGCTCCCGGGCGACGGCCTTGTAGGGGTAGCCCCTGGCGATCAGGCGCAGCACCTCCTGTTCCCGTGCCGTGAGCTGGTCGAGGTCGGTGTCGCCGGTGGGATCGGGGCCGGTGGCGAAGGCGTCGAGGACGAAACCGGCCAGGCGGGGGGAGAAGACGGCGTCGCCCCCGGCCACCCGGCGGATGGCGTCGGCCAGCTCCCGGCCGGAGATGGTCTTGGTGACGTAGCCCCGGGCACCGGCCCGGATGACGCCGATGACGTCCTCGGCGGCGTCGGACACCGAGAGGGCGAGGAAGCGCACCTCGGGGGCGACCGGGGCCACGCCCTCGATCACCGCCCGCCCGCCTCCGTCGGCCATGTGCACGTCGAGCAGGACGACCTCGGGGCGCCGCTCCAGGATCATCTCCACCGCCGGGGCAACCTCCGACGCCTCGCCCACCACCTCGACGGCGTCACCCAACTCGGCCCGCACGCCCGACCGGAAGAGGTGGTGGTCGTCGACCAGGAAGACCCGGGGCCGGGCGACATCGGGTGTCACCCCGTGGCCGGCTTCCGGCCGGTGGACATGCGGAGCTCGACCTCGGTGCCCTCGCCGAGGGTCGACCGGACCACAGCGGCGCCGCCGTTGCGGACCATGCGGCCCGAGATGGATTCCCGTACGCCGTGGCGGTCGGGACTCACTGCCGCGGGGTCGAAACCCGCTCCCCAGTCGCGGACGAACACCGTGGCCTCGGCCCCCTTCACCTCGCTGTAGACCGAGACGGTGGCGACTCCCGACCACATGGCCGCGTTCACCATCGCCTCGCGGGCGGCGGCGACCATGGCCCGCAGGCGGTCGTCGAGCGGGCAGTCGCCCACGGTGACGACGTCGATGCTCACGCCGTGGCTCTGCTCCACCTCCTCGGCGACACGGGTGACCTCGGCGACCAGGGTGTCGCCGCCGGGCGGCTCCCGGCCGCTCTCCCACAACCAGCCCCGAAGCTCGCGCTCCTGGCGGCGGGCCATGGTGACGACCGTTCGGGGATCGCCGGCGTTGCGCTGGATGAGCGCCAGCGTCTGGAGCACCGAGTCGTGGAGGTGGGCGGCGACCTCGGCCCGCTCCTCGGAGCGGATGCGCTCGCGACGCTCGCGCGACAGCTCCCGGCCGAGCCGCAGCCACCACGGCCCGGAGATGAGGGCGAGGCCGGCCACGATGACAGTGGTGGCCACCAACCCCTGGCGCAGAGCGGAGAACGCGTCGCTGGCCGCGAGGAAGGCGGCGACCCCGGCGACCACCAGGCCCACGCCCGCGACGACACGCGCCAGGCCCGCCCGTCGCGACCGCAGCTCCACCGGGACCCGCATCAGGGAGGGACGCTCGTCGTCACCCGCCTGGCGCCAGATCACCGCCAGGCCGACAGCGGCGAGCAACACCGGCCACACGACGGCGTCCCCGAACCAGATACCGGTGTTGCGCACGATGAGCAGGACACCGAGCAGGACCGAGCCGCCGGCCAGCACCTGGGCGGGGTCCCAGCGACGGTTGTGCACCACCGACTGGGCGAGGGAGCGCTCCTGACCCTCCTCGGGCAGGAACATCCAGGCGGCGAGGTAGGCGACCGCACCGGTGCCCCCGGCGACGGTGAGGACCACGACGGCGACGCGCACCACGAAGGGATCGACGCCGATCGAGCGGGCCAGGCCCGCGCACACCCCGGCGAGCAGGCGGCCGTCCCGGCGGCGGGTCAACCGACGCGGACCGTGGCCGGCGCCTGCGGTCTCGCCTGCGCCCGGCTCCGGCTCGCGCCGGAGGCCCTTCGACGACGCGTCGCTCGTCACCATGACGATGATCGCATGGCGGGGTGGCCTCGACCACGGGGCGGGCCACGGACACGGCGTCCGGGAGGGTCCGGGTCGGATCCGGGACACCCCGGATGGACGCCGGCGACGGGAAGGCGCACGCTCCTCGCATGACCGCTTCCGGCGACACCACGTCCGCCCCGCCCCCCCACGCTCCCCCGGGTACCCCTCCGCCCCGCCTCATCCGGACCACCGACGACAAGGTGGTGTCCGGGCTCTGCGGCGGCCTCGGCCGTCATTTCGGCGTCGACCCCGTGGTGTTCCGCATCGCCTTCGTGGTGCTGGCCCTGGCCGGCGGCTCGGGGGTCCTGCTCTACCTGGTGGGGTGGCTCATGGTGCCCGACGACCGCTCGGGCGCCGCCCTGGTCGACCGGGTCCGGGGCGGCCGCGGGTCGAAGGTCCTCGCCGTCGTGCTGGCGGTAGCGGCGGCCTGCGTGCTGCTCGGGATCCTCGGCGACGACGGTGACGGTGGCCGCCTCACCGGGATCGTGCTGGTGGGCGTCGGCGCCGCCGTCCTCTGGTCACGACGGGACCGGCCTGCCCCGCCGCTGCCTCCCTCCGAGGGTGGCGGCCCCGCCCCCACGCCTCCGGCCTGGGCGCCCCCGCCTCCACAACCGCTGTCTCCGCCGTCGGCGGGCCCGGCGACCCCCGACAGCGCGGACACGCACACCGTCGCCGACACCGGGACGGTCACCGACACCGGGACGGGCACCGACACCGGGACGGTCACCGACGCCGGCACCATCGCCCAGCCGGAGAGCTCTGCCACCTCCAACATGACCCAACCCGTGGCCGTGGCGGTGGCGGTGAAGCGGCCACGGTCGGTACTGGTGCCGGTCACCCTCAGCCTCCTGGCCATCCTCGGCGGCGTGCTGGCCCTTCTCGGTGCCACCGATACCCTCGACATGCCGGCCGTGGTCGTCCTGGCCCTGCCCCTCCTGCTGATCGGGGGGGCATTGTGCATCGGGGCCCGATGGGGGAGGGCTCGGTGGCTCATCCCCCTCGGCATGGTTCTCTCCGTCGTCCTGATGGCGGCGGCCATCGTCGACGTGCCCCTCCGCGGTGGCGTCGGTGACCGCACGTTCAGGCCCCTGTCCGTGAGCCAGCTGCAGTCTCCCTACCGTCTGGGGGCAGGCGACATGGTGGTCGACCTCGGCGCCGTCGATCTGGGTACCGCGACCCGCACCGTCGAGGCCACCTTGGGCGCCGGTGACCTCGAGGTGGTGGTCCCCGCCGGGGCCGACGTGGTGGTCGACGTCCATGCCGGCGCCGGGAGCGTGTCGGTGTTCGGCCGCACCTGGGACGGCTTCGACGTCGACCATCGCGTGGTCGAGCGGGGCCGCGAGGGTGGCGGCCGGCTCATCGTGAACGTCGGTATCGGCTTCGGCGACCTGGAGGTGCGCCGTGCCTCGTCATGACCTCGATGTCGTGTCCCTCGTGGCCGGAATCGCCTTCTGCGGCCTGGCCGTCGTGGCCCTCGTCGACCACGGCCTGGGCTTTCCCGCCCGCTGGGGACTGCCGGTGCTGCTGATCCTCGTGGGTGCGGCCGGCCTGATGGCCACCGCCGCCCGGCGGTAGCCCCAGCCCCCGCCCCCCGGGGGTTCCTTGTCGCGCTGAACGACGCAGGACGTCGTCGAGCGCGACAAGAACGGCTGGGGGTGAAAGGGTCTGGCGTGGACCGTCTGCGCTACGCCGGGCTGGGGGCGGTCGCCACCCTGTGGGTGTGCGTCGGTGCCGGGATGTACCGCACCGGGCTCGGGTTCTCCGACGAGCGTCCCGTCAGCTACCTGGGCACCGACTCGCGGTCGGTGCTGCTGTTCAGCGGGGGGCTGGTCCTGGCGGCCCTGCTCGTCGCCGGCTTCGCCTGGTTCGTGTGGGAGCGGTTCGACGCCCCGGACAGCTTCCTCGCCGTCACCCTGATCGGTCTCGTCGGCCAGGTCATCGCCGCGGTGGTGCCCCTGGAGGGCCATGGGGTCGGACGGGCCGTCCATGCCGTGGGTGGCATCGTCCTCGGCCTCTCGCTGCCGGCGCTGATGTGGCGCTTCGCCGCCGGCCTGGTCCCGGGCCGGCAACGGGTGCACGCGTACGCGCTGTGCTGGCTGGAGGTCGCCGCGTGTGTCGTCGGCATCTGGCTGTCCCGGTCGGGGCGGGCGCCCATCGCCGAGATCGTGCCCGCCTTGGGCTTCCACCTGTGGATCGCCGTGGTGACCGTGTGGTCAGGCCGTGCGAGTGCGACCGGGGCTGAACGGGTCGGCGGGGGGGAGGACTTCGAACGCCCCGGTCGCTCTCACTGAATGCAGTATGGCGACCCAACCTGGCAGCAACCACAGAGCTACCTGTGAGGTTTCTGTGTTTTGATCCTCAGACCGGAAGGGACGGATCCGGCTTGGTGGCGCCCTCGCAGACGCACTCCTCGGTGGGCACCTTGCACGGCTCGCAGGCCACCCGGCCCTCGTCGTTCATGAACACCTTGGCCCCGCACTGGGAGCAGCTGCTCCGGGCCAGCAGATCGTTGATCTGGCTCATGTGTCCTCCTGCTTCGGGGCCTGGGCACGCATGGCGGCCACCGCGGTGGCCCGTCCGGCGGCGTCGAGCACATCGCCCATGACTCCGATCTGCTCGTCCCAGACGTCGTCGGGCACGTCGGCGCGGATCGATTCTTCGAGAACGTGGAACACGTCGAGGCCCAACTGGGCCCCAGCCAATGGTCCTGCGTACGACGGGTCGCCCAGCACCACGGTCTCTGCGGCGATCTCTGCGCTCTCGGGATCGGGAGCGCCCAGGATCACCATCAGGTTCTGTGGCCCGTGCTCACCGCTCAGCCGGAGGATTGCCTCCTGGCTGTGCAGGTCCATGGCCCCGGCTGCGGTTCAGACGAAGCACTCGGTGGCTCCGAAGACCACCTTGCCTCCCGCAGCCCGGACGCAGGCCTCGATGGACGGTCCGGAGATGCCGTCGCGTTCGCCCAGGGCGATGACAAGACGGTCCTTCAGCATTGGTGTGCTCACCCCCCCTCGCGGTTCAGGCCCTCGAGCGTGGTGTCGAGCCAGGCGATGAGGGCGTCCGGCGTGAGCTCGGGGTCCGAGAGTCGGGCCACCTCGGCACCGTCGCGGAACAGCAGGAAGGCGGGCATGCCCATGACCTTCATGTCGATGCACAGGCGCCGGTTCTTCGGCGCCTCCAACTTGGCCACGCGGAGGTCGGGTCGCTCCTCGGCCAGGCGCTCGACGTGGGGGGTGAGGGCGACGCAGGGGACGCACTCGGGGCCCCAGACGTCGACCAGGACGGTCCCCTCGGCGATCAGGTCCTGAAAGTTCTCCTTGGTGGCCTCGGCGACGGCGGTCGTCACGCTTGGTCTCCTTCTCGACTGGCTCCGGCATTGCGCTCCAACAGAACGCTCATGCCGTCAGAGAGCTGGCACATGCGGCCCAGGAACAGGCTGCCCTTGGCCACGAGGCAGACCCTACCTGCGTCCCCGGCCGTAAGCCGACGCAGCGCGTGGGGGAGGTAGCACAGAGCCGACGCCAGGTGGCCCTGGGTGGGAGCGAATCCCGGCATTCCCCGCTCGATCACGAAACGGCCGATGTCGTCGCGCCCGATGTCGCCCCGGCGCAGGGCCAGGGCGGCCATGGTTCGGTAGTTGCGGGCGGCCACGTCGCCCGACCCCTGGGGCTCGGTGATCTCGGGGTTGTGCAGCTCGGTGGCGAAGTCGTCGACGTCGGTCATGGCCAGGCCGACACGCTCGAGGGGCTCGACGGCCAGGGCCTCCATGATCTGGGGTGCCGACCCGCCCGCAGCCACGCGATGGCGACCGACGGCGTCGAGGCGCACCACGGGCGAGCGACCGTCGTCGGCCTCGACGAGGGCGGCGGTGCCGCCCAGGACGTCCTCCAGCACGGGCAGGTCGTGGGAGAGGTGGCCCTGGAACTTCATGCCCAGCTTGGGCATCGACCCCCCGGCCACCACCGCCACCCGGCGAAACACCCCGGAGGCCACCAGGCTGGACGCCATCACCAACGCAGGGACGGGGGCGGCGCAGAAGTTCTTGATGTCGGCCCCCGAGGCCTCGGTGAGCCCGGCCATCTGGGCCACGGCCTTGGCCAGGTTGCCGCCACCCCGCTGGTAGCGGTCGCCGATGGCCTCCTCGCCGCACGACAGCACGTACTCGATCGACGTGGGGTCGATGTTGTGGGCGGACAACAGATTCAGCAGGGCCAGGCTGGCGGTGACCTTGGAGGCCAGGTTCTCGAGCAGGACGTGCGCCGACAGGGACTCGTCGTCGTCCTGGGCCCCACGGATGGCGCCCACCAGGGTGTCGGCTCCGAGGTGCAGGGGCAGGGTGCCCGCCTCGGCGGCGACCGCCTGGGCGTCACCCCGGGCCCGGTCGATGAGGTCGAGGTCGAAGGCCTTGGCCAGGGGATGGGCGGCCAGGGCTGCCGCCGCCCGGTCGGCGAGGGCGGGGTCGAGGGTGACCAGGTCGAACTCGTCGACGATGGCCAGCAGGCCGTAGAACTCCTCCTCGCCGATGATCTCGCCGTCCGGGCCGATCCTGGCCGCCCCGGGTCCCGACGCCGCCCCGGGTCCCGACGCCGCCCCGGGTTCCGACGCCGTCCCGGTCCACGGCCGGTCCGGCAGGTCGCGTGGGTGCACGCTGCCGAGCCACGCCTGGTGGGGCGCGTAGGCCACGGCGTCGTCGGTGGTCCGGAGGGCGTCGAGGAAGGCCCGCTCCACTCCCGGGTCGGTCGCCAGTTCCCGCCTGGGCTTGGAACCGTGGCGGGCCAGCCCGGGCACGTGGGCCAGGATCTGGGTGGCGCCGCGGATCACCGCAGGATCACTCAATGCTCACCGCTCATTTCACCTCGAAGACGGTCGGCTCGTGGACGGGGGTGGTCACCGCGGCCAGGGCGGTCTCCACCAGGCGCCGACGCCAGGCGGCTTCGTCGGCCGGGCTCAGCGAAGGGTCGCCGGTGGGGTAGGGGATGCCCCGGGTCGGCACGATCCGCGGCGCTCCCACCCGCAGGGCGATGGAGACCAGGTTCACCAGCAGGGCGGTGGGAATGCCCGCCCGCTCCAGTTCCTTTGCCAGCGTTGCCCCGCAACGCGTGCCCGTTCCTCACGTGGCCGTGAGGATCGCCGCCCGCACCTCGGAGTGGTGCAGGTCGGCGGCCCACTCGATGCCGAACCTCCGGGCGTTGCCCACCGACGTGCCGTTGCCCGCGGTCACCAGGTAGGCGGGGTGGAGGTCGCCGATGGTGCCCTCACCCTCGAGCCGGCGGGCGGCGTCGAGAGGCAGGAGGCGGTGGGGGTCCTCGTTCGCCCACACGGTGGAGAACCCGCCGTGCACCGACCGCCAGTCGCCGGGAGTGAGCGTGTCGCGCCCTTCGAGGGGGTAGCGCAGCCACTTGGTGGCCCGGGCCGACTCGAGGTGGTCGGGGTTCTCGTCGGGCACGAGTGCCGACTCGGTGACCAGGGCCACCGTGGCCGACGCCAGGTCGGTGACGGGCGCCGCCGGGGTGACCTTGTCGAAGCGGGGGAGGGGCACCTCGGTGGCCTCCCGGTCGCCGCCCAGTCTGGCGAGGACCAGGTCGACGGCACGGGTGGCGGCGTTGTCGTCGGCCCGGCGCGACCGGCGGGGTACGCCTCCGATACGGCCGTCGTCGGCACCGAGAAGCTCGCCGTCGGCCAGGCGGCGCACCGCGGCAGCCAGCCGGTCGAGCGAGGGCCCCATCTGGCGGGCCGCCTCGCCACTGGCCACGACCGGGGCCGCTCCCGCCTCGTCGAGCCCGGGGTTGTCGGGGTGCATGGCGGCGACCACCGGGATTCCCGCGGCGGTGACCGCCGCCGCCACCCGGGCGCAGGCCAGGCCGTACCGGCCGCTGGTGAAGGCGGGCCCGGCCACCACCAGGTCGGGTTCGGCCGCCCGGATGAGATCGACGATCTCGGCGATCGCCGCCGCGTCGCCCGCCGCG
>CAYTTL010000079.1:0-11085 GCA_964440725.1 uncultured Acidimicrobiales bacterium | reverse complement strand
CACCGCACTTCCACGCCACCCACTGCTGGGGTGAATGGATGCCCACCCCCGCCCAGGACTCGGTCTCGAGCACCCGGGCGATCAGCGACACCAGGCGGCCGGCGGCCACGTTGAGGGTGCCGCACACCTCGGCGATCTCGCCCTCCAGGCCCTCGAGTTCGGCCTCGTTGTTCACGGAGCCATTGTATCGAACATACGTTCGTACCGCAAGGCCATTTCACCTTTTCAGGCGGATCATTCCCCGCTCCAGAGCGATGGTCACCGCCGCCGTACGGTCGTCGACTCCGAGCTTCGTGAAGATGTGCGACAGGTGGGTCTTGACCGTGGTCTCGCTGATCGACAGGGCGCGGGCGACGGCCTTGTTCGGCTCGCCCTCGGCGACCAGCCCGAGAACCTCGAGCTCCCGGGGGCTGAGCGACTCACCTTGGGGAGCGCGCATCCTGCCCATCAGCCGGGCGACCACGGCGGGGGCCAGGAGGGATTCGCCGCGCGCTGCCGCCTCGACACCGTGGAAGAGCTCGTCGCGCGGCGCGTCCTTCAGCAGGTAGCCGACGGCACCGGCCTCGACGGCCCGGAGGATGTCCTCGTCGGTGTCGTAGGTCGTGAGCACGAGCACCTGGACGCCGGGATGCGACGCGCGGATCGCCCTGGTGGCCCGCACGCCGTCGAGGCCGGGCATGCGCAGGTCCATGAGCACGACGTCGGGCAGAAGGGTCTCGACCTTTCGCACCGCCTCCTCCCCGTCGGCCGCCTCTCCGACCACGTCGAAGGACTCATGGGTGGCCAGCATCCCCTGGACGCCCGTGCGCACCACGGGATGGTCGTCGACCACCAGCACCCGAATGCGAGCGTCGCTCACGTGCCGTCCAGGGGAAGCTGTGCCACCAGAACGGTGCCCTCACCGAGCGCGCTCTCGACGTCGAGTGCCCCCCCGACCCCGCTGAGGCGGGCCTCGAGCCCCCGCAGGCCGAGCCCGCCGCTCAGGTCACCCCCGCGACCCCCCTTGACGGCGCCGGCATCGAAACCGCAACCGTTGTCGGTCACGTCGAGGATCACCCGGTCGCCCACGTACGACAGCGTCATCACCGCCTCGCTCGCCCGGGCATGTTTTCGGATGTTGGCCAGACCCTCCTGGGCGGCGCGGAGTAGGACGATCTCCGCCTGGGTGGACAACGGCCGTCGTGTGCCGGTCACGACGACGCGGGTCACCACACCCGCCTCATCCTGCAGGCGCTCGCCGAGGCGGTCGAGAGCCTCCGGAAGCGACGTGCGTTCGAGTGCCTCGGGCTGCAGGGCCCACACGAGCCGCCGCGCCTCGCCCAGGTTGTCCCGCGCCGTGTCGAGCGCCTGCCCGAGGTGCCGGCGAACCGTCGCCTGGCCGGGGGCCAGCTCCGCCTCGGTGGCCTCCAGGAGGGTCACGATGCTGGTGAAGCCCTGGGCCAGCGTGTCGTGGATCTCCCCCGCCAGCCGCTGGCGCTCCTCCAGCGTGCCGGCCTGACGCTCGGCCGTCGCCAGCTCGGCTCGGGTGGCTTCGAGCTCGCCGATGAGACGATGCCGCTCCTGGCTCTGGCCGATGATGGCGTCGATCCACAGCGACAGGAGGATGCCGGCCGCCGCCGCCGACACGGCAATGACGAACGGGGCCGGGGTCGGGTCCTCGGTCCCGGCCCACTGCATCACCGCCAACAGCGCGGTGAGGACCACGGATCCGGGGATCGAGGAACGGGGCGAGGGCAGGAAGCCGAAGACCTGGGCGTAGGCGCTGAACGCGAGTATGAAAAAGACCTCGTGCAACAGCAGTAGGAGGACCCACAGGGTCGCGGCGCCGACGAGGTAGGCGACCACCTGCAGGACGGGCCGGTCCCAGATCGACCGGTGCACGACCCAGAGCCAGTACCACCCGGCGAGGGTAAGAGCCAGGAGCGCAATCGCCGCTCGCCGGGCCCAGGATGTCTGCGGGTCGGCAAGGGCCAGAGCCGAGGCCACGCCGAGGAGACCGAAGAACATCCCGTGCCAGGCCGGCGCCCACTTCTCCCACGCGTGGACCGGGTCGGGCACGGCTTCCGCCGACGGTGGGTGCTGCCTGAGACGCCCCGCCAGTGCCTTCGTCATGCCGATACCTGCCCGAGCCGGGACCCCGAGCCTATTCCCACCGGAACAGCCGCGACGAGAGCCCCAGCCCGACGATCATCACTCCGGTGAGCACCAACGCGGCCGGCCAGTTCCACCCGGCGCCCGACCAGGCGTCGTCGAGGAGGGTCACCACGTGGGTGAGCGGCAGCGCCTGACCGACGTTCTGTATCGGCTCCGACAGCAGGGGCCGGGGCAGCGCCGCACCTGAGAGGAACATCATCGGGAACAGCACCACCATGCCCACCGACTGGGCCGTCCTGGCGTTGGGGAGGACGCTGGCAAGAATGAAGCCGACGGCGTAGATGCTGGCCGCGCCGAGCAGGAACGCCCCCAGCACGGCCGCAGGCTGATCGGGCAGGTGGAGACCGAACACGATGCGCCCGGCAACCAGCAGCAGGGCCGCTCCGAGGGTGGTGAACAGGGCCCCCACCGCAACCTGCGACCCCAGCACCACCGACGGACGCAGCGGCGTCGCCCGGAAGCGCCGCAGCACCCCCCCGGCACGGTAGGAGGCGAGGTTGATGGGCAGGCCCAGGATCGCCGTGGTGGCGATGATGACGGCGATGTAGCCGGGCACGGAAACATCGACCTGGCCCCGACCCCCGAGGTCGGGGTCGGGCTCGTTCCCGAAGATGCTGCCGAACAGGAACAGCATCATGAGGGGGAACACCAGGGTGAAGAACGCCGCCATGGGGTCACGCACGAACAGCTTGAGCTCGGTACCGGTCATCTTCCATGCCTCGGTCATTGCCGACTCCTTCTTCTCGTCGGGTATCAGTCGCGCAGGTGCTTGCCGGTGAGCGTCAGGAAGACGTCCTCCAGGCTGGGCTGCTCGGAGCGCAGGTCGTGGGGGTGGATCTCGTGCTGGGCCAGGGCGCTCGCCACCCGGGCCATGAGCGGTCCCCGGCCGTACACCACGGCCTCTTCGCTCTCGTGGCCGAGCCGGCTCACACCTGCCACGTCGGCCAGGAAGGCGAGCTCCGTCTCGCCGGCGGTGAAACGGACCCGCGACTCGGCCGCCAGAGACGCCACGAGCTCGGGGGGCGAGCCCTGGGTGACGATGCGGCCCTCGTCGACGATGGCCAGACGGTCGCAGAGCCGCTCCGCCTCGTCCATGAAGTGGGTGACCAGCACGACTGTCGTGCCGGCATCGCGCACCGACCGGACCAGGTCCCACGTGGCCCGGCGAGCCTGGGGGTCGAGGCCGCTGGTCAGCTCGTCGAGGATGACGACCTCGGGGTCGCCGACCAGGGCCAGGGCGATGAAGAGGCGCTGGCGCTGACCACCGGACAGGCTGGCGAAGGCGGCGTTGGCCTTGTCCCCCAGACCCCACTGCTCCATGAGGCGCTTCCAGTCGGCGGGCCTCTCGTAGAAGGACGAGAACAGATCGAGGGCTTCCCGAACCTTCAGCCGCTCGGGCAGGGTGGCCGCCTGGAGTTGCACGCCCAGCCGCTGGCGTAGTCGCCGACCGTCGCTCTGCGGGTCGAGACCGAGGACGCGCACGGTGCCGCCGTCGGGTCGCCGCAGGCCGGCCAGCGACTCGACCGTGGTCGTCTTGCCGGCGCCGTTCGGCCCCAGGATCCCGAAGATCTCACCCCGTCCGACGCTGAACGACACATCGTCGACGGCGACGACCGGGCCGTAGGTCTTGCGCAGCCCCCTCACGTCGATCACGTTGTCCATGGCTGACCCTCAGCGGGACTCGACGCTGACGTCACCGAGCATGGTGAGGGCCTTCACCCTGATGACGGGCCCGGTCGGCGACCCCGCCGCAGCCAGCTCACCGCGCTTGTCACCGAAGATTGCGACCCCGGACATCTCCACCCGGCTGCCGGGCGCAACCACAATGTGCACGTCGCCGAGGACGCCCACGGCGCAGATCTCGATCTCCTCGCCGTCGACGGCGTCGCGCAGGTCGACGGTGCTGTCGCCGAACACGGCAACAGCCCGACCCCGCTCCCCTGCGGTCCAGTGGCCGGCTCGGCTGCTGTCACCGAAGACTGCGACCGACCAGCGGGTGATGGTGCCGTTCATCGTTCCGTCCCTTCATCTGCGAATTGGGTCGGCTCTGTTCTCGCAGATGGGCCGGATCACGTCATCGCCGAAGCGTGTGATCCTCAGGTCGTCCAAACGGACGATGCGCCCGTCGTCCGGTCGGCGACACCCTCCCCCCCGCCGGCCACCGCCGCCTCCACTGCGGCGGCGGCGGCGATGACTGCGGCGGCGTAGCGGCGGCCCGGCGATCGGGTGGTGCGGCCGATGGGCCCGGACACCGACACCGCGGCGACCACTCCCCCGCCGCCGTCGCTCACCGGCGCGCTCACCGACGCCACCCCCGGTTCACGTTCCTCGACGCTCTGGGCCCAACCCCGACGCACGGCGTCGGGGTCGCCGCGCAGCACCTTGCCGGCCGACCCCACATCGAGGGGCAACAACTCCCCCACCGTCACGATGGTGCGCAGGCCGTGGGGCGACTCGAGCGACGCCACGCACATCCGCCGGTCGCCACGGCGCACGTAGAGCTGCACGCTCTCACCGGTGTCGTCGCGGAGGCGCTCCAGGGCCGGCCGGGCCACCTGGGGCAGGCTCAGGCCGGTGAGGCGGGGGCCGAGGCCGAACCGCCCGTCGTCGGTGCGCGCCACCATGCCGTGGGCCTCGAGGGCGACGGCGAGGCGATGGGTGGTCGCGCGCGACAACCCCGTGGCCACCACCAGGTCGGATAGGGCCAGGGGCCCGGCCTCCAGGGCACCGACGACGGCAAAGGCCTTGTCGATCACGCCGACACCGCTTACACTGTCCATACAGCGAGATTATCGTCTCATATACTGAGACGCAAGCAGCACGCCGCAGCAGCAGTGCGCCGCACGCAGAGCACCGCACCAACCGAGGGAGCCACCGTGGCACCACCAGCACCACGCACGATGAGCGAGAAGGTCTGGGACGCCCACGTCGTCCGCGAAGGCGACAGGGATCCGGACCTGCTCTACATCGACCTCCACCTGGTGCACGAGGTCACCTCCCCGCAGGCCTTCGACGGCCTGCGTCTGGAGGGCCGCACCGTCCGCCGCCCGGACCTCACGGTGGCGACCGCCGACCACAACGTCCCTACCACGGGCCTCGACCTGCCCCTCGCCGATCCCATCTCCGCCCGCCAGCTCCAGGCCCTGGCCTCCAACTGCGAGGAGTTCGGCATCCCCCTCTACCCGATGGGCCATGCCAACCAGGGCATCGTGCACGTCATCGGCCCCGAGCTGGGGCTCACCCAACCCGGGCTCACCATCGTGTGCGGCGACAGCCACACCTCCACCCACGGAGCGTTCGGGGCCCTGGCCTTCGGCATCGGCACGAGCGAGGTCGAACACGTGCTGGCCACCCAGACCCTCCCGCAGCGCCGGCCCGGAACAATGGCCGTCACCGTCGAGGGCGATCTACCGATCGGGGCCACCGCCAAGGACGTGATCCTCGCCGTCATCGGCCGCATCGGGACCAGCGGCGGCATGGGCCACGTGATCGAGTACCGCGGCTCGGCCATCCGGTCCCTGTCCATGGAGGGGCGGATGACGGTCTGCAACATGTCGATCGAGGCCGGGGCCCGGGCCGGCATGGTCGCACCCGACGACACCACCTACGCCTGGCTCGACGGCCGGGCGCGCGCGCCCAAGGGCAAGGACTGGGAGGCGGCCCTCGACCACTGGCGGGCCCTGGGCACCGATCCCGGAGCGGCCTTCGACCGGGAGGTGACGATCGACGCCACCGGGGTGGTACCGCACGTCACCTGGGGCACCAACCCCGGCCAGGTGGTCGGCATCGACGGCGCCGTCCCCGACCCCGACGCCATCGCCGATCCCGGCCAGGCCGACGCCGCCCGGCGGGCCCTCTCCTACATGGGCCTTCGCCCGGGAACGCCCATCCGCGACATCAGCGTCGACACCGTCTTCATCGGCTCGTGCACCAACTCACGCATCGAGGACCTGCGGGCAGCGGCGACGGTGGTCGACGGGCGCCACGTTCGCGACGGCATGAGGGCCCTGGTCGTGCCC
The DNA here is from genome assembly GCA_964440725.1 of uncultured Acidimicrobiales bacterium. GTDB lineage: Bacteria > Actinomycetota > Acidimicrobiia > Acidimicrobiales > AC-14 > DATAQC01. The sequence continues at coordinate 4,912 of CAYTTL010000079.1, read as the reverse complement.
GGTTCGATGCGGGTCAAAGCCGAAGCCGAAGCCGAGGGTCTCGACCGCCTGTTCACCGCCGCCGGGTTCGAATGGCGGTCGGCGGGATGTTCGATGTGCCTGGCCATGAACCCCGACAAGCTGAGCGACGGAGAACGCTGCGCCTCCACGTCGAACCGCAACTTCGAAGGGCGCCAGGGCGCCGGTGGCCGCACCCACCTGGTCTCCCCCGCCGTCGCCGCCGCCACTGCGGTGGCCGGCCGTTTCTCCACTCCCGAGGAGCTCTGAGGACATGGAACCCGTCCGCACGATCACCGGTACCGCGGTGCCACTCGACCGGTCCGACGTCGACACCGACCAGATCATCCCCAGCGACTGGCTCAAGCGGGTGGAGCGCACCGGCTACGGCCAGGGCCTGTTCTCCGCCTGGCGGGTCGACCCCGTTTTCGTCCTGAACCAGCCCCGCCACCGCGACGCCACCGTTCTCGTGACCGGCGCCAACTTCGGCACCGGCTCGTCGCGCGAGCACGCGGTGTGGGCTCTCCAGGACTACGGGTTCCGGGCGGTGATCTCCCCGCGGTTCGCCGACATCTTCCGTACCAACTGCACCAAGGTCGGCCTCCTGCCCGTCGAGGTCGCCGAGACTATCGGCAGGACGCTGATGGAGGCGGTGGAGGCCGACGCCGGCACCGAGATCACCATCGACGTGGAGACGCGCCGCCTGCGCGTGCCGGCGGCCGGCATCGACACCAGCTTCCCGCTCGACGACTTCACCCGGTGGCGGTTCCTCGAAGGCCTCGATGACGTGGGCATCACCCTGCGCCACGTCGACGCCATCGCCGCCTACGAAGCCCGACGACCGCACTGGCTGCCGACGACGGTGTCGTGAGAGTCGAGACGATCACCGCCGAGCAGACCCGCCCACTGCGCCACCTCGTGCTGCGCCCGACCCAGCCGGTCGAGGCCACGGTCTATCCCGGCGACCACGACCCCGACACCCGTCATCTCGGCGCCTTCGACGACGGGGGCCTCGTGGGCATCGCCTCGCTCTATCGCCAGCCTCGCGCCGGGGAGTCGGGTGACGGCTGGCGGGTCCGGGGGATGGCCACGACCCCCGCCGCACGGGGCCGGGGGGCGGGAAAGGCGCTCCTGGCCGCCTGCCGGGCCCACGTGGCCGCCCACGGCGGTGGCGAGCTCTGGGCCAACGCCCGCGCCCCGGCGATCGCCTTCTACACCGCCGCCGGCTTCGAAGCGGTGGGGCCCGAGTTCGACATCGAAGACATCGGGCCCCACGTGGTGGTACGCGTCGAGGTGCCGCCGTCACCGGACGCCGGCTGATCAGGGCGTGGCGGCTGGTAGAGCAACCTGAGCGGTTGGGACGGCATGAGCGGTGGGCGCGGCGTCGGCGGCCTGGGCCGTACCCAGACCGGCCAGCGCGCCCAGCAGCACCGCGACTGCGATCGTCGCTCCGACGGCCCTTCTCTCCCTGGATTCCGTACGAGTGGTGGTGCGGTTGTCCCCCACGGCATTCTCCCTGTCTCGAGTTGCACCAGTTGTCTCATCACCGCAGTCCCGCCGGGAAGGGACCGGCGTCCCGTTGTGCCCGGGACGTTTGGCCTCGAGGCTCCACCGATGTCCGCGATCGGGTTGCGGGCAGTAGCCTCGGCCGTGACAGGAGCGTGACGTGGAAGATCCCGAGGTTCTGAGAGCATTCACCGACGAGGGTGCCAAGCGCGCCTTCGGCCCGACCCTGCACATCGAAGGCGACATCCTCTTCTTCGACGGCTTCTGGCAGGCCGGGCTGCGCGTGTCACCCAATACCCTGGCCATCCGGGCCGAAGAACCACCGGACAAAACCGACGCCCTCGAGCGTGCCGCCGACCTCCTGGCGGCACGGGGCCTCACCGACGTGGGCAGCGATTATCCCCTGGTCGGGGTCATCACCTATGGGGAAATCGCCCTCGGTCCCGTCGCCTGGAACGTCTGGTCGATCGATGCCGCCACCGCCTCCGCCGACCTCACCGAGCGGGCCGGGCGCGACACCTTCCTCGGCGACGACCTGAAGGCCGAGCCGGAGGAGGCGGACTACTCGGCAGAGCTGGGCGGGGCTCGGCGACTATCGGGGCTGCCGCCGTCGCTGGTCCTCACCCTCGGTGTGGCTCACGAGACTGTGGACGCCGTGGCCGCGGTGCTTCCGGACTGCCGGTTCGTCTCCAAGCCGCTCGACGAGGTCACCCCCGACGCCTGCGGGTCGCTGCTGCCCACCCTCATGGTGGTCGACGCCACCACGCCGGTCGGTCGCGAGTTCGTCATGGAGCTACGGGCGGCAGCCTGCGGGCGCCTGGTCCCGGTGGTCGCCCTCACCGACGACGGCGAATTGCCCCTGGGCGCCGACGTCGCCTTCGCTCCGGGTTCGGCCCCGGTCGACTGGGTGCAACCGATCCGCGCTCTGCTGCCCTGAGCCGGGAGGCGCTGGGCTGAGCCGGGAGGCCCCGGCGGTGACCCTCAGGAAGTGATGCGGTCGCCGCGGCGGCGGTTGACGACGACGAGCACCGTGCCCACGCCGACGAGGAACAGCGCAACCAAGGTGAGGCCCACGACATTGGCACCCGTAAAGGCGATACCGGCGACCCGCACCGTCGACCTGGCCGCCGCCTCGGTCTTGGCACCCTTGGCCGGAGTGTCCGCCTCCTCCTTCGGCTCACCCTTGACCTTGGTCGTGGGCGGGTGGACCGGTGGGCGGGCCGGCGGCAGGGTGTGGACCACGGGCGGCTTCGTCGGCGGAGGCTGCGGGGGGTAGCCACCCGCTGAAGCCGCCGGGGCCATGAGGGCAAATGCACCACTCACGATTGCCGCCATCATCATCATCGGGATCGTCCTACGAGTCATGCCAACGCCCTCCTGCCGAGTTCCGCGGAAGACTACTGGATACCGGAGACTGCGCGGACCGATACCTCGTTAATCAGGCCCCCACCTGCCAGCTAATGGTGCGTACCCTGTCCCAGGGACCTTCCCAGTAGGTCGGTCCTTCCACCTTCCGTCCGCCCGGATCGAGGGTGACGGAGAGGGCGACGGGTTCCAGGCGCGGCTGGGGGACCAGACGCAGCGCCAGCCGGCCGTCCCGCACCGCGTCGCGGATCAGGGTGTCGAACACCGCTTCCCCTCGCTCACCGGCCTTCAGCGTCAGGATGGACTGGGTGAGATTCAGCCCCGACTCGGGCGTGCTGTCGGGCTGCTCCGCCCCCGCCGGACCCCAGAGGAGCACCCAGGCCGTGTAGTCGCCCGGGCGCTCGGAGTACTGGTCAGGGCCCATCTGATAGGAAGCCGGCTGCCCGGTGGGAGCCTGGTTGTCGACCACCACCGTGGTCCGCACGACGACGTCGTTGCCCCCGCTGAAGCGCACCTCCTGGCGCACGCTCGGCTTCACGAAGTAGTCGAGCTTGGTGCCCGTGCGGTTCTCGACAGCCACATGGAAGGTCCGGTCGGCGTCCTTGCTGGCGGGACCGCCGCCCAAGCCCGTCGCCACGAACACCCGTTGCTCCTCCGGCGCCGCGCTCCAGACACGGAGGTGGCCACCCATGGTGGCCTCGGCAAGAGCCGTCCCGATACCGACGAGATCGTGGCTCCCGGTGGTCACCCGTTCGATCACCGCCTTGGCCACGTCGCCCAGGACCTCCTTGCGCGGGCCCTGATCGTCGCCCTTGGCAATCCCCTGGTAGAGGTCGTTCAGCAGCACGTGCCCGGCATTGCCGGCCGAGAGCGGGTGGTCAAGGCCCGGAACCGTCACCGGTCCCACCACTCTCAGCAGAGACGCCAGCGCCGGCACGTCGAGGGCCACGACCCCGTCGATGGGCGACCCGGTGGCCTGCTGGTACATGTCGACCATGGCCCGACCGCTCCAGTCGAAGTCGGCGGTGGCATTGACGGATTGCCAGAGGGTGGTGGGTTCGGTCGACCCGAAGATCTCCTGGGTGCCGGGCGGGATCGGCGTGGGCGCCGGCCCGTCGAGAACCAGGTCGTTGATACGACCCTGGCGTTCGAACTCGATCCGCCCACCCTCACAGCGGACGACGGCATAGGAGAGCACCATCCCCTGGTCGCGCATCTCCGCGTTGTTCTGCATGGCCAGCAGGTACCGGCGGGCACCGCTGCCGCCAAGGAAGCTGCGGACTGCGACCAGGGCGTCGGAGGCCTGGGTGAGGCGGACGTCGGTCTCGGTAGCCAGCTCGTCGAGGTCACGGCGCACCCCGCCCAACGGCCCCCAGAGGCCGCTGCGCGACAGGGAGATCCCCCGGAACACGGTGCTGACGCGACGGGCCTCGTCTCCGATGACCTGCAGGCTGTCGAACGGGATGGTGCCGTCGCTGAGCACCCCGCCGTCGGCCAGCGTCCGCACCCGGTCGAGAAGGCCGCCGGCCGCGGCCGCGCCGCGACGGGCGTCATCGAGCAGGACGAGCAGGCCGGCCCGCTGGTCGCGCAGGATGGGCACGAACTGCGTCGCCCACAGCGCAGGTGACCGCTCGACCCTTCTCCTGGCCGACGCCACCTTGGACTCGGCGGACCCCACGGCCGTGCGGCTGGCGGCCCGGCCTTGGGCCTCGGCCATCGCCGACGGTTCCACCGCGTCCTCGAGCTGGTTCCTGGCGCCCTGTACCTCGGCGCGGGCGTGCTGCAGGTCTCGCCACGCCGAGATTCCCCCGACGAGGAGCACCGCCCCGAGTACGGCCAGCACGACCAGGATCACCCGGCGCCGGCGGGCGGCGGCGCGCGCCCGAGCCGGCGGCCGGCGGGTGGCCGGACGATGCCGCCACCGCCACCGCGGGCTCCACCACTGCTTCCGGCGGCGGCGGCGCCGGCGCACCCGCACGCGGTCGCCCTGCCCGTGCGCCGACGGCTCTGTCGCCTCCGGCGCGGGCTGCATCCCCGACAGCGT
>CAYTTL010000078.1:0-11097 GCA_964440725.1 uncultured Acidimicrobiales bacterium | reverse complement strand
CGTAGCTCAGGGGATAGAGCACCGCCCTCCGGAGGCGGGTGCGTAGGTTCGAATCCTACCGAGGGCGCGCTCGCCGGCATCAGCCGCCGGTGCGGGGTGTCCACTGGAAGAACCGGGCGGCGAGCACGCCCCCGACCACCCCCCAGGCCGCCAGCACCGCCAGATGGTCCCATGCGATGCCCGGCGCGGCCGTCGTCGGGTCGAAGGCGGTGAGCAGGGCCTCGAACAGGTGCTTCACCGGGAACACGTCGCCGATGAGACGCATGCCGCGCGGGATCTGGTCGTTGGGAATGAAGATCCCGGAGAAGAAGTACAGGGGGAGGATGACGGCGTTGGTGACCGCCGGCGCCGCGTTCTCACTGGGGATGGCGGCGGTCAGGGCGAAGCCCAGGGCGCACAGGGCGCCGGTGCCGACGAGCACGGTCAGGACCAGACCCGGGAGGGTCTCCGTGGGCACCGCCACCCCGTACACGACCCGCCCAAGGAGGGTGACGGCCACGACCAGGAGCACCGTCACGACGATGGCGGTCAGGACACGGCCCGCCAGGTACACCCACGGCGGAAGTGGCGTACTGCGCACCCGCTTGAGGAGGCCCTTCTCCCGAAGAATGGTCAAGGTGATGGACAGGTTCATCATCGTGGCCGACACGATGGCCAGGGCCAGGATCCCGGGAACGTAGTAGGTCGAGCCCTTGACCTTGGCCCCGCCGGGAAGCTCGACGTCGCTGTTGCCGAAGATGGAGACGAAGATGAACAGGAAGATCAGCGGCAGGGCGACGGTGAAGAAGACGCTGGCCGGCTCCCGCCAGAACTGCTTCTGGTCGTAGCGGTACTGGTGCCACACCAGCGCCGGCGCGCTCATGGAGTCGCCCCCTCCGCAGCCGGCTCGGGAACGGCGGTCAGGGCGAGGTACACGTCCTCCAGCGTCGGGCGGTGCACCTCGAGGTCGGGCAGGTCCCCGCCGTGCTCGAGGGCCCATCCGCAGAGCGTGGCCAGGTCGGCGACGGGCGAGTCGGTGGTGAGCTCCACCTTGGCCTGGTTGGCGACCAGCCGGCCCGACAGCGCCGGCGGGAGGGCGTCGACCGTCGTTCCCGGGGGCAGGCGGAAGCGCACGACGGTGTCACCGGCCCGGCCCGGTCGCAACTCGTCGGGGCGCCCCTCGGCCACGATGCGCCCGGCCTGGATGATGGCCACCCGGTCGGCCAGGTACTGGGCCTCCTCCATGTAGTGGGTCGTGAGGAGCACGGTCTTCCCGAGCCGCCGCAGCTCGGCGATCATGTCCCACGCCCCTCGTCGGGCGGCGGGGTCGAACCCGGTGGTGGGCTCGTCGAGGAAGAGCAGCTCGGGGTCACCGATCAGGGCGAGGGCCACGTCGAGCCGGCGCTGCTGGCCCCCCGACAACCGACCCGCCCGCTGACCGGAGGCCTCGGTGAGGCCGACCAGGGCGATGGTGTCGGGCACCGACCGCGGCGCCGGGTAGTAGCCGGCGTACATGTCCAGCACCTCGCGGACGGTGAGCAACGACGGGAGCCGGCATTCCTGGAGCACCACGCCCACCTTGGCCCGCCACGCGCCTGTCGCCCGGGCGGGATCGACGCCGAGGACGGCCACCTCGCCACCGTCGCGGTCGCGGTAGCCCTCGAGCACCTCGACGGTCGTGGTCTTGCCCGCCCCGTTCGGGCCGAGGAAGGCGAAGATCTGGCCCCGCTCGACGGTGAGATCGATCCCCTTGACCGCCTCCTTGGCGCCGTAGGACTTGCGCAGGCCGCGTACGACGACCACGGGCTCGCCCACTAGGCGACGATGTTGAAGGGGGTGCCGGGGGGGACGCGCTCGGCCAGGTCGGTGATGACCTCGTTGGTGACGCGAATGCACCCGTTGCTGACGTCGCCGCCCAGGACCTCGGGTTGGTTGGTGCCGTGCAGGCCGATCTGGCCGGGACCGCCGGCGAAGCTGGTGTACACGTCGGAGAAGGCCGACACCCCGAATGCCCACGGCCCGTAGGGACCCGAGGGATTCTGGGTGTCGATCGCCGCGCTCAGGTAGTAGTCGCCGGTCGGGGTGGGCGCGCTGGGCTTGCCCACCGCCACCGTCTCCTGACGCACCACGTCGGCGCCCTTCCAGACGGTGAGGCGACGGGCGCCGATCTCGACCTGCATGCGCCAGTCGTTGACCGACGTGGTGACGTCACTCGTCCGCACCCAGCCCGTCGACCCGTTGGGGCGGGCCGGAAGCATCACCTCGAGCCAATCGGGCTGTACCGTCTCGACCCGGAACACCCGGGGCAGGTCGAACTCGTCGGGATTGGCGAACGAGGCCGAGGCGACCTCGCCGCCGGGCGAGTCGAACACCGCCACCGACGGCACCTGGGCGGTGGCCACCACCGTGAGGGGCGGCGGCGGGGCCGGGGGCGGCGGGGCGACCACCGTCGGCGGGGGCGCAGGCGCGATCTTGGCGACCGGCGACCCGCCGTTGCAGCCCACCGCCGCCAGTACGGTGACCAGCGACGACACCAGCACGGCGACGACCTTGGGTGCCGCCGCGACCGTCCGCCTCGTCTCGCCCACGGCACCAGGCTACCGGCCGTCGGCCCCCCGGCGCGCCCCGGGTCAGCGCCTGCTGCTCGGCTCCGGGACCAGCCACTCCTCGGCCCAGGCCGACGTGGCGGCGACCACCGAGGCCAGGGCCTCGCCCTTGGCGGTGAGGTGGTACTCGATGCGCACCGGCGTGTCGGGGTGGACCAGGCGCTCGACGATGCCCTCGGCTTCCAGCTCCTTCAGGCGCTCGGAGAGGAGGCGGTCGGAGAGGCCGGGGACGATGGTGCGGATCTCGCCGAAGCGGGTCGCCCCCGAGAGCATCGCCCTCACGATCGCGCCCGTCCACCGCCGCCCGATGATCTCGATGGCCCGGTGGAACACGGGGCAGAACCCGCTGATCTCCTCAGGGGGATCTGCCGGTTTGGCCATGTCACCAGGGTACGCCAGAGGCCAAGCCCAAGGGGGGCCGGAATAACTACGAATCGTAAGGTGCTTGTAGTTAGTAACAATTGGGTGACCGCAGACGTGGCGCCCAGGCGAAAGGACACCGACATGACACAGTTCGCAACCGACACCGCGGTCGTCGATCGGCAGGGCCGACCCGAGGTGGGCACCTACGAGATCGACGCCTCCCATTCCGAGGTCGGCTTCGTCACCCGCCACCTGATGGTGACGAAGGTGCGGGGGCACTTCGACTCGTTCTCCGGCACCATCACCGTGGCCGATCCGCCCGAGCAGTCGGCGGTGGACGTGACGATCGATCCCACCAGCATCAACACCCGGGACGCCAAGCGCGACGAGCACCTGCGGGCGGCCGACTTCTTCGACACCGAGAACCACCCGTCGATCACCTTCCGGAGCACCGGCGTGGAGCTGAGGAAGGACAACCGGCTCCGGGTCACGGGCGACCTGACGATCCTCGGCCGCAGCCGCCCGGTCACCCTCGACGGCACCTACGACGGCGCCTTCTCCGACCCGTGGGGTGGCGCCCGCATCGCCTTCGAGGCCCGCACCGAGATCGACCGCGAGGACTGGGGCCTCAACTGGAACGTGGCCCTCGAAACCGGCGGGGTACTCGTCGGCCGCAAGGTCCAGCTCGAGCTCACCGTGGAGGCGGTCAGGGCCTGATCGCCGTTCGCCGGTCCCGCTCCCCCGCCTCCGGCCGTCGGGACTCGTCAGCTCTTGCTGTCGAGCTCGGCGGCCAGGGCCGGCGCCAGCGCCGGTTGGGCGAAGACGTAGCCGGTGCGCCGCAGCACCGTCGGGATCACCCGCTGGCCGGCGAGGAGCATCTCCGCCACCATCTCCCGCCCGAAGAGCAGGTGCAGGGCGAGCGTCGGCGTCGGCAGCGGTGTGGGCCGGTGCAGGACCCGACCGAGGACGCGGGTGAACTCGGCATTGGTCACCGGCTCCGGGGCGCACAGGTTGACCGGCCCCTCCACCTCAGCCGTGCCGAGGACGTGACGGATGGCCCCCACCTCGTCGTCGATGGCGACCCACGAGAGCCATTGCCGTCCCGAGCCGAGGCGCCCGCCGAGGCCGGCTTTGAAGAAGGGCAGTTGCTTGCCGAGGGCACCGCCGTCGCCGCTCAGCACCACGCCGCTGCGCAGGTAGGCCACCCGGATGCCGGCCTCGACGGCAGGGGCGGCGGCGGCCTCCCACGCCTCGACGACGGTGGCGAGGAATCCCTCGCCCGGGCCGGCCTCCTCGGTGACCTCGTCGTCACCCCGGTCGCCGTAGTAACCCACCGCCGATCCCGATGCCAGCACCTCCGGCGGTCGGTCGAGCCCGGCCAGCGTCTCGGCCAGCAGGGCGGTGCCCCGAACCCGGCTCTCGAGAACCTGGGACTTGTGCTCCGGCGTCCAGCGACGGTCGCCGATGCCGACCCCGGCGAGGTGGACCACGGCGTCGTGGCCTTCCAGGGAGGCGGCGTCGATGGTGCCCCGCTGCGGGTCCCATGCCACCTCGTGGGGGCCCGTCGGACGCCCCCGGACCAGGCGGGTCACCTCGTCGCCGTCGGCTTCCAGGGCGGCCACCAGGGCCGAGCCGATGAGACCGTGGGAGCCGGTGACGGCGACCTTCATCTGCCGATCGTCCCGGTCACCGGAAGCCGGCTCTCACGAGAGGTGGACGATCAGGCCGCGACCTCGCGGATCCGCTGGATCACCTGGTCGATGATGCCGTAGTCGCGGGCCTCGACGGCGGTGAACCAGCGGTCACGGTCGAAGTCGACCTCGATCTGGTCGACGCTCTGGCCGGTGTGCTGGGCGATGCGCTCGGCCATGACCCGCTTGGTGTAGATGATCTGCTCGGCGTGGATGGCGATGTCGACCGCCGCCCCCTGCATCTGGGCCGACGGCTGGTGCATGAGCACCCGGGAGTGGGGCAGGGCGTACCGCTTGCCTGGTTGGCCGGCGCACAGCAGGAACTGTCCCATGGAGGCGGCCAGTCCCATGCAGATGGTGCCCACGTCGCAGCTGACGTACTGCATGGTGTCGTAGATGGCCATCCCCGCCGACACCGAACCCCCGGGGGAGTTGATGTAGAGGTAGATGTCCTTGTCGGGGTCCTCGGACTGGAGGAGGAGGAGCTGGGCGCAGATGAGGTTGGCGGCGTTGTCGTCGACCTGGGTCCCCAGGAAGACGATCCGCTCCTTGAGGAGGCGGGCGTAGACGTCATTGGCGCGATCGCCAAGGGTCATCTGGTCGGTGACGACGGGCATCGACATGTCGGAGTTCATGGGGCCGAGGCTAGCGGGCCGCCCATTCCTCGGTGAGCACGCGTACGCTCCGAACACGGTTGTTCGAAGGAGGAGCGATGACCCATCCCAACGCCGAGCTGATCCGGGGGGGCTACGAGGCCTTCGCCCAGGGCGACGTGCCCGCGGTGATGGAGCGACTGGCCGACGACATCGTGTGGCACATCGGCGGCCGCAACGTGCTCGCCGGCGACTACCACGGCCACGACGGGGTGATGGAGTTCTTCGGCAAGCTGATGGAGGTGAGCGGGGGCACCTTCGGGTTGACCATCCACGAGGTGGCCGCCACCGACCGGCACGTGTTCGTGATCGTCGACATCGACGCCGAGCGCGACGGTACGCCGTACAAGGGCAACGCCGTGCATGTCTGGCACATCGCCGACGGCAAGGTCGAGCAGTTCCGGGCCATCCCCGTCGACGCCTACGCCGAGGACGAGTTCTGGTCCTAGCGTCGGTTGCTCCAGCGGGCGTGGCGGAACGGCAGACGCGCCGGGTTTAGGTCCCGGTCCCGAAAGGGGTGTGGGTTCGACTCCCACCGCCCGCACGGCATTGATGGGCCCCCGGTAGTCGCAACCGGCACCTACCGCACCGGCGCCTCGTCCTGTTACCTTCGGCCCCGAGCGGAATCGATGTGCAAGGGGGACGCACCATGACTGTGGCCACGTGCCGGCGTCGGGCCTACCGCCCGACACAGTTGGCGACGGCACTCGTCGCCACCGTCGGCGCCGTTCTGACGATGACGACGATGGTGGTCGCCCCGGCGGCGGCGGGGGCGCCGGTCGGCTGCCGCACGGTGATCACCGAGAGCACGACGCTGACCGCCGACGTGGGGCCCTGTCGCGGCAAGGGCATCGTCATCGCCGCCGACAACATCACCGTCGACCTCGGCGGCCACCGCATCATCGGCAACCCCCGGGCGCGGGTGTCGCCGGACAAGGCCGGCATCCTCCTGCGCATGGTGAGCGGCGTGACGCTGAAGAACGGGATCGTCGAGGGCTTCGACGCCGGCGTGGTGGTCATGGGCGGCGGCCACAACACCATCCGGGGCATCACCGCCCGGGCCAACGTCAACTACCGGGTCGTCACCGGCCGTGATTCCCAGCCCGAGGACATCGTCCCCGACAGGGGTCCCTACTGCGACCTGGGTGACGGGATCGCCGTGATCAACTCGCAGCGGAACGTCCTCAGGGCCAACACCCTGGTGGGCAACGGGCCGTACTCGGCCATCGCCCTCGTCGCCGACTCCAACCGGAACGTGGTGAGCGACAACGACATCCGCGACAACGACGTCACGAACGAGACGCCCGAGGGCGAGGGCACGACCTGTGGCTCGACGGCCAACGGGCCCATCCCCGACCCGCCGCCGTTCTGCTGCGACGCCCACGGTCGCCACTCCCAGGACGTGGGCGTGCGCATCGAGGGCCCCGGCGCCGAGAACAACGTGGTGGAGAGGAACCGGATCAGAAGAAGCGGACTGGCCGGTGTCCTGATCACCGGCTACATGCTGGAGACGCCGGGGAACAACGGCTCCAACCTGGTGAGGGCCAACACCATCACCCGCACCGCGGAGCGGACCCACACCAACACCGGGGACGGCCCCGAGAGCTACCGCGGCTCGGGCATCCAGATCCACCACTCCGGCCCCGACTTCATCCACACCTCCCACGGCAACGTGATCGACGGCAACAACTCGTCGCGCAACTGGGGGGCGGGCATCGAGGTCACCGGCCCATCGCCGGGCAGCGGCGTACTCGGCCAGTTCGGCAACACCATCATCAACAACGTGGCCGACGACAACTTCCTCGACGGCATCCACCTGGCCGAGGGCACCGCTCACACCTCCGTCGTGAGGAACCAGGTCCACGGCAACGCCCCCGACCGCCAGGCCGTGGCGGTGATCAACGAGGAGGACCCCTACACCCAGTGGGTGGGCGCCGACGGCGCCGACTACAACCCGCGGTGCGGCACCAACACCTGGTGGAGGAACCTGTTCGGAACCGTGAACCAGCGCTGCGTGGCCGCGGGCGGCACCGGCACCCTCGTCGGCCCCCTGCCCTCCCCTGCGGGCGACGCCCAGCGGGTGTCGTCCTCACTCGCCGGCGACACCGGCGACCGCTCGCTGCACCGGGGTCGCACGATCGGCGGCTGACCCGGGCCGGAACCTATGGTGCCGGGATGCAGGCCGGGGCCGAGAAGCGGGTAGGCGGGCCGCGCAAGACCGGGGCGCCCCGAATCGCCATCGTCCATGCCTCCCGGCCACTCGGCACGGTGACGGCCGCCACCGTCGACGCCCTGCGCAATGGCGGCGCGGAGGTCGACGTGCTCACCGTCGGTGGCTCGGTCGACGTGGCTACCGTGGGAACGGGTCACAACCTGTACGTGCTGAAGCACTCATACGACGCGACGCTCACCTTTGCGGCCATGCTCCACGCCGCCCGGGCCCCGACGCTCAATCCCTACCCGGCGGTGGCCGCCTGCCGCGACAAGGCGGTGGCCTTCCGCATCCTCGCCGACGCCGACCTGCCGGTGCCCCGGACGCATCTGGTCGTCGATCCCCCCTCCGCGACCCCGCTGCTCGATGGCGGCCCCCTGATGATCAAGCCCAACACCGGTTCGAAGGGGCGAGGTGTACGCGTCGTGCGCACCGTCTCCGAACTGGCCGCCGTCGATCCCGTCGACGGCCCCTATCTGGCGCAGCGCTTCCACTCCGCGGACGGCCTCGATCACAAGCTGTACCGCATCGGCGACGACGTCTTCGATGTGCGCCGGCCGTGGCCGGCCACCACCGTCGCGGACAAGCAGGGTGTCGCCGTCGAGGTGGACGACCGTCTCCGGCGGCTCACCCTCGATGTGGGGGACGCCATGGGCATGGACGTCTACGGCGTCGACGTCGTCGTCAGCGACGGCCAGCCGTACATCGTCGACCTCTCCGCCTTCCCCGGGTTCAAGGGGGTCCCAGCCGCAGATGCTCTCCTCGCCCGCCACATCCTCCACGCCACAAGCGCTGTGGGTTCATGAGGTCAGCGAAGGCGAGGACTCGGCGGGGGCGGTGACGGCGACGGCGTCCTCCGGCGGGTCGTCGACGACCGTCCCCGTCACCCGGATGGTCACCAGCTCGGCAACGACGGCGACGATGATCCGGAGGACCAGGACGGCAGGTATCCCCCAGGCCGACCACACCAGCGTGGCGACAAGGGGACCGGCCATCTCACCGGCGTCCTCGCCCACGCCGAGCCACGCCATGATGCGGGCTCGACGCCGGCGGTCGTGGCTGGCGACCTCGGCCATGAGGGAACCCCAGGCGGGTCGGAAGGCTGCCTTTCCGCCGTCGTCGAGGGCCTTGCCGCTGATCACGCCCGCGGCGTTGGGCGCCACCAGGAAGAGCACCGATGACCCGACGTTGGCGATACTTCGCGCCGACAGCACCAACCGAGGGTTGCCGCGGTCGGCCAGGCGGCCCCACAGGGGGCCGGTGAGCGCGAGCAGGCCGCCCACCAGGTAGGCGGCGCCGACGACGGCAGGGCTCACGCCCGCGTACTCGACGGCGAACAGCGGGAAGAGATTGGCCATCAGGTAGGCGCTGCCCGTGATCAGGAACCCGACCGAGGCGTAGGCGAAGACCCGGGGCGGGTTGGTCGTCTCGCTCTCCACCGGCGGAGGACGCACGGGGGCGGCGGCATCGGCCACCAGCGGGGCGGCCGTCGTCGCCGCGTCCGTTGAGCTCGGGGCCTCGACGCTCCCTGCGTCCGGCACCGCCTTCACGCCGAGCACCACCACCACCAGGGGCAGGATGGACAGCGCGAAGGCGACGGCGAAGGCCCCGGTGTACCCGCCGGTCACGACGACCACCACGCCCGCCAGCGCCCGCCCGATCGACCCGGCCAGCGTCTTGGCCGTCTGGTACCACGCGAACGATGTGGCCACGTTCCGCTCGCCACCGGCGTCGGCCACGAGAACGGCGGCCGCAGGGTCGCGAAGCGCCATCGACACACCGTGCAGCGCCCGGACGGCGAACAGCTGCCAGGGCTCGACGGCGAAGATCAGGAGGAGTGAGACCGCGCTGCGCATGGCGATGGCGACCACCAGCGCCCGCTTGTGACCGAGGCGGTCGGCAACTCCACCCATCAGCGGCTTGAGAACGATCGCCACCGCCATGTTGAGCGACAAGAGGACCCCGATGCCCGCCAGGCTCATGCCCCGCTGGTATGCGAGCAACGGCAGGGCGAAGCTCACGATTCCGAAGCTCAGCCGGGAGAGGAACCCCTCGGCGGCCAGGGGGGTGACCGGGTTCCCCGTCAACCGCCTGGCCTGGGAGGCGGCCCAGGCGCGGGGGCGGGCGATCAGGATCACTGGCTCGCCCCTGCCATCGCCGCACGTCCGCCGGCCGGCGCGGGCACCGGCGGCAACCCCCCTTCCCGCAGGTCGACCCGCCCGTGGGCGTAGGCCGTGATGTAGGAAGCGATGTGCGTGGCGGCGTCGGGCACGCCCTTGTACCCGGGGAAGTAGTTGACGTCGACGACGAAGGGCCCGTCCGGACTCTCGATCACGTCCAGCCCGTACAGCCCGAGGCCGAGGGCCTCTCCCGCCCGCAGGGCGATGGCGCGGACCTCGTCGCTCACCCGCACCGGCCGGCCGGCAAGGGTGAAGCTGTCCGGTGAGAACGGCTTGCGGACGGCGAACACGTGCTCGCCGGCGACGTAGACCTTGAGGTCCTCCCCGGGCCCGGCGATGTACTCCTGAACGATCAGCGGCGTGTCGGCGACCACGTCGAGAGCAGCGAGATCGTCGGCACCGCGCACCACGACGACCCCCACCCCCCGGTGACCCCGGACGGGCTTGACGACCAATGGGCCGCGCGCGACCGCCTCCCTGGCCAGGGCCAGGTCGGCGGTCACCCACGTGGGGGGCACAGGTACCCCGGCGGCGCGCAGGCGGCGGCTGGCGGTGACCTTGTCCTGGGCGGCCACGCAGGAACCGTAGGGATTCAGCAGCCGGGCATTCTCGGCCCGGAGCAGGCCACCCAGGCTCAGGGCGAGCTCGGTGTGGGACTTCAGGATCACCAGGTCGTGGTCGGGTCGGAGCAGGTCGGCACGGGTGAGGAGCTCCTCGGGGATGGTGGCGGTCACCGTCATGCCGTTGCGTTCCAGACGCTCGGTGACCTCCACCAGCACGGGGCTGGGAACCGGCGGCACCCGGCGGACGAGGACGAAATGCACACGCATCGCTCAGCCCACGCCGGTGAGCGTCGGGGCGGCACCGAAGACTTCTGTGTCGGGGTCACCGAGGTCGGCCGGCGACGCCCAGGCCCACAACGCCTGCTCCAGGCTGAGCAGGAGGTTGTGCTCGGCCCACCCGGCATTCAGGCGATTGAACTCCTCGGTCACCAAACGGCCCAACCCGTCGTCGTCACCGAGCCCGCACACCGCCTCCAGCACTCCGACGACACCGGCCTCGGCGACCTGGCGGTGGAGGCCACGGCACGATCGGTCGGCGGGGTCGCAGAACACCAGGGCTGCCGCGACGGCGAGGGCCAGCTTCTCCGGGGCCGAGCCGCACGCCGCGGCCAGCCGGGCCGCGCCGACCAGCCGGTCCTCGGCTCCCAGCTTGCGTCGCGGGTCGCGGCCGACCCGGACGATCGGGTCGGCGAGGCCGGCGTTGGCGAACCGGGCGAGGATGGCGTCGAGCTCCTCCTCGCCGCCGGCCAGCTCGGCCCCGTGGCGGGCGGCGAGGCCCCGTCGGCCCTCGGCCATCGCCGCCCGCACTGCCGCTCGAACCTCGGGGTCCCGGATGGCGCTGTGGACGTAG
>CAYTTL010000077.1:10904-11106 GCA_964440725.1 uncultured Acidimicrobiales bacterium | reverse complement strand
AGCTGTCGACCAAGTTCCTCGGGATGATCACGCCCGACGGCATCGGGGGGACGGCCCTCCAGGTCCGCTACCTCGACCTCGCCGGTGTGGCGGTGGCGTCGGCGACCAGTGCCGTCGTTCTGAGCTCCGCGCTGGCCAGCCTGATGCAGCTCGTCGTGCTCGTCCCGTCGGCGGCCGTGAGCTCCGCCAGTATCGACCTGGG
>CAYTTL010000077.1:0-10894 GCA_964440725.1 uncultured Acidimicrobiales bacterium | reverse complement strand
GGCGTCGGCGGCGCCACCGTCCTGATCGCCATCCCTGTCGTGGCTGCCGTCATCGGCCTCGTCCTGCTCGTGCCCCGGCTGCGCGGCAAGGTCGTGCCCGTCGCCAAGCGGGCCATCACCGACCTCTGGACGGTGGTCCGCGATCCCCACAAGGCGCTGAAGCTGCTCGGCGGCAACCTGGGGACCACGCTGGCGTACCCCGCCCTTCTGGGCCTCTGCCTGCTCGCCTTCGGGGAGTCGCTCGACTACCCGGAGCTGTTCCTCACCCAGGTCGGTGCCGGGCTGCTCAGCAGCGTCGCGCCGGTGCCGGGTGGCGTCGGAGTGCAGGAGGCGGCGCTCACCGGCGCCCTGACCGGGTTCGGGGTACCCGCCAACGCCGCCGTCGCCGCCGTGCTGCTCTACCGGGGCATCACCTTCACCGCGCCGGTCCTCGTCGGCTACCCGGTGGTCACGTGGTTGCGGCGGAAGGGCTACGCATGATCCCGGGTCCTCGGTGCCGCGCCGTCGGCGCTCGGTAGCGTATCCACCCGTGCACACTCGCGGCCCGGCCAGTTGGTGCGCCCTGGCGCGGACTCTCGGTGTGGCGGTGGTCGGCGCGACCGCGCTCGGGGTGGGCTCGTTCGGTTCCGCTCCTACGGCGGTTGCGGCCGACGCCTCCGAGGGATGGGTGGTCGACCGGGTGCGCTTCGAGCCGGTGGACCCGGGGGGCGGGGTCCTCACCGTCGAGGGGATGGGCCCCTACCGCGGGGCGATCGAGGTGGTGCCCGCCGACGGGGGGCTTGCCGTCATCAACGACGTCGGCATCGAGGACTACGTCAAGGGAATTGCCGAGGTGCCGGCGTCCTGGCCTGCCGAGGCGCTGCGGGCCCAGGCCATCGCCGCCCGCACCTACGGCCTCAACCAGAAGTCGTCGACCGCCGACTCTCCCTGGAAGGCCCGTGGGGCCGACATCTGCAACACCGACTCGTGCCAGGTGTACGCCGGGCTGGCCAAGGAGCAGGGGCTCGACGGCGCCCGTTGGGTGGCGGCCGTCGACGACACCGCCGGGCAGGTTCTCCTCTACCGCGGGCGTCCGCTGTTCGCCCAGTACTCGGCGTCCAACGGCGGTCGGTCGACGGCCGGGAGCCAGCCCTACCTCCGTTCGATCGACGATCCCGACGACGCCCGCAGCTTTCTCGGCCGCTGGCAGTGGGGCCTGCCCATGGGGGCACTCGCCCCGTTCGTCGACGTGGCCCCCCCGTTCGTGCTCACGAACGTGGCCCGCCAGGGCGACGCCGTCGTCTACAGCGTCGCCGGGCCCGACGAGTTCACCGGCCAGGGTGAGATCGGGGCCGAGGAGCTCCGCTCGCGCATCAACGCCGCCGTGCCCCCGCCCGACGGTCTGCCCATGCCCCTGCCCGCGCCCGACTACTCCGTCGAGGGCAGCGGGGAGAGCGCCGCCTTCTCCGGCGGCGGCTGGGGACACGGCGTGGGCATGAGCCAGTACGGCGCCCTGGGCAAGGCGCAGCGGGGTATGGACGCCGGCGACATCCTTGCCGCCTACTACGGGGGGATACGCCCGGACACGCTCGAGTCCGACCAGCTCCCGGCGTCGATCCGGGTGGAGCTGGCCGCGGGTCAGGGGTCGGTCACCGTCAGCCCCGAGAGCTACTTCCGGGTCGTCGCCGGCGCCGAGCCGCAGTCGGGAGGCATCCCGTCGGTCGGCATCGAGCTCGGGCAATGGCGCCTGCAACCGGCCGACGGCGGCGTTCGGGTCATCCCGCCCGCCGGGCGTTCGGAGCCCCTGGCCCTGCGAACGGCGACCATCGATCCGCCGGGAGCCGAAGGCCAGGCTCCGGCGGTGCGCTACGACCTGACCGCCCCGGCCGTCGTCACCGTGCGCTACGTGACACCCACCGGTCTGCCGGGGGCGGTACCGCCCAGGCTCGTTGCCGTGGGTGAGGTGGTCGAGCCGCTGCCATCGCCGGGTGGTGGCGGCGAGTACGAGGTGGTCATCGAGGCCGACGGGGGACCGGGCCGTTTCGTCAGCCTGCCTCTCCGCTTCCACGTCGCCGGCGACGCCCGCATTCACATCGGCGCTCTGGGTGACGAGCGCCCCGCGGGCGGGCCCGATCGGACGCCGTGGCTGGTTCTCGCCGCCATCCTGGTCATGACGACCGCCGTGGCCTCGCGCCGGGCGGCGCGACGCGCCAAGAGCTGAGCGCTCGCCGGGGCCGGCCGAGCAGCATGGCGAGTACGGCGATCGGCAGGACGAGAGCCCAGAGCTCCAGGCGAGCCTCGAGGAACGCACCCAGAATTCCTCCGGCGATGTAGGTGAGCCAGATCCCGCCGTGGAGGCGCACGCGACGTGCGGAGTCGGCGGCGTCGAGTGGCCGGCCCTCCCGTTTCGACCGCCAACCGGCGGCGGTGTCCTCGGCGACGCTGACCAGCATGCCGGTGATGAAGGCGGTGGCCACCCGAAGGTCGCCGATGTGACGCAGGGCCGACGCCTGGAGGCCCATGGCGGCGGTGGCCAGGATGGCGAGCCCGTAGAAGCTCCAGGAGCCTGACGTCAGGTCTTCGGAGTCCACCACGGCCAGCCCGACGATGAGCAGGACGACGAGGAGCACCAACTCGATGACGAGGACGGGCCGCGCCGCGTCGGCCGCCTCATCGGTCCGGTGGCGGCGCTGGGCGACGAACATGCCGAGGACCACGGCGGCGACGAAGGTGACGACCGGCACGAGCCGGCTCAGCGCGTCGCTCCAGTGACCCAGCCCGAGGACGACGGCACCGTGGGTGGTGTTGCCGCTCTGGTGGGCGGTGAACAGGCCGAACAGGGTGAGGAAGCCGACGGCGTCGACGAATCCGCCGACCGACGCCAGCGCCCACGCTCGCCCGAACCCGCGACCGCTCGCCATTCCCGGCACGGTAGCGAGCCGGACCGGCGGTAGCGCGGCGCGCCACCGGGTGGGACCGGGCGGTCACCTCGCCGGAATCCGAGAGGTCAGCGGGCCATCGCCGCGCACACGGCGGCTTCGAATATCCGGTGGAGTCGCGCCCAGACGAGCGGATCGCCGGACGGGGTGATCTGGGAGTTGACCGAAACGACCGTCGAACGGCGGCCGTTGACGGTGGCGGCGACGAACTGCGTGTAGCCGGCGGTGTTGCCGGTGTGACCGTAGACGGTGCCGCACGAGGTCTCGTACCGGAAGATCCCGAGACCCACGGAGTTCACACCGGGGCCGGGAGGTTGGGAGCTGCCGGGAATGAAGCGGAACTGCGACCCGTGCACGGCTCGGCTGAAGGAGGCGTCGGACGCGTAGCCGCGCACGAAGCGGTCGGCGTCACGCGGTGTCGATACGACACCTCCCGACGCCCAGGACCACCCGGCGGCGATGAGCTCGGTCACGTCCTCGATCGGATCCACCTCGTACCCGTGCATGGTCGGGCTCGGCATCTTGACACCCCTCGGCAGGCTCGTGTTCTCCAGGCCCAGCGGGCCGTAGACGAGCTGTTGGAGGGCCTCGGTGTAGGCCATGCCGGTCACCGCCTTGACCATCAGGCCGACGATGATGTTGTCGGAGTTGGAGTAGCGGTACTCGGTGCCCGGTGCGAACTCGAGCGGCTGGTGGGCGACGAACGACAGCAACTTCCGGGGCGGCAGGGGGTCCGTCAACGACGCCACGACGGCGTTCCGGAACGCCTGGTCCTGGCTGAAGTCGGGGATGCCGCTGGTGTGTTGGAGCAGTTGCCGCAGGTTGACCTTCGACCAGGCCGCCGGAAGGCCGGGCAGGAGGCTGCCGATGGTGGTGTTCAGCGACAGGCGACCCTCGCTGACGAGTCGCAGGGCGGCGGCGCCGCTGAACGCCTTGGCCACGCTGGCCAGGCGCATGTGGTCGTCAATGGAGATCGGAGCGCCGGTCTCGACGTTGGCCACCCCCGCGGTGTGGAAGTCCAGCTCGGCACCCCGATGCACCACCACGGCGATACCGGGTGAGGCGCCGGGTGTGGCGATGAAGCGCTGGAGCAGCCGGTCGAGGACGGCGTCGGCAACTTCCGGCGGGGGTGCCCCCGCGTGGGCCGCCCCCGGGAGCAGCACTGCGACACACACGAGCACGACCATCAGTCCACGGCGCATGATTGCGACGGTACTGCTCGCGCCCGAAGGTCGCCAGACCCCCCTGCCCGCCTCGCCCGCCTAGAAGGTCTCGAGCACCTCGAGGTTGCGGTAGGAGATGGGGCCTTCGGCCAGCTCGGCCATCGCTGCGGCGAGGGCCTGGGTCTGGGGCAGGTCGGAGTTGACCTGGGCGTCGGCGGCCGACGCGAACTCGGCGATCACGACGAAGCGGTTCGGTGTGTCGGTGTCGGCGCAGGCCATCGACCGCACCACCGTGCGGATGCCCTCGGTCTCGGTCCGGTACTGCGTGCTCAACGCCCGGACAGCCTCTGTCTCGGTGGTGGTGAATTCCACCAGCTGGATGTAGGCCATGGTGTCCTCCCTTGGAGTCGCCCCGCACCCGAGCGGGTGGGCCCGAAGGTAGCGGCTCGAGCTCCAGGAGGACCCGAGAGGTCCCTAGCTCGACATCGCCGGCGCCGTCGGGCGATCGCCGGCGGTGGCCTGGGCGCGCTCGCGCCTCGCCGCCAGCCGACGGGCGATCGAGCCCATCCGATCGATGAACGACACCAGGCGCTCACGCGCCGCCTCGGCCTCCGGCGACAGGCCGTCGAGGTCGGTCAGCTTCCAGTGCCGGAGGATCACGGGCACGAGGATCTGGTCATGGTGCAGGCCGAGGTCGTAGATGCCCGCCTTGGCGATGACCGCGGCGTGCTCGGCGAAGCCGGGAATGCCGGTACCGGGCATCTCGAACTCGCGCACCTGGCGCTCGATGGCCAGGACCATGGCCGAGGGGTCGACAGCCAGGGCGGCGCTGCCCAGGTCGCGGTAGAACAGGTAGTGGAGGTTCTCGTCGGCGGCGACGCGAGCCATGACGTCGTAGCCGATGGGGTCGTCGAGGAGCTTGCCGGTGTTGCGGTGGGAGATGCGCGTGGCCAGCTCCTGCAGGCACAGGTAGACCACGGCATCGGGAATGGACGCCGGTTGGGGCGTCTGTCCGGTGGACACCTGGGCCATCCGACCGCGCTCGAGCTCCACCGCGTCGATGGCCCTGGTGATCATCAGCCAGTCGCGGATGACGATGCCGTGACGCATCTCCTCAGCCGTCCACCGTCGGGTCCACACGTCGAAGGCCTCGGTGCTGAAGATGCGGTTGATCGTCGAGAAGTAGTACGGCAGGTTGTCCTCGGTGAGCAGGTTCAGCAACAACGCCCGGCGGACGGGGTCGGGGAGGGGGAACTCGTCGGGGTCCCACGGGTCTCCCGGCACGTAGTCGCGACCGCGGGACCAGGGGACCATCTCGTGGGGGAACCACTCCTTCGACGCCGCCAGATGACGGTTGAGAAGCTGGTCGAAGGTCGGCCGCAGTTCACTGAGGAGGGCACTGCTGTCCATCCCGTGAGTCTACCTACCGGTAGGGAGGGAGAAACCCCGGGAGGTCAGCCGTGCGGGCGCGGTGGTCGTCGTCGTCCTACCCTGGGTGCATGTGCGCGTTGTCCGCCGAGACGACGCCGATGCCCCCCGAGGTTCCCGACCTTCTCACCATCGACATCGCCCCCGGCGCGGAAATACTGCTCACGAGCGACCTGCACCTGCACGACACGCCCACCGAGGCGTCCAGATGGGCCGAGGAGAAGGTGTCCACCGCCTTGGAGGAGCTGACCGGTCCGGCGCTCCTGGTGCTGGCCGGCGATGTCATCGAGCTGTGGGCGGGCGAGAAGCCCGATGCCGCCGGAGCCCTCGCCGCCCATCCGCGGTTCGCCGAGGCGGTGAGGTCGTTCGCCGGCGGCGAGAACCGGCGGGTGGTGTGCCTGCCCGGCAACCACGACGGCCGCCTGGGATGGGACCCGGTTGCGGCCGATGCCGTGAAGGCGGGCCTGGGCGCCGAGCTGGCGTTTGCCGTCGACCTCGCCCTCACCACCGCCGACGGTCGTCGCGTCGTGCACGTGGAGCACGGCCATCGCTGGGACCCGGCCAACCGCTTCGAGGACCCCCGCCAGCCCCTCGACACCCCGCTGGGCCAGCACGTCGTGCAGGAGGTGCTCCCGGAGATGGCCACCACCGCCGACTCGAGCCTGCTGCACGGGTTGGAGGGTCTCAGCGACCCCCGCACGTTTCCGTCGTTCGTGAGCTCGCGCGTGTTCTACCGGCGGGTGGTCAAGGACCTCAGGTGGCTCCTCATCCCGATCGTGATCGCCATCGGCACCCACTACGGGATCTTCCTCCTCGACGAGCCCAGAAGGCTCCGACTGCGCGCCCGCGATTTCGTCATCTTCGACCTCGCCGTGGTTCTCGCCGTCGCCATCACCGCCGCCCTCATCCTCGTGGCCGGCCGGCGCACTTGGAGCGCCGCCAACGCGGGCATGACCAGAAAGCGCGGGAAGTCACAGAACGACAACGCCCGGGTGGCCGCCCAGGAGATGGTGGCCGGCGGCTACGCGGGAATGGTGAGCGGCCACACGCACCATCCGGAGCTCACGTCGTTCGGATCGGCGTTCTACGCCAACACCGGGTCGGGCACCAAGGTGGTCGACCGCTTCGACGCCCGGTACCACTTCCCCAATGTCTTCATCCCCCGACTCCAGCTGTCGTGGGTGCTGCTCGAGGCCGGTGAGCAGGGGTGGACGGCCCGGCTGTTCACCGGTCACCTGCCGTGCGACGGCTCGACGGCACTCGAGCGGTTCATGGCCCGACGGAAGCGGCGCGCCGAGGAAGTACCGACCGAGGTGGCTGCCCACCCACAGTGATCTCACGCTCCGGCGCGGGGGGCGAGGTGGCGGGCCAGGAAGGTCAGCGAGAACTCCATCTCCTCCACCGGGACGGCTGCGTGCTCGCCGGGATGGACGTGGAGGCGCTTGTCGACCGACGCCAAGGCGTCGAACAGGTCGAGGACGGGTTGGCGGGGGAGCAGCGAGTCGTCCCACTGCTGGATGAACGCCACCGGGCACGTGACCTGGCGGGCGTCGGCGGCCAGCCGCTCGGCGGTGGGCCCGACCAGGCCCATGAGCCCGAACACCGCCGCCTGCACCCGGGGTTCGGTGGCCACCAACGGGATGCCGTAGATCGTGCCCATCGACAGGCCCCAGTAGCCGAGGGGCCCGTCGCCGACCTCGTCGAGGTGGCGGACGGCGTCGAGGGTGGCCTGCCAGTCGGCCACCATGTCCTCGAGTGTTCCGTCCCGCGACCACTCGACGAGGAACTCGCTGAACATCGTGTACTCGTCGGCGCCGGGGTCGGGTCGGCGGTCCCCGTGGCCGGGAGCGTCGATGGCCACGGCGGCGAAGCCGACCTCCCTCACCAACTGGCCGGC
Source organism: uncultured Acidimicrobiales bacterium (assembly GCA_964440725.1). Classification (GTDB taxonomy): domain Bacteria; phylum Actinomycetota; class Acidimicrobiia; order Acidimicrobiales; family AC-14; genus DATAQC01. The sequence goes on along the minus strand of CAYTTL010000077.1, from coordinate 3,488 downwards.
CAGGGCCACGATGTAGTCGACGCGCTTGTGCCGCGTCGCCCCGTGGCCGATCAGTACCAGGGGGCGGGAACCGACCGCCCCGTCTGGGGTCCAGAGGATGCCGGGCACCACGCGGCCGTCGACGTCGACGTCGAACCGCCGTTCGTTGACCCCGTCGGTCACGAGGGGCTCGCCCACCCATCGAAGGGCCTGTCCGGTCACGGTCGCCCGATCGTACCGGTGCGTCGGACAACTACCCTCAGGACACATGTTCGAGACGGCCGCCTCCACCGGTCCTCTCGACCCCTCTGTCGTGGATTGCCTCGCCGACGCCGCGGCCGCGGTGCACGGGCCGTCGGGGGTCGAGGACAAGTTGACATGGATCGTGGAGACGGCCCGTTCGATCACCGGGGCCTCCGTCGCCGTCTACCTCGACCTGCGCCGGGGAACGGGCCCGGGCGTGACCGCGTCAGGAGTATCGGTGAGCGACGTCGACCGGTTCGCCCGTCCCGCGGTCCGGTCGCTGCTCGACACCGGGCCGGCCATACCCACGGTGCGGCGGGGCGACGAGCTGTTGGGTGACCCCCGCTACCTGAGCTTCGTGCACCGGGCGGGCCTGACCGACGACGCCGCGAGCATGTTCGTCCCGGTGCTGGCCGTCGACGGCCTCCCGCACGGAGCGCTCCTCCTCGCCGGTCGCACCGATGGAGGCACCGGGGTGCAGAGCGCCGGCGCAGCCGGCAACTTCGACGCGGAGAAGGAGGCGGCCGTCGTCGCCCTGGCGTCGCACCTCGGCGTGGCCCTCGACAACCTCGAGGCGTTCACCCGTCTCACCGAGTTGCAGGCAGCCCAGCGACAGGTGGTCCACCAGCTCCAGGAGGCGGTGCGGCCGCCGATGCCGATGGTCGACGGCGTGGAGCTCGGCGTCCACTACCTGCCCGCCGACCCGGGCACGCCCACCGGTGGCGACCTCTACGACTGGGTCGTGCTGCCCGACGGCGACGTCCACGTGGCCGTCGTCGACGTCATGGGCAAGGGGGTGGCCGCCACCAAGGACGCGGTGGGCGTCATCCACGCCCTGCGCATGCTCGCCCTCGACGGCTGCACCATGGACCACCTGGTGGCCCGGGCGGGCACGCTCGCCACCGCCCAGAACCCCGACCTGGTGGCCACGGTGTTGGTGGTGCGCTACCGGCCCGGCGACGGTGCCGTGCTCCTGGCCGGCGGAGGCCACCCTCCCGCCCTGATCGTCTCCGGGTCCGGTGCCGTGCGCCTGGTCTCGGCGCCCGGTGTGGCGATCGGGTGGCCGGGCGCAGGGTCGGCCGAAGTGGTGAGTCTCACCCTCGACCGGCGCGACACCATCGTCTTGTACACCGACGGCCTCATCGAGGCCACCAAGGACATCCTCGTCGGCATCGACGCCCTCACCGCCGCCGCCGCCCAGACCGCCCAGTACCCGGCCACCCACCTTGCCCGGGCCCTCGTGCAGCGGGCGCTGGCCGGCGCCGAACGGCGCGACGACTCGCTCGCCCTCGTGTTGCGACGGCGCACGCCCCCCGCATCGGTCGGCGCCCGCCACCCCGCACCGTTCGAGTACCGGTTCTCGCCCAGCGCCGCGACCATCCCCCTCTGCCGGCACCTGTTCGCCGACTGGCTCGAGCACCTCGCCGTCGACGACGCCGAGCGCTCCGACCTCCTCCTGGTGGTGTCGGAGTTGTGCTCCAACGCCGTGCGCCACGCCAGCGGTGCGCCCCGGGCGCTGGCGCTGCGGGCGTGGGCCGAGGGGGACGACGTGGCCATCGAGGTGGAGGACGACGGTGCGGGGTTCGAGCTCGAGGGACGCTACGACGACGAGTTACCCGACGCCGACTCCGAACAGGGGCGGGGGCTCTACGTGGTCGAGGCGCTGAGCGACCAGGTGACGGTGCGGCGCCTCGACGACCGCACGCTCGTGCGGGCCGTCCGGCGAGCGGTCATCTCCGGCTCCTGAGGGCGCGCGCAGGGCGGTAGGGCGTTCGAGTCAGTGGGGTCGAGCGCGCGCGGCACGCACCTGATTCCCGGTCCCCCCGGCCCGATGGCTAGGGATGTCCCCGAGGCGAAGCCCACCCTCTCTCCTCTACATTGTGACGGATCAACGCGGAAGAACCGATCGGGTCGCGTGGACAGACAGGTACGCGCACGGCGAAGGCGGGTCATTGACGGGATGTGCGGCTTCTTTCCCCCACCAACCAAGCAAGTCGACGGCGATCGACTCCGGCAGCACCTTCAGCTCGGCGGGCTCATGAGGGGCCTGGCTCAACGAAAGGAGAACCACATGGATGGCACATGCTCACGGCTCATCACGAGGCCCTTCGTGCTCGCACGCGGGATCCTCGCCTTCCTCGTGCTGCTCGGGGTCGGCCTCGTCGGTGTGGCTTCGGCGTCGCACCTGTCGGGAACTCAGGGCACCCTGTGGGTCACCGACCGAACGGGAACGCCGGGCGGGCTGTTCGTCGTCGATGCGGCGACGGGCACGGTGCTCCAGCGGATTCCCGTCGGCCTGGCGCCCATCGGGGTGGTGGCCCCGGCGGGCACCGACAAGGTCTACGTCTCCAACGAGAACAGCAACACCGTGTCGGTCGTCTCCAAGACCTCAATGACGGAGGTCGAGCAGATCCCGGTCGGCTCGAAGCCTCACCACATCGCCGCCAGCCCCGACGGGAGGTTCGTGTACGTGGCCCTGTACGGCACCAACACGGTGGCGGTCATCGACACGACGACCGACGACGTGACCGCGACGATCGTCGCCAGCTCTCGATCGGCGATCAGGACCCACGCCGTGTGGGTCAGCAGCGACGGCGCCACCCTGTATGCGGCCAACACGTACACCACCACGGCCACGCCCCTGTTGTCCGGCACGGTGTCGGCGATCGACGCGGCGACGGGAACCATCGGTTGGGAGATCGAGGTCGGGGTGGGGCCCAGTGAGGTCCTGGTGACCGACGACGGCAGCACGGCCTACGTCTCGGTGCGCGAGGAGGACAAGGTGAGAGTGCTCGACCTCACCACGAATCCCCCCACGATCATCGCCGAAGTGCCCGTCGGCGATCAGCCCGACACGCTCCAGCTCACCAACGACGGAGAGACGCTGGTCGTTGCCCTGCGAGGAACCCCCGCGCAAGTCGACCTCGTGGACACCTCGACCCTTGTGGTGACGAACGTCAACGTCCCGGGGGGCACGACGACCGGTCACCAATGGCTGTCGGCCGACGGGCGCTACACGTTCGTGGCCGTGGAGAGCTCGACGACGCCGGGGGTGGCGGTCATCGACAACGAGAGCGGCACCTTCGTGGAGACGTACCCCCTTCCCGCCGGGGCTCGGCCTCACGGCGTCTTCTTCGAGGCGACCTGTGACGGCCAGACGGCGACCATCGTGGGCACGGCCGGGAACGACCGCATCTTCGGCACCCCCGGTCCCGACGTCATCGTGGCCCTCGGGGGCAACGACAGCATCTACGGCTACGGCGGCG
>CAYTTL010000076.1:2809-11165 GCA_964440725.1 uncultured Acidimicrobiales bacterium | reverse complement strand
CTCTGATCTATCGACACCACCCCGTCCCGGCCCGACACCGAGCCCTGGATCAGCGAGCTCTTGCCCGAACCCGCCACCCCGGTGATCACGACGAGCGCCCCGAGCGGGACGTCGACGTCGACGTTCTGCAGGTTGTGGGTGTCGGCGCCGCGGACCTCCAGCGCGCCGGCGGGCGTCCGCCGCGTCTCCTTGAGGGAGGCCCGGTCGTCGAGGTGGCGCCCGGTGAGCGTGCCACTGGCCCGCAGCCCCTCGACGGTGCCCTCGTAGCAGACGGTGCCGCCGGCCGTCCCGGCGCCCGGACCGAGGTCGACGACGTGGTCGGCGATGGCGATCGTCTCCGGCTTGTGCTCCACGACGAGCACGGTGTTGCCCTTGTCGCGAAGCTGAAGCAGCAGGTCGTTCATCCGCTGGATGTCGTGGGGGTGCAGGCCGACGGTGGGTTCGTCGAAGACGTAGCTGATGTCGGTGAGCGAGGAGCCGAGGTGGCGGACCATCTTGGTGCGCTGCGCCTCACCGCCCGACAGCGTTCCCGAAGGCCGGTCGAGCGACAGGTAGCCCAACCCGATGTCGACGAACGACTCGAGGGTGTGCAGCAGCTTGGCGAGCAGCGGCGCGACCGACGGCTCGTCGAGGCCGCCGACCCATTCGGCGAGGTCGCTGATCTGCATGGCGCAGGCGTCGGCGATGTTGACCTTGCCGATCCGCGACGAGCGGGCCGCCTCGTTGAGCCGGGTGCCACCGCACTCCGGACAGGCGGTGAACGTCATCGCCCGGTCCACGAAGGCGCGAATGTGCGGCTGCAGGGCGTCGATGTCCTTGGACAGGAACGACTTCTGGATCTGCGGGATCAGGCCCGCGTAGGTGAGGTTGATGCCCTCGACCTTGATCTTGGTCGGCTCCTTGTAGAGGAGGTCGTGCAGCTCCTTCTTGTTGAACTTCTTGATGGGCTTGTCGGCGTCGAAGAACCCACAGCCGTTGTAGATGCGTCCGTACCAGCCCTCCATGCTGTAACCGGGGATCGTGATCGCACCCTCGTTGATCGACTTCGAGTCGTCGTACAGCTGGGCGAGGTCGATGTCCTCCACCCTGCCCATGCCCTCGCAGCGCGGGCACATGCCGCCGGTGCGGTTGAAGGTCGCCCTCTTGGTCTCGCCCTTGACGGTGATCGTGCCTCTCGCACTGACCGACGCGGTGTTGAACGAGAAGGCGTTGGGCCCGCCGATGTTGGGCTTGCCGAGGCGGCTGAACAGGATGCGCAGCATGGCGTTGGCGTCGGTGGCGGTGCCCACTGTCGAGCGGACGTTGGCACCCATCCGCTCCTGGTCGACGATGATCGCCGTCGTCAGGCCGTCGAGTACGTCGACGTCGGGCCGCGCCATCGACGGCATGAAACCCTGCACGAAGGCGCTGTAGGTCTCGTTGATCAGCCGTTGCGACTCGGCGGCGATCGTGCCGAACACGAGCGAGCTCTTGCCCGAGCCCGAGACTCCGGTGAACACCGTCAACCGGCGCTTCGGGAGCTCGACGCTGACGTCCTTGAGGTTGTTCACGCGCGCGCCCTGCACGCGGATCAGGTCGTGGCGGTCGGCAATGCGCCGCGCAGACGACTGCGTGCCATTCTTCGTGGCCTTGGTCATCGTCTCTCCATCTGTCGTCGGACGGAAGCTACGAGTTGAAGCGGTTCATGGCCGCGGCCGGGCCTTCGGCGAGGATCAACTCGACGGCGTCGGCGGCCTGTTCGACGGCCACGTCGAGCTCGAGCTGTTCGGCGCGCGAGGGTCGGCGCAGGACGTAGTCAGCCGAGTCCATGCGTCCCGGCGGCCTGCCGATCCCGATACGGACGCGCACGAAGCTGCCCGAGTGGAGGTGGGTGCGAAGCGACTCGAGGCCGTTGTGGCCCGCGGTGCCGCCGCCCTCTTTGACCTTCACCCGGCCCACGGGGAGGTCCATCTCGTCGTGCACCACCACGAGGCGGCCCACGTCGGACCCGAGGCCGTACCGTCGCACCAGGCGGGCCGCCGCCTCGCCCGACAGGTTGACGAAGGTCTGCGGAAAGGCCAGGACGAGCAGCTGTCGGTCGACGCGGACCTCGGACACGAGGGCCCGCTCCTTCCCCCGGCGCATGGGCGCGTCCCAGCGGGCGGAGAGCAGCGTCACCACGTCGGCGCCCAGGTTGTGCCGGGTGCCTTCGTAACTCGGACCGGGATTGCCGAGACCGACGACCACGAGGTCGGTGGCGGCGCCAGTCCGCTCTCGGAGCAGTTCTAGCCCTCGCGGCCGGCTGCGCCCCCGCCGCCCGCATCGCCGTCAGGCGCCTCACCGGGCGCCGTCCCCGCAGCCACCGCAGCCGTCTCCGCCTCCGCCTCGGCCTCCTCGGCCTCGACCTCGGCGGACACACGCGACGCCTGTCCGGCGACGACCGAGTCCTCGGGGTCGACGTCGGTGGTGACGCCGGACGGCAGGGTCAGGTCGCCGACGCGGATGGCGTCGCCGATGCCCAGGCCGGAGATGTCGACTTCGATATGGGTGGGGATGTCGGCCGGCGTGGCGTTGACGGAAAGGGTGAACAGCTGCTGCTCGACCAGCCCGTCCTCGCGGTGCACCAGGCTGGCCTCGCCTTCGAGGTGTACGGGGACCTCGACGGTGACCACCTCGTCACGACGGACGATCACGAAGTCGACGTGGGCCACGGTGCCCCGCACCGGATCGCGTTGGAGCTGTCGGGCCATGGCCAGGTGGCGGTCGCCGGCCACGTCGAGGCTGATCAGGGCGTTGAGCCCGGCATCGGTGTTGAGGGCCAGGCGCAGCGCCCGTCCCTCGACGGCCAGCGCCTGGGGGTCGACGCCGTGGCCGTAGAGCACGGCCGGGATCTGGCCCGCGCCGCGCAGGCGGCGGGCGGTGGCACTGCCGGTCGTACGACCCGCCTCAGCGGTGAGGACTACCTCTTCCATGGGCGCGATCTCCTAGCGGGTGCCACGTCGGAACGTCGTCAGTCTAGGCGACCGTTCCCACCCCCTTGGTCCTCGGGGGTGACGCCCGTTGACGTCACTCGTGGGTCGAACCCGTTTCCGGATCGACCAGCCGGTACCCGACGCCGGGCTCGGTGAGCAGCCGGGGGGCGGTCGGGTCGTCGCCGAGCTTCTTGCGGAGCTGGCTGGCGTATACCCGCAGGTACTGGGTCTCGGTGCCGAACTCGGGCCCCCACACCTCCTGCAGGATCATCCGGTGGGTCACGACCCGACCGGGGTGGCGGGCGAGCACCGACAGGAAGCCGAACTCCTTCGGGGTCAGGTCGATGGCATGCCCCCCGATCGTCACCGACCTGAGCCCGACGTCGACGGTCAGATCGCCCACCTCGTGGACCGCCTCGTCGAGGCGGTCTCCCGGGAGGCGCCGATGGCGGAGCGCGACCCGTAACCGGGCGAGCAGCTCGGGCATGGAGAACGGCTTGGTGACGTAGTCGTCGGCTCCCTCGTCCAGAGCCGCCACCTTGCGGTGCTCCGACCCCTCGGCCGTGAGCACGATGATGGGGACGTCCGACCAGGTGCGCACCCTCCGGCAGACCTCGATGCCGTCGATGTCGGGCAGCCCGAGGTCGAGGACGATCGCTGTCGGGGTGGCGTGCATGACCCGGTCGAGGGCCTCCCTCCCGGTGGCGGCGGTGACCACGCCGTAGCGCCGGGCCGTCAGGGCGGCAGTCAGGGCCCGAATGATGGCGGGCTCGTCGTCGACCACGAGGATCGAGACCGCATCCCTATCCATGGCGCACCGGGACGGTGAAGAAGAACCGGGCCCCGCCGCCGACATTGGCCTCGACGTCGATGGCCCCGCCGTGGGCCTCGACGATGGCCTTGCAGATGGCCAGGCCGACACCGCTCGACGCGCTGCCGGGTCCACGCCGGAAGGGCTCGAAGATGCGGGAACGGTCGAAGCCGGCCACACCGATCCCCTCGTCGGCCACCCAGACCTCGACCATGGTTTCATGTCGCCTCGCCCCCACCCACACCGTCGACTGCTGGGGGGAATGGCGCGCCGCGTTCTCGAGGAGGTTGGTCACCACCTGGTCGAGCTGGCTGTAATCGGCATCGACCAGAGGTAGGTCGGCCGGCATCTGCACCTGGACCCGCACCTGACGGAACAGCGGTGCCAGGCGTCGGACCCGTTCGGTCACCAGCTCGTCGAGTGCCACCGCCTGGCGTTCGGGCTGCAGTGCCCCCGCCTCGATCCGACTCATGCTCAGCAGGTTGGCCACGATGCGGTCGAGCCGCTCGGCTTCGTCGCCCACGAGATCGAGGAGGTCGTTGCGGGTGGCGTCGTCGTAGGCCGCGCCGGCACGCAGGTCCGACGTCACCGCCCGGATGGTGGCCAGCGGCGTCCGGAGGTCGTGCGACACGGAGCGAAGGAGGGCGGCCCGTTGCTCGTCCACCTGCTCCAGGATGGTGACCCGCGTGGCCTCTCGTTCCAGGCGCTGCCGTTCCGCCACCTCCGCCTCGTAGCGATCGTTGAGGGCCTGGGCCTCGGCGGCCCGCTGCTCGGCGGTCCGCCGCCGCTCGGCCCCCTCGGCCACCAGCGTCCCGATGGTCAGGGCCAGCCCCAGGAACACGCCGAGGGCGACGATGTCGTCGACGACCGCGACCGCCGGTCGCCAGTAGGGCGGGATGAAGGCGAGGTTGAAGATGGCGGTGGCCACCACGGCAGTGCCGAGGGAGGCGGCGCGGCCGCCGACGATGGCGGTGACGACGACGGGCAGTACCAGCACCAGCGCCGGGGTGGCAACTGTGACCTCGTCGCGCAGCGGCACGAGGGCAGCCGTGGCAATGCCGCACAGCGCCATCCCCAGGGCGATGCCCACCCCAGGCGCCGGATACCGGGAGGAAGCGAGGCGCACGAACCGATCCTTGCGCGATTTCCTCGCCCTGGTCCGCCGGCGCAAAGGCGGCGTCAAGATTCCCGCTGATGTCATAAGGATCCCGTCAAGACCGGCCCTTGGGCCTCGTCCCCGGCGTAAAGGGGATCGTGGAGATCGACCGCTCCTCCCGGACCCTCCTCGGCGTCGCTCTCGGCGGCCTGGGGGCACTCCTGGTTGCCGCCGGCCTGGTTGGCATCCGGGGCGCCATCTCCAACGTGAACGTCGCCCTCATCCTGGTGCTCGTCGTCATCGCCGCCGCCCGGCTCGGTGGTCGCCCCGCGGGCGCGGTGACGGGTCTCGTCGCCGCGACGTCGTTCGACTTCTTCCACACCCGCCCCTACAACCTGCTGAAGATCACCGAGCTCGACGATCTCGTCACCACGCTGCTGCTACTGGTCGCCGGGTTGGTGATCGGCGAGATGGTCGAGCGATCCGCCGGGTTCAAGGACCGCCTGCGGGACGACCAGCGACAGCTCCGTCGTGTGCACCGGGTGGCCCGCCTGGCCGCGTCGGGGGAGCACGATCGGCGCGATCTGGTGCTGAGCGTCACCGCTGAGTTGCAGGACACGCTGCGACTCGAGGACTGCCGCTTCGAACCGCCTCCGTTCCTCCTGCAGTTGCCCCGCCTGCAGCCCGACGGAGCGGTCGCCGGGTCACCGCCTCGGTTCGGAACGTCGGGCTTCGAGCTGCCCCCTGCCGGGGTGGATCTCCGGGTGGCCGGGCCCTCGGGCGTCATCGGGCGATTCGTACTCGTTCCCGGGCACGGCGCGGGGATCTCGACGGAGCGGTTGCTCGTCGCCCTGTCCCTGGCCGACGCACTCGGGCTGGCACTCGCTCCCGCCGCACGATGAGCGCCAGCATGATCAAGCGCCTGATGGTCGGTCGCCCGCTGGCCAACGAGGAGCAGGAGCATCAGCGCCTGCCCAAGTGGATCGGCCTGCCCGTCTTCTCCTCCGACGCCATCTCCTCCACGGCCTACGCCACCGAGGAGATCCTCTTCGTCACGGCTCTGGGGGCGTCGAGCCTCGTCCTCGGCCTGTCGAAGCTGGTTCCCATCGGCATCGCCGTGGCGATCCTGCTGGCCATCGTGACCTTCTCGTACCGCCAGACCATCTACGCCTATCCGAGTGGCGGTGGCTCCTACATCGTCAGCCGGGAGAACCTCGGCCCGACACCCTCGCTCGTCGCCGGCGCCTCACTGCTCGTCGACTACGTCCTGACGGTGGCCGTGTCGATCTCCGCGGGGGTGGCCGCCATCATCTCCATCCCCACCTTCCAAGGGCTCGCCGACCACCGCGTGCTCATGTGCCTGGTGCTGATCGCCTTCATCACCATCGCCAACCTCCGAGGCGCCAAGGAGTCCGGGAAGCTCTTCGCCCTGCCCACCTACGTCTACATCGTGAGCCTCGGCGGGATGCTGGCGCTCGGGCTGTTCCGCACCTACGTCGGCGACATCGAACCGGTGCCGTTCGATGCGGCTCGGTTCGAAGGAGTTCGCGAGGTAGGGGGCTCGCTGGGGCTGTTCCTCCTGCTGCGGGGGTTCTCGTCGGGAGCGGTGGCCCTCAGCGGGGTCGAGGCCATCTCCAACGGTGTCCCCGCCTTCCGTAAGCCGGAGTCGAAGAACGCGGCGAGGACCTTGCTGTGGATGGCGGTCATCCTGGGGTCGCTCTTCTTCGCCATCTCCGTGCTCGCCCATCACCTCCAGCCCTATCCGACCCACGACGAGACCGTCCTCTCGCAGCTCTCACGGGTCGTCGTGGGTGGCGGCCCGTACTACTGGGTGCTGCAGTTCGCCACCGCCGCCATCCTCGTGCTCGCCGCCAACACGGCCTACGCCGACTTCCCCCGGCTCTCGTCCATCATCGCCTCCGACGGGTTTCTCCCCCGCCAGTTCTCCAACCGCGGTGACCGCCTCGTGTTCTCCAACGGCGTGATCTTCCTGGCGGCCGCGGCGTGCGGGTTGATCGTGGCCTTCGGCGGCGTCACGACCGCCCTGATCCCGTTGTACGCCATCGGAGTGTTCACGTCGTTCACGTTGAGCCAGGCAGGCATGGTTCGCCACCACCTGAGGCTCAAAGAACCGGGCTGGCGTGCCGGCATGATGATCAACGGTGTCGGCGCGGTGGCCACGGGCATCGTGACGCTCATCGTGGGGGTGACGAAGTTCACCATCGGGGCATGGGTGCCGATCGTCGTCGTGCCGATCATCATCGTCACCTTCCGGGTCATCAAGGGCCACTACGAGCGGCTCGGCGCCGCTCTGGCGATCACCCCCGAGGATGTCCGGCGCGAAGACCTCCGCCACACCGTCGTGGTGCTCGTCGGGCGCGTGCACCGGGGCGTGGTCACCGCGCTCAACTACGCCTCCTCCCTCCGCCCCGACCACCTGCTGGTGCTCTACGTCGCCACCGATGACGACGAGCGGGAGCACATGGAGGCCGAATGGAAGCGGTTCGGGTTCGACGTCCCGCTGGAGATCGTCTACTCCCGCTACCGCGACCTGGTCGAACCGGTGGAGTCCTACCTCGACGAGCTCGACCAGCGCTGGAGCGACGACACGACCACCATCATCATCCCCGAGGTGGTGGTGGGGACGAAGAGCCTGGCCAACGTCCTCCACGGCCAGAGCGCCCTGGCTCTGAAGCTGGCGCTGCTCGACCGGCCCCACACCGTCGTGACGTCGGTCCCGTTCGTCCCCGCCGCCCCCGCCGCCCCCGCCCGCGACGCAGGCTGAGTACCAGCGTCAGGACTGGTTGTGGCCGCCGAAGATGTCGGACACCGACGAGTCCTCGAACACGGCGTCGAGGGCGTCGGCGATGATGCTCGCCACCGACAGCACCTCGATCTTGTCGATGCGGCGGTCGGGACCCAACGGCAGGGTGTCGGTGATGACCACCTTGGAGATGACCGAGTTCTTCAAGCGGTCGATGGCCGGGTCGGACAGCACGCCGTGGGTGGCCATGGCGTAGACGTCGGTGGCCCCGTACTCCTTGAGCAGGGCGGCCGCCCCGCAGATCGTCCCGGCGGTGTCGATCATGTCGTCGACCAGCACGCACACCCGGCCGTCGACCTCACCCATCACCCGTAGCGCCTCCGCCTCGTTGGCCCGATCGGGCCGGCGGCGCTTCCAGATGGACGCGGCGTCGGCGTCGACGAGCTGGGCGAAACGCTCGGCCACCTTGGTCCGGCCGGCGTCGGGAGACACGATGACCACGTCGCGGCCGATGTTGTCGACCACCCACTCGGTGAGCACGGGCATCGCCGTGAGGTGGTCGACAGGCACGTTGAAGAACCCCTGGATCTGCCCCGAGTGCAGGTCGAGGCTCACGACCCGGTCGACCCCTGCGGTCATGAGCATGTCGGCCAGGAGCTTGGCGGTGATCGGCTCGCGCCCGGACGCCTTGCGGTCCTGACGGACCGCCTGATCCTCGTCGACCTCGACGCAGG
>CAYTTL010000076.1:0-2799 GCA_964440725.1 uncultured Acidimicrobiales bacterium | reverse complement strand
GGTCGGTGCCCGCGGCGACCAGCATGTCGGCGAGCAGCTTGGCGGTGATGGGCTCCCGGCCCGAGGCCTTGCGGTCCTGGCGGGAGTAGCCGTAGTACGGGCACACCGCGGTGATCCGCTTGGCCGATGCCCGCTTGGCCGCGTCGATCATGATCAGCATCTCCATGATCGCCTCGTTCACCGGCCGGGAGTGGGTCTGGATGATGAACACGTCGGCGCCCCGGATGGACTCTCCGAAGCGGCAGTGCACCTCACCGCTGGCGAACTCGCTGAGGTTGTCCTCGCCCAACTCGACCTTCAGGTGAGTGGCGATGGCCTCGGCGAGAGGACGGTGGGAACGGCCGGAGAAGAGCTGCAGCCGCCGCTTGGGGATCAGCTCCATGGCTCCCTCACACGCCCTCGTCGTCGTTGGCCGCCGAGGTGTAGAAGGGACCCGTCGCCGTCCCCTCAGCCACGTGGCTTCCGGGGGCGAGGTAGGCGAAGGGGCCGACCGTTGCACCCGGTCCCACCTCGGCGTCGTAGCCCACGGTGTGCTCGATCCGGGCACCCTCGCCCACCGCACAGTCGACCAGACGGACCTCGGGACCGATCACCGCGCCCTTGCCCACCGCGGTACGGCCCTGGAGCATGGTGCCGGGATACAGGGTGACGTCGGGGGCGATCCGGGCGGCGGCGTCGACCACCGTGCCCTCGGGGTCGACCATGGTGACGCCGGACTTCATCCAGCTCCGGTTGATGCGCCCCCGTAGCTCCTTCTCGGCCACGGCCAGCTGGAAGCGGTCGTTGACGCCGACCGTCTCCATCTCGTCGTCGACGACCACGGCGACCACGCGGTGCCCGGCGGTGGAGAGCACCCCGATGACATCGGTGAGGTAGTACTCCCCGAGGGCGTTCTCGGGGCTGAGCCTGCGCAGGGCCGGCGCGAGGAGGCTGCGGCGGAAGCAGTACATCGACACGCCGACCTCGTCGATCTCGCGCTCGGCCTCGGTGGCGTCGCCCTCCTCCACCAGGCGACGCACCCGACCGTCGTTGCCGCGCACCACCCGGCCATAGCCGGTGGGATCGGCGAGGCGGGCGGTGAGCAGGGTGGCGGCGGCGTCGCCGGCCCGGTGCTCGTCGACCAGGCGCTGGAGGGTGTCGGGGCGCACCAGCGGAGCGTCGCCGGGTAGCACGATGATGTCGCCGTCACCGTCGTCGACGTCGTCGTCGGGAAAGGCGGTGAGGGCCACCGACACGGCGTCGCCCGTCCCCCGGGCCACGTGCTGTTCGACGAAGTCGATGGGCAGATCGGTCGGAGCGTCCTCCTGCAGGGTCTTGGTGACCCGCTCCGCCCCGTGGCCGACGACCACGACCACACGGTCGACGAACATCAGGGAGAGGGCGTCGACCACATGTAGGAGCATGGGACGACCGCACAGGGGGTGAAGGGGCTTGGGCAACGACGATTTCATACGCGCCCCCGCCCCGGCGGCCATCACCACCGCGGACACAGGTCGAAGCCTCACCGTTCCTTTCTACCCCGTCGGAGCCATCGCTTGAGCGGAACCCGATCCGGCGTCGCGGACAAGAGCAGATGATGGGGCTCGACACGACCGGCGCGACCGACGCGAGCGACACGACCGACGCCGAGGTGATCGGCGCCTCCGTGGCCCAGCCGCACCTGTTCGCCACCATCTTCGACCGCCACGTCGCCGGTATCCATCGGTTCCTCGACCGCCGGGTCGGCGCCGACGGTGCCGACTCGCTCACCGGCGAGAGCTTTCGCATCGCCTTCGAGCGCCGGGCGAGCTACCACCTCGACCGGCCCGACTGCCTGCCCTGGCTCTACGGGATCGCCAACAATGTGCTCCGCCAGTACCGAAGGGGCGAGTCGCGGCGGATGACCGCGCAGCGGCGGATCGAGAGCGCGGTCGTTCCCGAAGCGTTGCCCCACGAGCAGCTCGCCGGCCGCGTCGACGCCGAGGCCGCCTGGCCGGCGGTACAGGCGGCGCTGGGGTCCATGCGCTCCGAGGAGCGTGACGTCATCCTCCTCGTGGCGTGGGAGCACCTGACCTACGCCGAGGTGGCGGTGGCCCTCGACCTTCCCGTCGGCACCGTGCGCTCCCGGCTGCACCGGGCCCGGCGCCATCTTCGGGAACACCTGGGCGCGCTCGGCCAAGAAGAGGGCGACACCCCTTCGACGACACACGGGAGGTGCCGGCCATGACCGACGAGATGGAGCTTCTCGCCTCCCTGCGTCCCCCGACGGCCGGCCCCAGCCCGACGCTCGTCGCCAACGAGAGGAACGCCCTCATGGCCGTCATCGCCGACGCAACACCGACAACGGCAGGCGAACGTCCGCCGCCTGCGCACCGACACCGTCGCCGGCCGCGGTGGATCGTTCCCGTGATCGTGGCCGCTTCGCTCGCCACCGCCGCCGCCGGCTGGGCCGTGCTGCGAGGTGACCCCAAGGTCACGACCTCGGTGTCGTGCGGCGACTCCGTCATCGACGCGAGCTCGGGCGACCCCGTCGCCGACTGCGCGGCGCTGTGGCTCAGGGAGAAGGGCTCCCCCGCGCCGGCCCTCGCCGCCTATGTGGGCCCCGACGGCGGCGTCCTGGTGATCCCCGTCGGAGAGGAACCCGTCGAAGGGTCCGCACCGCTCGCGTCCGGATTCCGCCAGGAGACGGCATTGATCGAGTTGGAGAGCGAGCTGGCCGACGTGAGCCGGGGGCTGGCGTCGCGCTGCCTGCCCGAAGCCGATGCCCGCCGCATCGTGACGGCGCAGCTCCAGCGGCTGGGCCTGGCCGGTTGGTCGGTC
>CAYTTL010000075.1:0-11231 GCA_964440725.1 uncultured Acidimicrobiales bacterium | reverse complement strand
TGCGTCGCTCAGCGCGACAAGAACGCGGAGGCCGTCAGGAACGGGCGGCGGTCTTGTCGCTCACTTGGCGCTTGAGCCGGGACAGGATGGAGTGCATACCCCGCAGGCGCAGCGAGGAGATGACCTCGGCCAGGCCCATGCTCATGTAGAAGTCGTTGGGGGTGGCCAGCACCGTCTCGGCCGGAGCGCCGTTGAGGCCGCTCCACAGGATGCCGGCGAAGCCCCTGGTGGTGGGCGATTCGGCCGGCACGTCGAAGTGCAGCGTGACCCGTCCGTCGTCGTCGACCTCGGTGAGGAGGAAGAACGGCGTCTGGCACTCGGGCACCGCCTCCATGAGATCGCGGTGGCCGGCCAGCTCCGGGGGGAGGGGAGGTACCTTGCGGGAGTACTCCAGCAGGGCCTGGGCCCGCAGCTCCTTGGGGGCGCCGGCGAAGAGGTCGACGATGCGCTGCAACTGGGGGGCGGTCTCGCTCACGGTCTCAGTATCCCACCCGCTCGCCCGGGTCGAATCGTGACTGCGCAAGTCGGGAATTGCGCATAGGGTGGGACGAACCCGAGATCAAGGAGGCCCCCCATGGCCGTCGAGCCCGACTCCTCGCCCGAGCTTGCCCAGTACGCCCGCCCCGAGCTCCTTGTCACCACCCAGTGGCTGTCCGAGCACCTCGACGATCCCGGCCTGGTCGTGGTCGAGTCCGACGAAGACGTACTGCTCTACGACACCGGGCACATCCCGGGGTCGATCAAGGTCGACTGGCATCTCGATCTGAACGACCCCGTCACCCGTGACTACGTCGACGGCGAGGGGTTCGCCCGGCTGTGCTCCAAGAACGGCATCAGCCGCGACGACACCGTCGTGTTCTACGGCGACAACTTCAACTGGTGGGCGGCCTACGCCCTGTGGGTCTTCACCCTGTTCAAGCACCCCGACGTCCGCCTGGTCAACGGCGGGCGCATGAAGTGGGTCTCGGAGGGCCGGCCCATGACCACCGACGTCACCACCCGTCCGCAGACCGACTACCCCGTGGTCGAGCGTGACGACACGCCCATCAGGGCCTTCCGTGACGACGTGAAGGGCCACATCGGCAACGGTCCCCTCATCGACGTCCGCTCGCCCGGCGAGTACTCCGGCGAGCTGCTCCACATGCCCGACTACCCCCAGGAGGGGGCCCTGCGCGGTGGGCACGTCCCCACCGCCAAGTCGAAGCCGTGGAAGACGGCGGCCAACGACGACGGCACGTTCAAGGGCGCCGACGACCTCCGCGCCATCTACGAGGGCGAGCTCGGCCTCTCCGAGGGCGACGACGTGGTCGTCTACTGCCGCATCGGTGAGCGCTCGAGCCACACCTGGTTCGTGCTCCATCACCTGCTCGGCTATCCCACCGTGCGCAACTACGACGGCTCCTGGACCGAGTGGGGCAACCTGGTGGGAGCACCGATCGAGCGGTAACGCCCATGCGCATCCGGGTCGGGTCGGTGGAGGACCTGGTCGAGCGGGGCCACCTGCTGGCCAAGGCCGGAGGACACGGCGTGTGCGTGTTCTGGGACGGTGACACGGCCCGGGCCCTCGACGACCGCTGTCCCCACATGGGGTTCCCGTTGCACCGGGGCTCGGTCGACAACGGGCTGGTCACCTGCCACTGGCACCATGCTCGCTTCGACCTGGCCACCGGCGGCACCCTCGACCCCTTCGCCGACGACGCCCGGTCCTTCCCGGTCGAGGTCGTCGACGGCGACGTCTTCCTCGTGGTCGACGCGCCGGCGCCGGCCGGCCAGGTCGACCTCCTGCGCCGCCGGCTCCGGGAGGGCCTGGAGCAGGGACTGACCCTGGTCACCGCCAAGTCGGTGCTCGGCCTGCTGGAGGCGGGCACCGATGCGGCCGAGATCGTGCGGGTGGGCGTCGAGTTCGGCACCGCCAACCGTCGCGAGGGGTGGGGATCGGGGCTCACCGTGTTGGTGGCCATGGCCAACCTGCTCCCGTGGCTCGACCCCGACGACCGCGCCCTCGCCCTCGTCCACGGCCTCGCCTTCGTGTCACGCGACACCCGCAACCACGCCCCCGCCTTCGCCCTCGCACCGCTGGGCCGCCAGACCGACCTCACTCCCGCCCGCCTGGCGTCGTGGTACCGGCGCTTCGTGGAGACCCGCTCCGGGTCGGCGGCCGAGCGGGCCCTGGTCACCGCCATCGCCGCCGGCTGCGGGCCCGGCGCGGTGTCCGACATGATGCTGGCCGCGGCCACCGACCACGTCTTCCTCGACGGCGGCCACACCCTCGACTTCACCAACAAGGCCTTCGAGGCCCTGGAGCTGCTGGGCTGGGAGCTGGCCGGCGACGTGCTGCCCACCCTCGTCGACCAGACGGCGGCGGCGTCCCGGGCGGAGGAGGCGGGTAGCTGGCGGCATCCCCACGACCTGGCCGCCCTGGTGGGCGCCACCGAGCAGCGGCTACTGGGCCTTCTCGCCGACGGCGGCGGGTCGGGCATCGACGACCCGGCAGGTGTCAGCGCTCTCGGCTGGCGCCTGCTGGGCGACGATCCGTACGAGGTGACCGACGCCCTGTGCGAGGCGGCCGGAGCCGGGGCCACGCCCGAGCAGCTGGGTCGGGCCCTGGGGCTGGCCGCGGCGCTGCGCATCACCCGCTTCCACACCCAGAACGACTTCAGCGACTGGAACACCGTCCACCACGGGTTCACCGCCGCCAACGCCCTGCACCAGGCCCTGCGCCGTCACCCCTCGCCGCTGGCGGCCCGCGGCCTCGTGCACGGCGCCCTCAAGGTGTACCTGGACCGCTTCCTCAATGTCCCCGCCGCCCGCCCGCCCGCCGCCGGCGAGACCGAACTGTCGGACCTGCAGGCGTGCTGGGACGGCCAGGGCGGGGTCGACCGGGCCGGCTCTATCGCCTACGGACACCTGCGGGCCGGCCGGGAGCCCCGGGCGCTGGTGGCCGCCCTCGCCCACTGCCTGCTGGGCGAGGACGCCGCCTTCCACTGGTACCAGACCCTCGAGGCGGCGGTCGCCCAGTTCCAGGCGTGGCCGCCGAGGTCCGAGGAGGGCGCCCTCATCCTCGCCGGAACCGCCCGCTTCCTGGCCGCCCACACCCCCACCCGCCGCGAGCTGCCCCACGTGGTGCGCATCGCCGCCCGCCTGCGCCGCGGCGACGACCTGTTCGAGGAGGACTAGAGCTCGGAACCAAGCCGTTCTCGTGTATGAATCGCGTGCGTATCCCCCGCGGTTCGTACACGAGAACGGGTTGCCCGCCGGCAGCAACTCAGCCGACGTCGTCGGGGGGTGGGGGCTCGTCGTCGCGGGTGTCCTGATGACGGCGCCAGGCGGCCTCGGCGCGCGACACCACCTCGCGCAGGGGCAGCTCGCTGCGCGAGGCCGCCCGGGCGGCGTCGTCGTGTTCGACCTTGGTCCGGCCCGGGGAGACCTTGACCCGCACGGGCAGACCGTCGACCTCCACCTCGTGGACCTCCCGCGACGACGGCCAGCGCTCGAGCGTGTGTCCTCGCACCCCCAGCGAGCCCGTCTCGGCCACGAGCACCCGGCCCACCTGGGTGGCTAGGGCGGGGTCGGCCAGGACGCTCACCGTGTGGGCGGGGCGGCCCTTCTTCATCACGATGGGCGTGACCCACGCGTCGTGGGCGCCGGCGTCGAGCAGGGCGACCACGGTGTGGGCCAGCGTCTCGCCGGTGGCGTCGTCGACGTTGACCTCCAGCAGCACGACGGGCTGGCCCGACGTACGCCCGGGCTCGGCGCCCTCCAGCGCAGCCTGGTGGTGGCCGAGCACCACCTGGGTCAGGTTGGGGAGGCCGTCGAGATCGCGGCTGCCGGCGCCGTACCCGGTGGCCGCGACGACCATCGGCGGCATCGGGCCCCAGCCCGTGGTGGTGGCCGCCAGGAGGGCGGCGCCGGTGGGGGTGGTGAGCTCGAGCTGCACGTCGCGTCCGTAGGTGGGCGCCCCCCGGAGCAGCTCCATCACCGCCGGGGCGGGGTTGGACAGCACGCCGTGGGCGGCGCGCACCATGCCCGTTCCCGTGGCCACCGGGCTGGCGTACACCTCGGCCACGTCGAGCACCTCGAGGGCGGAGCAGGTGCCGACGATGTCGACGATGGCATCGATGCCGCCGACCTCGTGGAAGTGGACCTGCTCGGTGGGACGGCGGTGCAGGCGCCCCTCGACCTCGGCCAGGGCGGCGAAGGTGGCCTGGGCCCGGTCGCGTACGCGCGACGGAAGACGGGCTTCGTCGATCAGTCCGGAGATGTGGGCGTAGGTGCGCACCACGCCGTCGTCGGGAGCGTGGACCGCCGCCCGGCTGGCGGCGACACCGCCGCGCAGCACGGGCTCGACGTCGAGGGACCAACCGGTGATGGGCAGGCGGTCGAGGAGCGTCCGGATCTCGTCGAGGTCGGCACCGGCGTCGATCAGGGCACCGAGGGCCATGTCACCGGCGATGCCGGCGAAGCAGTGGAACCAGGCCAGCGAGGGGGGCATGGCTACGGGAGGAGCCGGGCGACGGCGCAGGCGGCGCCGAAGCCGTTGTCGATGCCCACCACGGTGAGCCCGGCGGCGCACGACGACAGCATGCACAGCAGGGCGGTCACTCCTTCGAGGGCGGCCCCGTAGCCGACGCTGGTGGGCACGGCCACGACCGGCGCGGGCGTGATGCCGCCGACGAGGCTGGGCAGGGCGCCGTCCATGCCCGCGACGACGACCACGGCGGCGGCCGCGGCCAGGTCGTCGGCCGTGGCCAGCAGGCGGTGGACGCCGGCGACGCCGACGTCGGCAACCAGCATCGGGCGAAATCCGTGGGCGGTGAGCGTGGCCCGGCACTCGTCTGCCACCGGGAGGTCGGCGGTGCCGGCGGTGACCACCAGTACCCGCCCCGGCCGCTCCGCAGCGCTGCGCCAGGCGAGGGTGGTCCCGGTGCGCACCGCCCCGGGGTTCGAGGCGGTGGCCGCCGCCGCCTGGGCGTCGTCGGCCCGGGTGAGGAGCACGGGTCCCCCGTCGGGTTCAGCCAGCAACTCGGTCACGATCGCCGCGCACTGGTCGGGAGTCTTGCCCGGGCCGTACACGGCCTCGGGCAGGCCCTGGCGCAGCATCCGGTGGTGGTCGACCCGCGCGAATCCCAGGTCGACGAAGGGGAGCCGTCGGAGGCGGTGCACGGCCTCGTCGGGCTCCAGGGCGCCGGAGCGAACGTCGTCGATCAGCCGGCGCACGGCGGTCTCGTCCACGACGCCATTATGCGCCGGTCCTGCGCAATTGCGGACCTGTGGAGCCGACGCTGCCCTAGTGTCGCCCCGATGGACATCGACGACAAGCGGGCCGCCGTCGCCTTCCTCGGGCCTCCCGGCACCTTCAGCGAGGAGGCGCTCCTCAGCCAGCCCGACCTGGCCGCCGCCCAGCTCCAGCCCATGCGGTCGTTCCCGGAGATCCTGGCCGCCGTCTCCGCCGGCGAGGTCGATGTCGGCTTCGTCGCCATGGAGAACTCCATCGAGGGGACGGTGCGCCTCGTCATCGACGGCCTGATCTTCGAGCACGACCTGCTCATCCAGCGCGAGGTGGTGCTGTCGGTGCGCCAGAACCTCATCGGGCCGGCGGGCACCGACCTCAGCCAGGTGCAGCGGGTGGTGTCGATTCCCGAGGCCCTGGGACAGTGCCAGCGGTTCTTCGCCAGCCGGCTGCCCGGTGTGGAGCTGGTGGCCTCGAACTCCACCGCCGAGGCGGTGCAGGCCGTGGCCCTCGACCGTGAGCCGGGGACGGTGGCCCTCGGCTCCGCCCTGGCCGCCAAGCTCTACGACCTCGAGGTGGTGGCCACCGACATCGACGACCATCCCGAGAACGCCACCCGCTTCGTGGTGGTGGCCCGTTCCGGGGTGCCCGCCCTGACCGGACACGACAAGACGAGCATCGTGTGCTTCCAGGACGACGACCATCCCGGGAGCCTGCACGGGATCCTCGGCCAGTTCACCGCCCGCAACATCAACCTCACCAAGCTGGAGTCGAGGCCGACCAAGGACAGCCTCGGTGACTACTGCTTCATCATCGACCTCGAGGGCCACGTCGACGACGAGGTGGTGGCCGACTGCCTCCGCGACCTGCGGGCCCAGCTGACCGACGTGAAGTTCCTCGGCTCCTACCCGGCGGCGGGTGACCACGGACCGGCCAAGCGCCGAGACGCCGAGGCGGCGTGGCGGGCGGCCGACGAGTGGGTGGCGTCGCTGCGACGGCAGGTCCGCCGGTAGCCTCGACTCCCACAGGAGGGATGGCAGAGCGGCCGAATGCGAGGCTCTTGAACAGCCTTGGACGAGAGTCCCGTGGGTTCAAATCCCACTCCCTCCGCCAGACGGCTCGATCAGGTGCAGCCGCCGCCGCCCGGCGACGGGATGTCGGGAATCGAGGGGTCGATGACCTCGATGTGGGTGTGCGGCCACGCCGGATCCGCCGTCCTGGCCTCGTCGACCTGCGATCCGAACGGCAGCTGGGTGGGGCCCGAGGCCAGGACGGTCCGGCCCCCGACGACCCTGTCGCCGACCCCGACCTGCAGACCGTCGATGTGGAGGATCTTCACCTGCCAACCGGGGTGGGCGTCCGGGTCGATGATCACGTAGTCGTCCGAGTAGTCGCAGTAGAGGACGTACGAGCCCGCCGTCACCACCGTGCCGCTGACCGGGGCCCGGATCTCGACCGTCGGGTCCACCACCACGTCGGCGGCGCTACGCGATCCCGTGGCCCGACCGCGGGTCTCCATGGTCGCCGGGGCGACGGCAGTGGCAAGCGGCTCCAACTGGCGCGCCCCGTCGTGGTTCGCCTCGTGGAACCCGACCCGCTCCACCCGCGACGACGGATGGCGGAGCGTGATCCCGCCGACGGTGGCGAACGGGGTCCACTCCTGCTCGGTCAGATCCGCGAACCTGCGGGTACCACGGCCGGGCCCGCAACCGGCGGCTCCGGGGCCGCCGGAGAGGTCGTGGTCGGCGCCATCGAGGTGGTCGTGGTCTCGGCCGGGGCCACGGTCGTGGATGTGGTGGACACGGTGGTCGGGGCCCCCACGACGGCGACGAGGCCGGCATCGCCTGAACCCGTCGTGCATCCCGCCAGCGCCAGCATGGCGACGGACAGGAGTCGTGCGGGCCTCACGGCCACACAGTACGGGAGCGGAGCGCAACGGCCCGTGCGTCTGTACAGTCGTCGGACCGACGCTCGACGAGGGAGAAGACCATGGCGAATCCGGTGAACCACTTCGAGGTGTTGGGCAAGGACGGCGCCGCGCTCCAGAAGTTCTACAGCGACCTGTTCGACTGGACGATCGACGCCGAGAACCCCATGAACTACGGCATCGTGGCGCCGAGCGAAGGCGGCATCGGCGGGGGCGTCGCCGCCAGCTTGGACGGCACGTCGATGGTCACGTTCTACGTGCAGGTCGACGACCTCCAGGCCACGCTCGACAAGGTCGAGAGCCTCGGCGGCAAGACGGTGATGCCGCCGATGGACGTTCCCGGTGGGCCCAAGATCGCCCAGTTCACCGACCCCGAAGGCAACCAGATCGGCATCGCCCTGGGCATGTAGTGGAGGCGCCGGTCGGATCGCCGGTCGCGGTAAAATCGGCGCCCTTCCTCGGAGGCTGATGTGGCTGAGACTGCGGACGGCGTTCCCCAGGCGTTCGAGCTCAGGATCGAGCCGGGCACCGACCGTTTCGATCCCGACGACGACCGCTGGAGGAACCAGGTCTCCCAGCTCTACTCCGGCCTGCGCGACGAGGCCGGCGGCGAGGTTCGTCGCCACCACACCGGCGTCGAGGGAACCAAGGGCGGCATCGACACCGTGATCCTCGCCCTCGGTTCGGCGGGGGCCTTCACCGCCTCGGTCGAGTACCTGCGGGCCTGGCTGGGCCGCGACAAGAGCCGGAGCCTCGACGTGACCTGGTCGGCCGACGGCCGGGAGCACAAGGTGTCGATCAGCGGCGACGGCATGGACGACGCCTCCTTCCAGGCCTTGGCCGAGGCCGCCGCCTCCCGCATCGCCGGCGCCGGCGGGGACGAACCGTGAGCGACCCCACCTACAAGGCCCTGCTCATCGGGAACTCGACGTTCCCCAACGACACGCACAACCTGCAGAGTCTCGAGGGACCGGTCAACGACATCTCCGTGCTGCGCGACGCCCTCACCGACCCCGAGGTCGGGCTGTTCGAGCCGACGGCCGTGCGCATGCTGCCCGAGCGCACCATGGCGGAGATCCTCATCGAGCTGGAGACATTCTTCGCCTCGGCCACGCGCGACGACCGCCTGTTGCTCTACTACAGCGGCCACGGCCTCCTCACCGACGAGAACCGCCTCCTGTTGTGCGCCCGCGACACCCGGACCGACGTGGTGAAGGCCACCTCGGTGAGCGCCACCGCCATCAACGACATGATCGACGGCTCGGCGGCCCAGACCACCATGATCGTGCTCGACTGCTGCTACAGCGGCGCCTTCAAGGGCGCCAACCTGCCCGACAGCCTCAAGGGCAACGGCCGGTACCTCGTCACCAGCTGCCGCAGTGGGCAGCTGGCCAACGACGCCACCCGCCGGAACGGGACGAGTCAGTTCACCCAGCACCTGGTCGACGGCCTGCTCAACGCCGTGCCCGACACCAACGGCGACGGGTACGTGGAGCTCAACGAGATCTACGACTACGTGCACTCCCGGCTGCAGAGCGAGGGCCGCCAGATCCCCCAGCGCAACTTCTCCGGCGGCGGCAGTGTTGCCGTGGCCCGCCGGCCCCAGGCTGTGGCCACCGAGGCCACGGCGTCGGTGTCGGAGTTCGAGCTGTCCCAGACGACCATCGACCTCGACGACATCGAACCGGGCGAGACGCTGCCGCCCGAGCAGGTCTACGTGCTCGCCGGCCCGGGGCAGACGTGCGACTTCTCGGTGGACACGTCCTCGGACTGGCTCGAGGTCGAGGCCCACGACGGGTACTTCAGCGTGGTCCTGCGCCCCGTTCCGGGCACCAACCGGGCCAACGTGGTGGTCCGCGACCGGGCCACCGGGGCGACGAGGACCCTGCGGGTGAGGGTCCGGGTCCGGGAGGAGGAGCCGGTGCCTCCCGGGCCGGCTGCAGGCGGCGGCGTACCGCCGGCAACGCCGCCGGTCGCCGTCCCCCGTCCCGTCGAGGGCGACGCCGCACCGGAACCCGGCCGAACGGGTGCGCTGCGGGGCCGCCTGCAGGATCTTCGCCGCCGCCGCCCGGTGCCCTTCTGGCTGGGCCTCACCGCCGCTGCGGTCCTCGTCTTCATGGTCGTCGGCGCCATCGTGAGCGCCATCACGGAGGAGGACGTTGACTCCGGACCCAGCGTCGGGTCCGGACCCGCCGGCCTCGACGCTCCCGAGAGCATCGCTGTCGATGCCGCCGGGTCGGTGTACGTCGCCGACACGAGCCACGCCAGGGTGCGCCGCATCTCCCCCGACGGGCAGATCACCACGGTGGCCGGCTACGGCGGTGACGATCCCCAGCCAACGGAGGGGGCCAGTGACAGGGCAACGTCGACCTACATCGGAGCGCCGAGTGCCGTGGCAATCGACGCCAACGGGAACCTGGTATTCGGCTCTTCTGAGCAGCCGGGCATCTTCGCGGTGTCGCCGGACGGTCGCCTGTCCACCGTGCCCATCCATGCGCCGGGCGCCGCTCCCATGGTGTCGGCCATCGCCGTGGGGCCCGACGGAGGACTGGTAGTCGCTGTCGATCAGCAGGTGTTCCGACTCGGTACGGACGGCACGCCAACCCTCGTGGCCGGGGCCGGTCCGTCCGGGTACACAGGCGACGGCGGCCCCGCCATCGCCGCCCGGCTCAACAACCCGCGGGGCCTTGCCGTCGACCGACAAGGTGCCGTCTACATCTCCGACACCGGAAACCATCGGGTGCGCAAGGTGGGGCCCGACGGCACCATTGTCACGATCGCCGGCACCGGCACGGAAGCCATCACCGGCGACGGTGGTCCGGCCGTGGCCGCTGACGTGATCAGCCCCTACGGCCTGGCCCTCGACGGAGAAGGCAACCTCCTGGTCGCCACCTCGAATCAGGTGCGCAAGGTGGCGAGCGACGGCACCATCAGCCGGGTGGCGGGCTCGCCTGACGACGAGTGGGGTTACTCCGGCGACAATGGTCCGGCGCTCGCCGCCCTGCTCGGGGATGTCGTAGGCGTTGCCCGTGACCCGGCCGGGAACCTCTACGTGACGGAGCGCGGCACCGGCCGGGTCCGCCGGATCGCGCCTGACGGCATCATCACCACCGTCGGCTGATTGCCGCCCGAGGTATGGCGACCCCCGTCCTCGGGTAGGCACGGAGCGTGACGGCCAACTCTGTTCCCGACCAGCGGGTCGGCGGGCGCTACGCGCTGCGCGAGCAGGTGGGCCGTGGAGGCTTCGGCGTGGTGTGGCGGGCCCACGACACCCTGTTGCAGCGCGACGTGGCCGTGAAGGCCATCGAGTTCCCGGCGATCCTCGACGCCGCCGAGCAGGCCACCATCCGGGCCCGGGTCCTCCGGGAGGCCCGGGCGGCGGCGCGTCTCAACCACCCCGGCCTCGTCACCGTGTTCGACGTGATCACCGAGGACAACCGGCCCCTCATCGTGATGGAGCTGGTGAAGGCGCCGACCCTGGCCGACCTCGTCGCCCGGAACGGCCCGTTGCCCGAGGAGCGGGTGGCGGCCATCGGCCTCGACGTGCTCGACGCCCTCGGCGCCGCCCACGCGCAAGGCATCATCCACCGTGACGTGAAGCCCGCCAACGTGATGGTGTCGGAGTCCGGGCACGTCCAGCTCGGCGACTTCGGCACCGCCGCCGTCATCGACGATCCCAAGCTCACCAACTCCGGCAACCTGGCGGGGTCCCCGTCGTACATGGCCCCCGAGCAGGCCGAGAGCCGCCCGCCCAGCGCCGCCACCGACCTGTGGGGCCTGGGGGCCACCCTGTACTTCGCCGTGGAGGGGCAGCCCCCGTTCGCCGAGGCCGGTGCCATCGCCACCCTGACGTCGGTGGTCAACACGCCGCACCGGCCGCTGCAACGGGCCACGGCGCTGGCACCGTTGATCGACGACCTGCTGGTCAAGGACGCCGACGCCCGCCCGACGGCGGCGGAGACCCGGCGACGTCTCACCGACGTGCTCGCCGGAGCGGCGGCGGCGACCCCCGACCCGACTGCCACTGCCGAGTTCGATCCCCGGGCCGATTGGGACCGGACGCCGGCACCGCCA
>CAYTTL010000074.1:8376-11262 GCA_964440725.1 uncultured Acidimicrobiales bacterium | reverse complement strand
ACCTTCACCTACAGCACCGCCCAGACGGGTTACCTGATGATCGGCCCCGCCGATCTCGTTCCCGAGTCCTCCACGAACGACCACGCCCTCACCGTTATCGCCGCCTCCTCATCCGGGGGGGCATGTTTCGTCGCCCCGGTTCACCTGCCCCAGGGAGCCAGGATGATCTCGGTGCGGACTTCTTATGCCAGCGGCGCCGCCAGCGACCCGCTCTTTCAGCTCGTTCGCGTCAACCCGGTGACCGGCGGATATGCCTACTTGCTCCATCGCCTCGTTGACGACGACTCCGGCACCCTCACGTACGTGAACGACGTGATCCCCGCAGACCTCAGGTTGGTCACCAACTCCCTCTACATCTACACGTACCGGGTGTGCCTGGGGAGCCCCGACGCCTTCTTCGGCGCCCGAATCGCCTACCAGTACTACAACGCCGGGGACTGAGACGGAGGGAAGGCCCGGAACGAAGGGCGGGCTTGCCGACGCTCCCGGCCTATCGGCAACAACAGACCAGTAGGTCCACGCCCCCCGAGCAATTCTCCGCTACGGGGGCGACCATAGGGGCTCCAGTTCCACGGCAGGGAGGACCCCACCATGTTCACGCGCATCCGCAGCACGCATCCCGTCACCGGCATCGTCATCGGAGTGGTCGCCACCCTGGTGCTGAGCGGCACGGCCATGGCCATCACCGACACCAGCTTCACCTACAGCACCGTCCAGACGGGCTACCTCATGATCGGCCCCGCGGATCTCGTTCCCGAGAACGACCTTTCGGCAAACGACTACTCCCTCGGCATCGGTGGGGTCGTCTCAAACCTGGGGGCGTGCTTCATCGCCCCGGTTCACCTGCCCCAGGGAGCCAGGATGACCTCGGTGCGGACTTCCTATCGCAGCGAAGCCGCCAGCAACCCGGGCCTGAACCTCATGCGAACCAACCCGGTGACCGGCTCAACTGCCTTCTTGATCTCCCGCACGATCCTCGATGACTCGGACACTCTGCAGTACGTGAACGACGCAGTTCCGGCAAACCTCAGGCTGGTCACCAACAGCCTCTACATCTACACGTACCAGGTGTGCGTGGGGGGGAGCGGCGACGCCTTCTACGGCGCCCGCATCGCCTACCAGTACTACACCGCCGGGGACTGAGGTCAGCAGCCCTACAAGCGGTCGCTCGGCCAGTTCGGGACCATCAGGTGCCACTGCTCGGGAGCGCGGCTGATCAGCTCCTCGTGGGCCCGGGCCAGGTCCTGGGTGATGCGCGCGACGTCTTCGCGGACGGTGCCCCGGCGGTCGGTGGGCAGAGGAGGACGCACCACGGCGCGGTGACCGTCGCCGTCGAAGTACACCGCGGTGGGCAGCACCACCGACCGGGCCCGCAGCGCCAGCGTCACCGGTCCCGCCGGCAGGGCGGTGCGCTCGCCGAAGAACTCCACGTCCACTCCCCCGCCGCCGATGTCGCGGTCACACAGCAGGCACACCATGTGGTTGGCGCGAAGGGCGGCGAGCACGCCCGTGCCCGCCCCCGGGCCCAGGGGGATGACTGCGAGCCCGAAGGTCCGGCGCAGGCCCACGAACCACTCGAACAGCTCGGGCGGCTCCAGCGCCTCGACCACCACGCTGACGGCGAACCCCTGGCGCGCCAACCACGAGCCGCCGACGTCCCAGCCGCCCATGTGAGGCAGGGCGAGCACCGCCCCCCGGCCGTCCGCCTTGGCCTGCTCCAGGTGCTCCCGGCCCTCGATGGAGAAGGTGGCGTCCACCTGTTCGGCGGTGACAACGGGCAGGCGAAGCGACTCAATCCAGTACCGCCCGTAGGAGGCGAACGCCGCCCGGGCGGCCCGGCGGTCGTCCCGGGAGGGCGCAGCTGTGGGTGCTCCGTACCGGACCCGGTGCTGGTGTCGGGCGACGAGGTCGCGCCGTGCCGGCAGGACCGCCCAGGCTGCGGTGCCCAGGGCCCGCCCGACGGGCAGCGCGGCGCGGTCGGGAAGAGCCGTCGCGGCGCGAGCGGCGGCGCGGTACAGCAGGTATGGGTTCGATCGCGCCACCGGCCGGGCCGGAAGCCGACGTCAGGGCCGGGTGCGCGACCGGGTGCGGTCGGACCGCGACCGGCGCTCGCCGGCACGCCAACGCCCGCCGGTCCCCTCGCTTCCCGGCCGGAAGCCGGTGTCGGGGTGACGTGCCCGCCACCGGGCGAGCAGGGTCTCGGTGGGCTGGCGCTGGGGCGTGCCCTGGCGCCACACCATGACGAAGCGCTGGACCGCCGTGACGAGGGTGAGGGCGAGCATCAGCCACAGGACCGGGATGAGGATCACGCTGAACACCAGCGCGGCACCGATGGCGATCATCCGCTCGGCCCGCTCCATGAGGCCGCCCCGGGCGGTGAACCCGAGCGACTCGGCCCGGGCCCGCTCGTAGGACACCAGGAACGACGCTCCCACCAGGGCGAGCGGCAGCACGGCCATGTGGGCCGACTCCGTGGAGGCCAGGTACCAGGCGACGCCGCCGAGTATCAGCGTGTCGCTGACCCGGTCGACGACCGAGTCGAAGAAGGCGCCACGCGGCGAGGCGGTGCCCGACGCCTTGGCCACGGCGCCGTCGAGAAGGTCGGGAACGCCGGAGAGGGCGAGGAGCACGGCACCGGCGACGAGCCAGCCCTGGGCGATCACCACGGCGGCCGCGACGGACACCGCCAGGCCCGCCAGGGTGAGCTGGTTGGCGGTGACGCCGGCCCGCTGGAGACTCGAGCCGACGGGCTTGAGGCCTCGCTCAACCTCTGATCGGCAACGCTTGTCGAACATCGACGCTCCTGTCGGGGAAACTCCTCCGCCACTCAACGGTACTAGACGGGAATCGGGGTTTGTGGCTTTTGGCCATGGACCCGCCGGCCCC
>CAYTTL010000074.1:0-8366 GCA_964440725.1 uncultured Acidimicrobiales bacterium | reverse complement strand
GCCCCCGACAATCCGGGGGCACGGCCCGGTAGGCTCCGGGACCCGGCGCGCCGGTGCGGGCGCCACGGCCACAACCGAATCGTTGGAGGGCGCGAGTGAAGACCTTCCCGGCAGCGAAGATCCGCAACGTCGCCCTGGTCGGCCATGGTGGCGCCGGGAAGACGACCCTCGCCGAGGCCCTGCTCTTCGACGCCGGTGCCATCTCCCGCCAGGGTCGGGTCGAGGACGGCACGGCCACCACCGATTTCGACCCCGAGGAGACCAAGCGGGGCATCTCCCTCGCTCTCGCCCTGGCGCCCTTCGAGCGGTCCGGGTTCAAGATCAACCTCCTCGACGTCCCGGGCTACGCCGACTTCGTCACCGACGTCCACACCGCGTTGCGGGTGGCCGACCTGGTGGTGATCGTCGTCAGCGCGATCGAGGGCCCCGAGGTGCAGACGGAGGTGGCGTGGCGCCTGGCCGCCGAAGCCGGCCTGGCCCGCATGTTCTACGTCACCAAGCTCGACCGGGAGCGGGCCGACTTCGATCGTACGGTCGACCAGCTCCGTGAGCGCTTCGGCGACGAGGTGGTGCCGGTCCAGTTCCCCATCGGCGGGGAGGGCGACTTCCGGGGAGTGGTCGACCTGTTGGCCAACGTGGCCTTCACCTATGACGGGGCCGGGACGCGTACCGAGGGAGCGCCTCCTCCCGAGGTCGCCGAGGGACGAGCCGCCACCTTGCGCGACAACCTGGTCGAGGGCATCGTCGTCGCCGACGACGACCTCATGGAGCGCTACCTCGAGGGTGAGACCCCCGACGTGAAGGTGCTCGACGAGACCCTGGCCAAGGGCGTGGCCCAGGCAGCGGTGTTCCCGGTGGCGTGCGGGTCCGCGCTTCGGGGTATCGGCGTCGACCTGTTGGCCCAGCTCATCTGTGACATCGGGCCCTCGCCTCTCGACCGGCCGCCGGTCAGCGTCCAGGCGGGCGACGGGCAGGCCGAGGTGGCATGCGATCCGGCGGGCCAACCCCTGGCCCTGGTGTACCGCACCCTGGCCGACCCCTTCGTGGGCCGGGTGTCGTACCTCAAGGTGCTGTCGGGCACCATCCGTCCCGACACCCACCTCACCAACTCCCGCACCCATGGTGACGAGCGCCTGCACACCCTGTTCACCATGCGGGGCAAGGACCACGACAGCGTGACCGAGCTGGGCGCCGGTGACCTCGGGGCCGTGGCCAAGCTGGCGGGGTCGGCCACCGGCGACACGCTGGCACCCAAGGGCATGCCCGTGGTGATCCCACCCCCGGTGCTCCCCGAGCCGGTGCTGTCGATCGCCGTCGTGCCCCGGTCCAAAGGCGACGAGGACAAGCTGATGACCGGCCTGCACCGCCTCCAGGAGGAGGACCCCGCCCTCCATGTCCGCCGTGACGACGAGACCCACCAGACGATCCTGTCGGGCATGGGCGACACCCACCTGGCCGTCGTCGCCGAGCGTCTGGCCCGCAAGTTCGGGGTGGAGGTCGAGACCGAACCCGTTCGGGTCGCCTATCGCGAGACCATCACGGCCGCGGCCGAGGCCGAGGGCAAGCACAAGAAGCAGAGCGGCGGCCACGGCCAGTTCGGGGTGGTGACCCTCCGCATCGAGCCCCTCCCCCGGGGAGGCGGCTTCGAGTTCGTCGACAAGATCGTCGGCGGCGCCGTCCCCCGTCAGTTCATTCCCGCCGTCGAGAAGGGCGTGGCCGAGACCATGGCCCACACCGGCGTGTACGGGTACCCGGTGGTCGACGTCCGCGTCACCCTGTTCGACGGCAAGTTCCACCCCGTCGACTCGTCGGAGATGAGCTTCAAGATGGCGGGGTCGCTCGGCTTCCGGGACGCCATGGCCAAGGCCGGGCCCGTCGTGCTCGAACCGGTGTCGGCGCTGAGGGTCACCGTCCCCTCCCATTTCCAGGGCGACATCATGGGAGACCTCAACTCCCGCCGGGGACGGGTGCAGGGCACCGAGGCGGTGGCCGACGGTGAGCAGATGATCACCGCCCTGGTGCCCACCTCCGAGGTCCTGCGTTACGCCATCGACCTGCGCTCGATGACCGGGGGACGCGGTTCGTTCTCCCTGCGCCACGACCACTACGACCTGCTGCCCGCCCACCTGGTCGACCGGGTCGCTCAGGGGTCCCGGCCCCGGTGAGCTGTGCCGAGTGCGGCCTCGCCTACGAGGCGATGGACCCGGCCGAGGCCGTCACCGCCATCCGGGGGTTCGCCCGGCGCTACCGGGCCCCGCTGACCCGGCTGTTGCCCGGCGAGGACGGGTCGGTGCTGCGTGCCCGACCCGCCCCCGAGACCTGGTCGGCCCTGGAGTACGCCGCCCACGTACGCGACGTCTTCGGGTGGTACGCCACCTGGGTCGACCAGGTGCTGGTCGAGGACAGCCCCGTCCTCGAGGGCCCCGGTCACGACGAGGCGGCGGTGGCCCACGGGTACGAGGAGCAGGTCCCCGCCGAGGTGGCCGAGGAGCTGGCCCGACGGGCCGAGATCCTGGCCGCCACGTTCGAGGCGGTGCCCGACGACGGGTGGGATCGCGTCGGCATCCGCCACGGGGAACCACGAAGCGTGGCGTTCCTCGCCCGTGCCGCCGTGCACGAAGGGAGCCATCACCTCCTCGACATCGGTCGGGGCCTGCGTGCCGTCCGTACGGGCGGTCCGCCGCCGGGGACGCCGCCTCCCCCGCCGCCCGCATCGCCCTGATGCCCGGCTGGACCTGCCCGGAGTGCGGCCTCGACTACGACTCGATCAAACCTCTCGACGCCGTCAACGCCATCAGGTCGTTCCCCCGCCGCTACCGGCCACCACTCGCCTCCCTCAGCCGTTACGACGATTTCGACGCCCTCGTCCGCACCCGGCCCGACCCGGGCACCTGGTCGGCGCTCGAGTACGCCGCCCATGCCGCCGACATGATCGACCGGTTGGCGCCGGGCATCCGCCGCATCCTGGTGGAGGACCGTCCCACCCTGCCCCTGTTCGACCCCGAGGCCCGGGTCGACAGCGAACGCTTCAACGACCGCACCGTCGCCCGGGTGCTGTCCGACCTCGACACCGCCTGCGCGGACATGGCCGCCACCCTCGAGACCGTGGAGGCCGACGAGTGGACCCGTATGGGCCGCTTCGACTGGGGCGAGCGTGACATCTTGGCCACGGCCAGGAACGCCGTCCACGAGGGCTCCCACCACCTCCGCGACATGGAAGGTGTGCTCGCCCGGGTGTGGGCCGGGTAGGGGCTCGAAATCGAGAGATCGGGCCGGGTTGGGTCAGTTGTCGATGTGGGAGGCGGGGATGGTGCCGAGCCGCCCGGCCCGGAAGTCGTCCATGGCCTGGGCCAGTTCGGCCCGGGTGTTCATCACGAACGGTCCGTACCAGGCGACGGGCTCGCGGATGGGCTGGCCCCCGAGCACGAGCACGTCGAGGGCCGGGCTACGGCTGTCCTGGGTGGAAGCGGCGGCGACGGAAACCACGTCACCGGCGCCCAGCACGGCCAGCTGGCCGGCGACCAGCGGCCGGCTCTCAGCGCCCACCGTGCCCCGGCCCGACAAGGCGTACACCAGGGCGTTGAACGGCCGGGGCCACCGAAGATCGACGCGGGCGCCGGGGCTCACGGTGAGGTGGCTCATGGCCATGGGCGTGTGGGTCATGCCCGGGCCCCGGGCCCCGCCTACGTCGCCGGCGATCACCCGCACGAGGGCTCCGGCGTCGTCTGAGGCCAGGAGGGCCACCTGGTTGCGGGTGATGTCCTGGTAGCGGGGCGCCACCCCCTTCTTGGCCGCAGGGAGGTTGACCCACAGCTGCACGCCGTGGAACAGGCCGCCGCTGGCCACCAGCTCCTCGGGCGGCTTCTCGATGTGGAGGATCCCCGAGCCGGCGGTCATCCACTGGGTGTCACCGTTGCTGATGAGGCCGCCCCCACCGATCGAGTCCCGGTGCTGGAAGGCCCCGTCGAGCATGTAGGTGACCGTCTCGAAGCCGCGGTGGGGATGCCACGCCGTGCCCCTGGGCTCACCGGGGGCGTACTCCACCTCGCCCATCTGGTCCATGTGGACGAAGGGGTCGAGCAGGGCGGCGTCCACACCGGCGAACGACCGGTGCACGGGGAAGCCCTCACCCTCGAAGCCGGACGGGGCGGTGGTCACCGAGAGGACGGGACGGGCCACGCCGGCACCGGCGCCGGGACGGGAGATGCGGGGCAGGGTGGTGAGGTCGTCGACGGTGACGGCCGGCATTGGGTGCTCCTTTCCGGGTGCTCGCCCGACGATGCGGGTCGTGCACGTTCTGTACAACGCCTGCCCATTCCCGCCCCTTCCCCGGCTCGGTCAGCGGCAGTCGGGGGCGGGCGACGGTCCGGCGATGCGATCGGCGATCCGTCGCTCGACGACGAAGGTGACGAAGGGGACCAGGCCGGCGGCGACCATGGCCGCCAGCTGCAGCACCGTCAGGCGCACATGCCTGGCCACGTCGATCACGGTCACCAGGTACGCGAGGTAGAGGAAGCCGTGGACGGGCCCGAGGACCTCGACGAGCAGGGGCTGGCCGGCGACGTACTTGAGGGGCATGGCCACCAGGACCAGGAGCACGAGGGCGGCGCCGACGATCCGCGCCATGAGCCGGTACCTGGCCAGCGACCGGCTCAGGGCAGGCCCTTGGGGTTGCGCCACGTCTTTCGCCGGCCGAAGGCGGCCATGAACTCGAGCTGGTCGTTGTAGGAGCGCAGGGCGGCGTCCTCGCGTTCGCGGTCCCTGGGCCGGGGGCGATTCGGCGCCGACGCCTCTGCCGCCGCATCCGCCGCCGACCCGTCCTGCGGCGGGCCCCACCCGCGGTGCACCAGCTGCCACCACATGATGCCCGCCACGATGGCGAACACCGGCCACTCGAAGGTGTAGGCCCAGCTCAGAAAGTTCCCCGACCGGGCGCGCTGCAACTGCCACCAGGCGGCGACGAGGCAGAAGGGGACGACGACGAGCAGCGCCACATGGGCGAGCACCGCTCGGCGGGACAGCCATCGCCGACGCACGGGACCGATGTTTCCACAGACCGGCCTCGCCGAGGTTCCGGGGGCCCATCACCGAGGCGGCGGTCAAGAAGTTCCAGGGGAAGAGGCGGGAGGCGCCGGCATGGCGTCGGCGGAAGGCGACAGTCTCCAGCGCCTTACCCCACCTCGACCACATTGTCGCGCTCCCGCCTGGGAGACGCAGGCCCGTTGCGATCCCCGAGGGCAGGGCCGGGTCGTTGGACCCGGTCTGGCGCAGCGGGCCGGAGTCCTTGACTCTCACCGAGGGAGGGTCAATGATGCCCGGTCGGCCGCTCGTGGCGTTGGGAGGACGTCCCACGCACTAGCGACAGATGATCCTCATCATGCCGGCGAGCGACGGGAGGGACTGTGAGAAGCAGACCTGAGGGATATCCCCTCGTGTACTGGCCGAGCATCGTCGGAGCGTTCGTTTTGTTGGCGATCGATCTCTTCGTGAAGGGCGATCAGACCTGGGCCACCATTGGCGTGTTCGCTCTGGTCGCCGTGGGCGTGTTCACCCGGCCCGGCGGCCTGATGAGACGGGTCTGACCGCGGCGGTGGCCGACCGTCCGTAGCGGCGCTGCGAGCAACTCTCCGCCACGGGGACGAGCTGGGGAGCCCACTTCTCACGGCAGGAAGGACCCGTTCCCTCGACGACCGTTCACGGACACCGTGTCGCCGACGTGGATGGCTTACGGCGCGATGTCATTCAGCACGACCGGATGCGCCTGCTTCCGCCTTAGTCGTACTGCGACCAGTCCTCCGGGTTGTCCTCGGTGAACTGGGCCAGGACTCCCCCGTCGACGGCGTCGACGAGCACGAGCCCCCGTCGCATCGGCGGCTCCTCTCCCGAGTAGAGAAGGATGCGCCACGTGGGGCGGCTGCGCAGGCCCCGCCATCCCAACTGGGCCGAGGCGTGCCCCACGGGAAACCCGACCGCCCCGGCGGCGGCCACCAGGGCGTCGGTGTCGCGCACGGCCAGGGGCCAGGCCGCGGCCAGGTGGTAGCCACCCACGAGTAGCAAGAGGATGGCCGCCCCCAGGAAGCCGTCGTTGACCAACACCCTGGTTCCCTCCCGGTAGACGGCCCAGAGGGCGAAACACCCGGTGGCCAGCACCACGTAGATCACGCCGGGTACCCGCCGCCGGCGGATGTCGGGAAAGGTGTAGCGCCCGACGTAGGCGGTGACGTCGAGGTCGTCGGGAAGCCGGTCACCCGCCTCACCGGGCATGCCCTGTTCGGCGGAGTCGACGCCGGCGGGCTCAGGATCAGGGTCGGTGGTCATGGGCGACGCCACGCTACCCGTGTCCCGCCAGCCCGGGAGAGGCAGAGAACGAATCGAGCCCCGGCCGTTGACGGCCGGGGCTCGATCGGCGGTTGGTACTACCGCTTAGGTGTTGCTGCCCCCGGCGGGGAAGACCTCGCAGGCGGCGTAGGTGTTGACACCCGTCCCACCGTTGCAGGTGTCGACGGCGGGACCACCGTTGAGGGAGTCGTTGCCGGCGTTGCCGAAGAGGGTGTCGTCGGCGTCGGCGCCGCGCAGGGTGTCGTTGCCGTTCCCGCCGATGGCCCGGTCCTTGCCGGCCTGACCGTCGAGGATGTCGTTGTCGGCGCCACCGTCGATGAGGTCGTTGCCGTTGCCGCCGCAGATGACGTCGTCGCCCTCGAGGCCGTAGATGCTGTCATTGCCACCCAGGCCCACGATGACGTCGGGGAGCGGCGTGCCGATGATGCGGTCGGCGCCCTCCGTGCCCACGATGGTGGCCGCTCGACCGTCACAGGTGGGACCGGCGATCGTCGTGGTCGTGGTGGTCGGCGGCAACGTGGTGGTCGTCGTGGTGACCACCGGGATCGTCGTCGTGGTGGTCGACGTCGTGGTGGTCACCGGGATAGTGGTGGTCGTGCTCGACGTCGTGGTCGTCCCCGGGATCGTCGTCGTCGTGCTCGACGTCGTCGTCGGCCCCGTCGTAGTGGTCACCGGGATCGTCGTCGTGGTGCTCGACGTGGTGGTGGTGACGCCGGCGCCGAGGATCTCGATGCTGAAGGGCTGGGTCACCGCGGGTGACAGGCCGTTGGTCATCGAGACGGTACCCGTGTAGGTGCCGGGTGTCGTCGGCGTGCCCGACAGCGTGCCGTTGGGGTTGAGGAGCACCCCGGGCGGCAGCGTGCCGTTGGCGAGCGTGTAGTTGCCGGCCGGCGACAGGTAGAAGCTGGTGTAGGTGTGGCTGTACGGGGTACCGACCTGTCCGCCCGGCGGAGGCGCCGATTGGATGGTGGGCATGACCCGACCCTGGGCGTTGTTACCCCAGCACACCGCCAGCCCGCCCGACGTGGGCATGGCGCAGGTGTGGAAGGTGCCGGCGGTCACGTTGTTGTACGTCCCGGGCGGCGGGGTGGCCTGGCCGAAGGTGTTGTTCCCCCAGCATGCGATGGTCTGGTCGGTGCGCAGCGCACAGATGTGCTGGAAGCCCACGCTGACCTGGGTGAACGGCCCGACCGCGGCGTTGGCCTGGTCGTCCTGGCCGGCGGCGTTCCTACCCACGCAACGGAGGTTGCCGGTGGAGGAGAGGATGGCGCAGGTGTCGAAGTTGCCGGTGTTCATGGCGGTGAAGGGCCCGGTGCCGATGTCCTGCTGGCCGTACATGTTGTTGCCCCAGCACTCGATCTCACCGGAATGGTCGAGGGCGCACCCGAAGCGGATTCCGAGGCTCATCTGGGCGAACGACCCGGAGGGCGGACTGAGCCGGGGGTCGTTGGGAACTTCGGGAACTCCCCAACAGACGATGTTGCCCCCGGTATCCAGTGCGCAGGCGAAGTTGAAGCCGGGCACGACGTGGGTGTACGACCCTGTGGTCGGGACGTTCGTGACGGTCTGGTTCGGGCTCCCCCAGCACCTGATGCTCTGGGTGGTCGTGATACCGCAGCCGTGGGCGTAACCCGTGTTGACCTCGAGGAACTGCACGCCGGCGGGCGGGGTGGCGATGCCCGGTCCCTCGCCGGCGATCTGGCCCACGTCGGCGCCCCAGCAGGCGGCGGTGAGGTCGAGGCGGATCCCGCAGGTCGCATACCCGCCGGCCGCCACCGACGGTGGGCTGGGCGGCGGGGTGGAGTTCCCCCAGCCCAAGGCATCGGGAATCGGCATCAGGGCGAACGAGGCCACCATGGCCATCGCTGCCACCACACCCAGACGACGTCGAAAGCTTCCCCGCTTCTGCATGGAGTCCCCACCTTTCAACCCCGCACCCGCGCGAGGTCACTCATGCGAAGTATGTCATGCCTGGGGCGTGTTGGAAACCCGGCGGCTACGGGCGGGGCCAGACGGCGCGTAGGCGG
>CAYTTL010000073.1:0-11277 GCA_964440725.1 uncultured Acidimicrobiales bacterium | reverse complement strand
CGCCCACGACGGCGCGGTAGGCCTCGTCACCTACACCGGTCAGGGTCCTCCGCAGGAGCCGGGGCATGGCGCGGTGGGCCTGGAGGAAGCCGGGGTCGACCCATGCCACCTGCACCATCGTCCGGTCGTCGGCCGCGAAGGTCGCCGACCGGCCGTTCCTGGCCAGCGGGTGGGGGCGGGCGGCGGGGTCGGGGTGCAGCGGGCGGCCGAAGGCGGCCGACACCGCCTCTGCGTCGGGAAGCGGTGGGGGAGGGCTGCCGGACCCGAGCGGCGCCACCAGCGGGTGGTCGTCGGCCGAGCCGGCCGCGCCCAGAAGGGTGGAGAGGGGCGCGCCCCCGGCCGCCAGGTCGGGCTCGTCGTCATCGGGCAGCGAGGGGCGGACGGGAGCGGGCTCGGCGATCTCGAGGTCACGGACATGGGTGAGGCAGGGGGTGACCTCCGCCCGCACCGTGGCGCCCTGGGCCACTCCCCCCGGAGCCGTCCGCCACGCCCGGATCTCCGCGCCGGTTCCGTCGTCGGTGGCGACGTACCACCGGGGGTGTTCGTCGTCGCCCCGCCGCCGCACCCGCAGCACACGGCCCTCGACGCGTCGGGGGGAGGCGAACAGGTCGATGGCGCCGGCGACGACCATGGCGGTGCCGCGTAGGGCACCGATTGCGGCCACGGCGACGACCACGCCGAAACCGATGCCGAGGCCCAGGCTGACGCCGGCGGGCACACTGTCGTCGGTGGAGACGCCGGCGACGGCGTCCCTCAGCCCGTCCGCGGCTGCGGCCGCCGCCGGAAATGCCAGCGCGGCCAGGACCACCTGGACGAGGCCGACGAGGAGGACGATGCCCGGACGACGGCCGTAGCCGGGGGGCAGGAAGCGCGGATAGCGGATGCGCACGACCCGCCAGTGGCCACCCACCGAGCTCCACGCCTCCTTGTCGCTCTCGCTGCCCAGGGGCAGGGCCCGCACCGCGCCGTGGGCCACCCCCATCGCCGCGCCGTAGGAGAGGAGGCGGTCCCAGATGGCCACTCCCGCCGGGGGGTGTTCGCCGAACAGCGGGTCCTCCGCCAGCAGCGTCCGCAGCCCGAGCCAGCGGCCGGCGACCTGGCGCCCGGCGGGGGTGTCCCGTTCGCCGTTGATCGCCTCGACGGTCACGACGAGCATCGCTGCGGTCATCACACCGAAGGCCATCGCCGCGCCCACGGGATTGTCGTCGGAATCGTCCGGGTCGTCGGGCAGGGTCGTGGCCGCCACGGCCACGAGGGCGGCGACGGCGAGTGACGCCACGGTGAGCATGACGTGCACCGCCGGTGACCATCTCCGCCGGGACAGGCCCCGATCGCGGGCGTCGCGCTCCACCGACTTCCGGAACCGCCGCCACCACCCACGCGCCTCCTCCTCGGGACCGGTCGTGAGGGCCTCGGCGGGCACGACCCCGCTGACGGCATGATGCGCGACGTGGTCGAGCACCATGCGTTCGTAGGGCTCGAGCGCGGCCGTGCGGTCGCCGGGTCGCGCCGAATCGGGTCGGACGCGGATCAGGGTCTGTTGACCGACCTGGTCGATGTCCAGCACCCGCCGGGCGGCCAGGTCGAGCAGGGTGGCGGGGATCGACTCGTGGCCCAGTCGCCACCCGCTGGTGATGAGGTTCACCACGGCAACCGGTTCGGGGCCGCCGAGGTCGAGAGTGGCCGGTCCCGGGGCGACGTCACGGGGACGGGTGGCGAGGGCCACGACCGCGACCAGCAGGGCCCAGGCAGCCGCGCCGCCGGCGGCGACCAGCCACAGGACCGGGCCCAGGTCGCGCCACTGCTCGACCAGAGTGGCCAGGAGCCCCATCGCTGCGCACGATAGCGACGAGGTCGGAGGAAACTCTTCCCCGGGTGTCGATCCGGGCGACCGTCGTTCGTAGACAGGGTGAAGGGCGGCACCGTGCCGGCCCGGCGTGAGAGGAGAATCCGATGACCCAGTACCTGCTGGCCGTGCACATGGTCGAGGGCGAGGAGGAGCCGCCCGCCGAGGTGATCGAGCAGATGTACGCCGACGTCGACGTGGTGAACGACGAGATCAAGGCGAAGGGGGCCTGGGTGTTCGCAGGTGGGCTCCACCCGGCGGACACCGCCACCGTCGTGCGGGTCGACAACGGCGAGGTCGTCACCACCGACGGCCCGTTCGCCGAGACCAAGGAGCACCTCGGCGGGTTCTGGGTCATCGAAGCCGACG
Organism: uncultured Acidimicrobiales bacterium; assembly: GCA_964440725.1. Classification (GTDB taxonomy): domain Bacteria; phylum Actinomycetota; class Acidimicrobiia; order Acidimicrobiales; family AC-14; genus DATAQC01. Next base: position 9,062 of record CAYTTL010000073.1, on the reverse strand, counting down.
ACCTCGATGCCGCCCTGGCGTGGGCCGCCAAGGCGTCCACCGCCTGCCGGGCGCCCGTCGAGGTGCGTCCGTTCCAGGCCGAGCCCGAGGCGTAAGCCGCTCGTGGCGACGCCGCCACCCCGAGTGTCGAGACGACCTTCCGGGAGGAGTCCGGTCGTGCCGTGGCCACCCTGGTCCGTCTCTTCGGCGACATCGACCTCGCCGAGGAGGCGGTCCAGGAGGCGTTCGTCGTGGCCGTCCGGCGCTGGCCCACCGCCGGCGTCCCCCCGAACCCCGGAGGCTGGATCGTCACGACCGCCCGGAACCGGGCCATCGACCGGCTGCGGCGGGAGGCGTCGCGCGACGACCGCCACGCCCAGGCCCTCCTCGTCCACGACCGCGACAGGCCCTCGGAGGTGGGACCCGTGCCCGACGACCGCCTGCGTCTGATCTTCACCTGCTGCCATCCGGCGCTGGCCACCAGCGCCCAGGTGGCACTCACCCTCCGGCTGCTCGGCGGTCTCGAGACCGGTGCGATCGCCCGCGCCTTCCTCGTACCCGAAGCCACCATGGCCCAGCGCCTGGTCCGGGCCAAACGCAAGATCCGCGTCGCCGCCATCCCCTACCGGGTGCCGAGCGATGCCGAGCTGCCCGACCGCCTGGGCCCGGTGCTGGCCGTCGTCTACCTGGTGTTCAACGAGGGCTATACGGCCACCGCCGGCGACGAGCTGGTGCGGGTCGAGCTGTGCGCCGAAGCCATCCGCCTGGCCCGGCTCCTCGCCGACCTGATGCCCGACGAGGCCGAGGTGACGGGTCTTCTCGCCCTGTTGTTGCTGACCGAGGCCCGCCGGGCGGCGCGCACGGGCCCCGGCGGCTCGCTCGTGCTGCTGGCCGACCAGGACCGGGCGCGGTGGGACCGGGCCCTGATCGCCGAGGGCCAGGCGCTGGTCGCCGCGTGCATCCGCCGTGACCACCCCGGTCCCTACCAGGTGCAGGCTGCCATCAACGCCGTACACGGCGACGCCGCCACCGCGGCCGATACCGACTGGCGGCAGATCCTGGCCCTGTACGACCAGTTGCTCGTCCTCTCACCGACGCCGGTCGTCGCCCTCAACCGGGCGGTCGCCGTGGCTGAGGTCGACGGGCCGGCGGCCGCCCTGGCCGCCGTCGATTCCCTCGACCTGGGCGGCTACCACCTGTTTCACGCGACCAGGGCCGACCTGCTCCGCCGTCTCGGGCGTCACGGCGACGCCGTCGAGGCCTACGACGCCGCGCTCGCCCTGGTCGCCAATGCCGCCGAACGACGCTTTCTCGAGCAGCGCCGACGGTCGCTGCCCGCCGTCTGACGGCTCCGTTCCCGCTCTGACGGGAGCGGGGGCCGTCGGCGCCAGGTGGTAGCTTCGGCGTTCGCGGCCCTCGCGTCGATCGGGAGACGTCGCCCAGAACCCATGGTGTCGAGACAAGCCGCACGTCCTGATCCCGGCGTGGACGACGCGCCGCAGGATCGTCGGCCGGCGGCCCCCTGGTGGTACGGCGCGCTGGCGTTTGCCGTGGCCGTCGTGGTCGTGTGGCTGGTCGCCGGCCTGTCGGTGGCGTGGCTCCCGTGGTCCCACGCCCGGACCGGCTACTTCCGCAACAGCCCGTGGTTCGAGGGGTGGGTCCACTTCGACTCCATCTGGTACCTCGACATCGCCAACAACGGGTACTCGTACAACCCGGGGCGCCAGTCGTCGGTGGCGTTCTTTCCCGCCTATCCACTGGCCATGCGCGGCCTCGGGGCGGTGCTGGACAACCGCCTCCTCGCGGGCATCGTCCTCACCGTGGTCGCCGGTTCGGCGGCGGCGACGATGGTGTGGATGTGGCTGCGCGACCGGCTCTCGCCTCCGGCGGCCTGGACAGCGCTGGGCCTGTTCCTGCTCTACCCCTACGCCTACTACCTCTATGGCGCGGTGTACGCCGACGCCCTGTTCATCGCCGCCCTCCTGGCTGCCTTCCTCCTCCTCGAGTCGGGACACGTATGGCTGGCCGGCCTGGCCGGGGCGCTGGCCACCGCCTCCCGTCCCGTCGGACTGGTCGTGGTCGTGGGGCTGGCCGTGCGGGCGATGGAGCGCCGCGGCGTGTTCCCCCGGGGCAGGATCGACGGTGGGGTCGCAGGTCGGGCCGAGGTCGCCGGACCCGAGGCGGCCGGGCGCGTGCCCCTCGTCGACTTCCGTCGAATCAACTGGCGGGACGCTCCCGTTCTCCTCTCCGTGGTCGGGCTCGGTGCCTACTCGATGTTCCTGGCCCGGCGCTTCGACAACCCCTTCCTGTTCGCCGAGGTGGAGAAGTCCTGGGGCCAGGGTGCGGGGCTTCGCACCTGGTTCAAGGTCGAGTTCTTCCAGAACGTCACCAACTTCGGCGACCCTCCGTCGGTGCTCGCCTACCTGGCCCACCCTGTCGTGGTTTTCGTTGCCCTGGCGTTCGTGCCCCGGGTGTTCCGTCGCTTCGGGTGGGGCTACGGTGTGTTCAGCGTGCTCGCCGTCGGCCTCGCCGCCTTCTCCACCAAGGACTTCTTCGGGTCGGGCCGCTACGTGCTGGTGGCCTTCCCCTGCTTCGCCGCCGCCGCCGAGGTGCTCGTGGAGCATCCGAGGGTGCGGGCCCTGGCGTTGGGGGTGAGCACCTGCGGTCTGCTGACGATGACCTCGCTGTTCGCCCGGGGCTCCTACCTGTCGTGAGTGAACGACTGCTCATCGTCAACGCCGACGACTACGGCCTCACCGAGCGCATCTCCTCGGGCATCCTCCGGGGCCACCGCGAGGGCATCGTCACCAGCACTTCGGTGCTGGCCCTCGGCCCGGCGTATCCCAAGGTGGCGCCGTGGCTGCACGACGCGCCCACGCTGGGCGTGGGCGTGCACCTGGCCGCGGTGGGGGAGGACCCGCCCCTGCTGTCGGCGGCCGAGATCCCCACCCTCGTCGACCACAGCGGCCATCTTCAGGCCAGCTACAAGGGCCTGCTGGCCCGCATGCTCGTCGGGCGTGTCGATGCCGACGACCTGCGGCGGGAGTTCACCGCCCAGCTCGACTCGGTGCTCGAGCTGGGCGTCCCCATCGGGCACCTCGACGCCCATCAGCACCTGCACCTGTGGCCGCCCGTCGGCGCCGTCGTCCTCGCCCTGGCCTGTCGCTACGGCATCCCCGCCGTCCGGGTGCCCCATTACCGGGGGGCGTCCCCCCTCGCCCTGGGCGTGACCGTCCTCGGCCGTCACCTGGCGCGACGGGCCGACGGGGCCGGGCTGCGCTACCCCCGCGACGGCACCGGCATCGAGGTGTCGGGCAAGCTCGACCACGCCCGGCTCCAGACGATCCTGGGGCGTCTGGCTGCCCACGGGGCGCCGTCGGTCGAGCTCACCGTCCACCCCGGCGAGCCCGACGACCCGGACCGGCACCGGTACGAGTGGGACTACCACTGGCCCGACGAGCTCGACGCCCTCACCAGCGACGCCTCACACGAGGCCGTCGCCCGGTTGGGGTTCACCCTGGCCACCTACGCCGATCTCCCCGCCGCCGCCGGCCTCGGGAGATGACGGGGGTCACCGGCGTGGTGGGTCAGGCCCGCACACCGGCCTGGAGGTCACCGTACGGCCGGGCCCGCACCAGCACGAGCCGGGAGGTCCTGTCGCTCTACGTCGACGCTCCGCTCGCCGTGCGGGCGCACGTGCGGCTGCGGTGGTGGACGTGCCCGTTGCGCGCCGTGGCCGCCCAGCTCCCGCCCGGCGGCCGCGTCCTGGAGGTCGGCTGTGGCCACGGGGTGTTCTCCCTGCTGGCCGCCGTCGCCGACTCCGACCGCCGCGTGGTCGGCGTCGACGTCGACGAGCGCAAGGTTCCCCATGCCCGCGCCGCCGCCGACCGGGCACGGTTGAGGGGCGCCGCCGTCGAGATCACCGTGGCTCCTCCCGGCGCGCTGCCGGCGGGACCATGGGATGCCATCGTCGTGGTCGACGTGGCCTACCTGCTCGACGCCGCGGTCCAGCGCCGGCTCCTCGGCGAATGCGCCGCCCGCCTGGCGCCCGGCGGCGTGCTGGCCGTGAAGGAGATGGCGCTGGCCCCGAGGTGGAAGTTCCAGTGGAACCGGGTCCAGGAGACGCTGGCCGTCCGGGTGCTGGGTATCACCGTCGGCGAGGGGATGACCTTCGTCGACCCGGCCGAGATGGGCCGGTGGCTGGTCGACGAGGGCCTCGACGTCCGTCACCTCCCCCTGCACAAGGGCTACCCTCACCCCCACCACCTCCTGGTGGCCCGCCGCCGGTGCTGAGCTCCTGGCGGCTTCGCCGCCCCGGGCGGGGCCCCAACCCCGCCCTCCTCCGAGCGGCGGGGACCCCGAACCCCGCCGCCGGCCGTCTCCTTTCCCACCCTGCCGCTACGGTGCTCGACCATGGCGTTCCCTGGTCCTGAGGCCCTGGGCCGGGGCCTGGTGGTCGGCCCGGGCGGGGCGGTGCCCGACGGGTGGGAGGGCGTCGTTCGCGTGGTCGTCGACGACGCCGTCATGGCCGAACCCGCGGCTGGCGTGGCGACGCTGCACGAGGCCTGGTCACGGCGGCGGCGGGTGGTCGTGGAGCTGGCGGTGGAAGCCGACGTGCTGCGCCAGCCCGAGTCCGAGCGGCGTCCGCCCTACGCCCTCGGGCCGGCCCACGAGCTCAGTCGCGAGCGGCTCCAGTTCCTGGTGTGGGCCAACACCTACGACGGGCGGCGCCCGGAGGCGGAGCCGGTGTGGTGGCACGCGGTGCGTGCCGCCCGCATCGCCGGAGGGGACCCACCCGGCGGGCCGGCCGACCTGGTCCTCGCCGACGGCAGCCCGGCGTGGTGCGACGGCGGTCCACGCCAGCCCGTCGCCGTCGACGAGGTCGTCGTCCATCGCGACTCCATCGATGCCGGCCGCCTCACCCCGGCCCGCGACCAGGATCCTGGCGCCGAGCTGGCGCCCGACCAGATGGCGGCGGTCACCCACCCGGGCGGCCCCGCCCGCATCATCGCCCCTGCGGGATCGGGCAAGACGCGGGTGCTCACCGAACGGTTGCGCCACCTCGTCGCCGGGCGGGGCCACGAGCCCGACCTGCTCACCGCCGTGGCCTACAACGTGAAGGCCGCCGACGAGCTACGGGAGCGCACGACGCCGCTGCGCCCCACCATCCGCACGCTCAACTCGCTGGGGCTGTCCATCTGCTCGATGGCCAGCGGGCCGCGCGTCGTGGACGAGAGAGAGGCCCGAGGCCTGGTCGAGCGGGTGGTGAGGGTCCGCCACCGCACCAACGCCGATCCTCTCGCGCCCTACCTCGATGCCCTGTCGCTCATCCGCCTGGGCCTGGTCGACCCCGTGGAGGCCGAGGCCCGTGTCCCCGACGCCGCCGGCGTGGCCGACGCCTTCCCCACCTACCGGGCGCTACTCGCCGAACGCAACCTGGTCGACTTCGACGAGCAGATCTACCGTGCCGTCTGCATTTGTCTGGCTGATCCCCACGTCCGGGCGCGGGCGCGGGCCACCGCCAAGACCCTGCTGGTCGACGAGTTCCAGGACCTCACCCCCGCCCACGTGCTGCTCATCCGCCTGCTGGCCGGGCCCGCCGCCTCGGTGTTCGGCGTGGGAGACGACGATCAGGTGATCTACGGCTACGCCGGAGCCGACCCCGGATTCCTCATCGACTTCGGGCGCTACTTCCCGGGCGCCGCCTCCTACGACCTCACGGTCAACTACCGCTGTCCGCCGGCGGTGGTGACCGGTGCCGGGAACCTGCTCGGCTACAACCGGCGCCGCCTGGCCAAGCACATCGCCCCCGCCCCGGGGCGGGCGGAGGCCGCGGGTGACCTCGACCTGCAGCGGGTGGACGACCTGTCGGCGGCGGCGCGTGACCAGGTGACGGCCTGGCGCGAGGAGGGCGTGGCCGCCACCGACATCGCCGTGCTCGCCCGGGTCAACTCCGTGCTCCTGCCCATCCAGGTCACCCTGACCGAGGCCGGGGTCCCGTGCACCAGGGCCGTCGGTGCCGAGGTGCTCTCCCGGACCGGGTCGGCGGCGGCCCTCGCCTACCTGCGCATGGGCCTGGACCCCGACCGCATCGACAGTGCCGACGTCTCCGCCACCGTCCGGCGACCCCCCCGCCGGATCGCCAGGAACGTGCTCACCATGATGACCAGGCGGCCCCAGACGTCGGTCACCGAGCTCGAGCGCCTGGCCGACTGGCTGTCGGGCGACGATGCCGAGCGGGTGGCCGGCTACGTCGCCGACGTCGCCCTGCTGGTCGACGCCGTGGCGAGCGGCGACACCGCGTCGGCGCTGCGCACCATCCGCGTCCGGGTGGGGCTCGACTCCGCCCTCGACGCCCTCGACTCCTCTCGGGGAGCGGTCGACCGTTCGGCCCACGGTGACGACCTGTGGGCCCTCGAACAGGTGGCTGCCCTGCATCCCGATCCCTCCACCTTCGAGTCCTGGTTGCGCTCGACGATCGCGGCCACCACCGGCGAGGGGGTGCACCTGTCCACCGTCCACAAGGTCAAGGGACGCGAGTGGCCGCGCGTGATCGTGTTCGGGGCGTCGGCCGGCCTCTTCCCGCACCGGCTGTCCGACGACGTGGAGGAGGAACGTCGCATCTTCCACGTCGGCGTGACACGCGCCCGGACCTCGGCCGTGGTCCTCGCCGACGCCTCCACCCCCTCACCGTTCCTCGACGAGCTCACCGGAGTCGCCTCCGCCCCGGCGATGGCCCCGGAACGCCCCGTGCCCGTGCCCGGCAAGCGGTCACGTCCTCCCGTCCAGGCGCTCACCCCCGCCGGCGAGGCCGTCTTCGAGGCCCTGCGGGCCTGGCGAACCGAACAGGCGCGGGGCGAGAAGATGCCGCCGTACGTGGTGATGAGCGACGCCCACCTGCGGGGCATCGCCGAGCAGGCGCCGAGCTCCCTCGTCGCCCTGGCCCGTTGTGCGGGCATCGGCCCGGTGAAGCTGGAGCGCTACGGCGACGACATCCTGCGCGTGCTGGATCAGGCGGCCAAGAGCGCCGGCCGCTCGTAGTGCCCGACCCCATCGCGGGCGCGCCGGGTGCCGCCGCCGGCGTGGTGGGCGACGGCGGGGCCGTCCTGGCCGCGTGGGGAGACGGCGACCGTTCGAGCCGGTGGGCATCGGTGACCAAGCTGGCCACCGCCGTGGCCGTGCTGGTGGCCGTCGAGGAGGGAACCGTCGACCTCGACGAGCCGGCGGGGCCCACGGGGTCGACGGTGCGGCATCTGATGGCGCACGCGTCGGGGCTGGCCTTCGACGAGGCGCGGTCTCTTGCCGCCCCCGGGCGGCGGCGGATCTACTCGAACCGCGGCTACGAGATCCTGGCGGCCACGCTGTCGGAGCGCGCCGGCATGTCGTTCGAGAGGTACCTCGCCGAGGCGGTGCTGGGCCCCCTCGACATGGGACGGACGCGCCTGGAGGGATCGGCGGCGGCCGGCCTGGTCGGCCCCCTCGACGACCTGCTGCGCCTGGCGGCCGAGCTGCTGGGACCCACGCTGGTGTCGCCCGCCACGTTGCGGTCGGCCACGACCGTCGCTTTTCCCGGCCTCGACGGGGTGCTGCCCGGCATCGGACGCTTCGAGCCGCTCGACTGGGGACTCGGGTTCGAGCTGCGCGACGCCAAGTCGCCGCACTGGACCGGGCGACGGAACTCACCGGAGACCTTCGGGCACTTCGGAGCTTCCGGCTCGTTCCTCTGGGTCGATCCTCCCGCCGGTCTCGCCTGCGCGGCGCTGACCGGGCGGGAGTTCGGGGCGTGGGCCCTGGACGCCTGGCCCGACTTCGCCGACCGGGTCGTGGAGGGGTTCTCCGACCGGCGGTAGGCACGCCGGCGGACACTGTCGGTCATTCGCGGCGGAAGGCGCCGAGAAGGTTCGAGAAGTCGTCCGTCCAGACCGACGACCCCGGCCGGGCGGGGAGGGGCGCCCAGGCCGGGTCGGCGGCCAGCGAGGCGAGGTCGCTCGAACGCCGGGCCATCGCCACCCACACCGATCCGGCCTTGCCCTCGTCGGCCTGGGCACTGGTGACGTTGGGGCCGTCTCGCACCATGGCCGTGAGCCCGGCGTCGGCGGCGAGGTCGCCCACCACGAGGTCGAGGTCGAGGTAGCGGTTGCTGACGTTGACGGCGATGATGCCGCCCTCGGCCAGGCGGTCGAGGTAGATGGCCAGCGCCTCGCGGGTCAGGAGGTGCACAGGGATCGAGTCGGACGTGAAGGCGTCCACCACGATCACCCCGAACGTCTTGCCCGACGCACGCGACAACGAGCGGCGGGCGTCTCCCACCACGACCTCGGACGCCGGCGGGCAGTCGCGGAGGAAGGTGAACAGGCTCGGGTCCCGGGCCAGCCGCTCGACGGCGGGATCGATCTCGTAGAAGGTCCAATGCTGTGCCGGCACTCCGTAGCACGCCAACGATCCGGTGCCGAGGCCGATGACGGCTACGTCGGAGGTCGGTGCCCGCCCGGGTGGCGTGGCGAACACCGGGCCCACCGGCCAGTAGTAGGTGAGTGGCACCAGGCGTCGGGCGGGATCGGTGCTCTGGGCCCCGTGCACGGTCGTGCCGTGGACCATCAGGTGCAGCCGGCGATCACGGTCGCGGTCCACCCTGAGGGCGCCGAAGAAGGTCCGGTCGGCGTACAGGGTGTCGTCGGTTGAGCCGAACGGAAGGGCGGAGGCGACCAGCACGGCTCCGACCGCCAGTCCGAACCGGAGCGGTCGGGCGTTGAACGTGGCGCAGACCACCACGGCGACCACCAGGGCCACGGAACGGGCCTGCGAGGGATACCCCAGGCCTCGGGCGAGGGCGGCGATCCCCAGGTATGCGACGCCCACGCCCAGCGGCAGGAGAAGATCCAGTCGACGGCTGTTCGGCGTCGTCGCGCGTTCCGGGTTCGGCGGGCGCAGCAGGCAGGCGGCCACGATGACGAGGGGGTATTCCACCAAGCTGTCGAACAACAGAGGAGCCACGACCGCGTTGAACACGCCTCCGAGCGCCCCGCCCAGGGCGATCCACAGGTAGAAGGCGGTGAGGTGCTCGCTCGGAGGACGGTCGTCGG
>CAYTTL010000072.1:0-11288 GCA_964440725.1 uncultured Acidimicrobiales bacterium | reverse complement strand
GACTCCCAGGATCGGCCCAGGCGATTCTCAGGCGGGGCTGCCAGAGTGGAGCGATGACCGACGATCACGACGCGCCCCACGACGGCCCCGTCCTCAGCCGGCGCCGGGCCCTGACCCTGCTCGGCCTGGCCGGGGTGGCGCTGGTTCCTGGCTGCTCGTCGGGCAGGACCGACACGGCAAAGCAAGCGAGCGGTTCCACGACGACAACCGCGGCAGCGGCATCGGCCGGCGCGTCAACGTCGGTGGCGCCGCAGACAGCGGCGTGCGTGCTCGCCCGCGAGACCACCGAGGGGCCCTTCTACCTCGACCTCGACAGCGTTCGCAGCGACATCACCGAAGGCCGGCCGGGAGCGCCGCTCGAGTTGCAGGTGACGGTTGTCACCGCCGACGGCTGTGCCCCGATCCGTGACGCAGCAGTCGACGTCTGGCACACCGACGCCGGCGGCTCGTATTCCGGGTTCAGCCAGGGAGGTGCCGGCGGGTCGTCCACCACGGGCCAGACCTTCATGCGCGGCACCCAGGTGACCGACGCCGCCGGCACCGTGGTCTTCCGAACGGTCTACCCGGGCTGGTACCGGGGGCGGGCCGTGCACATCCACATGAAGGTCCACGCCGGCGGCTCGGTCGTCCACACCGGTCAGCTGTTCTTCGACGACGCCGTCACCGACGCTGTCTATCAAGCGGCGCCCTACGCGTCGCGTCCCGGGCGCGACGTGCGCAACGCCTCCGACGGTATCTACCGCAACGCCGGGGCCGGTGCCGCCGAGCTCGACGCCGTCCCCCAGGGCGCCGGCTACGTGGGCAGGATCACCGTCGGCGTCAGGCAGTCCGGCACCGCCAACCCGGCCTGAGCGACAGGGCCCGTCGAGCTCAGAGCGCTTCGGGGTCGCCTTGGGGGTGGTCGGCCTCGACACCCCGGCGGCCTTCCTGGATGGCGCCGATGATGGCCACCAGCACCAGCACCCCCCCGGGCAACGCCAGCCAGATGCCGAACACGAAGGCGAGGCCGATCAGGCTGAGGCCGCCGGCGAGGCCCAGCGGCCACACGCTCGACTCCGGGAACGAACCGATGCGCCCGGCGCCCTCGGCGATGGTGGCGTCGGTACGGTCCTCCAGTCGCGGGGGGTGGCCCCGGGCCTTCCACACCAGGTAGGCGCCGGGAATGGCGCCCAGGCCGACGGTCGTGAACAGCAGGACGGTGCCGGCCGGCTCGTAACTGACGAACCAGTAGATGACGGCGATGAGCAGGAAGAACGCCGCGGTGATCACGAACACCACGCCCTCGAGCTTCATTCGTCGACCACCTCGTCGACCCGGCTGCTGCGGTCCTCGCCCTTGGCCCCGGCGAGCTGGGGCTCGCCGTAGTGCGCGTCCCACACCGGGCGGTCGGAGCGGATGGGCGGCAGCGAGGTGAAGTTCAGCGAGGGAGGCGGCGACGTGGTCCACCATTCCAGGGTGTGGCCGCCCCACGGGTCGTCGCCCGCGGGGACGGGCTTGCGCCACGACGCCCACAGGTTCCAGATGAAGAAGACGGTGGAGATCCCCACCAGGAACGCTCCGAGGGTCGACATCATGTTCATGAACGAGAACCCGTCACTGCTCCCGTAGCTCTGGATGCGCCGGGGCATGCCCCGCTCGCCCAGGATGTGCTGGGGGAAGAAGGTGAGGTTGAACCCGATGAACAGGCACCAGAAATGGATGTGCCCCCAGCTCTCGCGCAGCATCCGGCCCCACATCTTCGGATACCAGAAGTAGGCGGCCGAGAACCCGGCGAACACCGCACTGCCGAACAAGACGTAGTGCATGTGGGCGACCACGAAGTAGGTGTCGTGGAGCTGGAAGTCGATCGGCGGCGAGGCCAGGAGCACGCCTGACAGGCCGCCCACGAGGAACACCATCATGAAGCCCAGCGAGAACAGCATGGGCGTGGGGAAGCTGATCTTGCCTCCCCACATGGTGCCGATCCAGTTGAAGAACTTCACCCCCGTCGGCACGGCGATGAGGAACGACATGGCCGCGAAGTACGACAGCTGGACGGCTCCGGTGGCGAACATGTGGTGGGCCCACACGCCGACCGACAGTCCGGCGATGGCCAGGGTGGCGAAGACGATGCCGTTGTACCCGAAGATGGGACGGCGGGAGAAGACGGGCAGCACCTGGGTCACCACGCCGAAGAACGGCAGGACGATGATGTACACCTCGGGGTGGCCGAAGAACCAGAAGAGGTGCTGCCACAGGATCGGCACCCCTCCCCGGTCGACGTCGAAGATGCGCATCCCGAAGTGGCGGTCGCCGAAGAGCAGGGCCAGGGCGGCGGTGAGCACCGGGAAGGCCATCAGGGCCAGCACCGACGTCACCAGCATGTTCCAGGTGAAGATGGGCATGCGGAACATGGTCATGCCCGGGGCGCGCAGGCAGAACACCGTCGTCACGATGTTGACGGCGGTGGCGATGGTGGCGATGCCGGTGAGGATCAACCCGATGATCCAAAGGTCGGCCCCCGCTCCGGGCGTGTGCACGCCGTCGGACAGGGGGGCGTAGGACACCCATCCGAAGTCGGCCGCCCCGCCCGAGGTCAAGAACCCCGAGATCACCAGGATCCCGCCCCCGAGGAAGAGCCAGTACGACAAGGCGTTGAGGCGGGGGAACGCCATGTCCGGCGCGCCGATGTGCAGGGGGACGAAGTAGTTGGCCAGGCCGAACCCGAACGGCGTGGCGAACAGGTACATCATGATCGTGCCGTGCATGGTGAAGACCTGGTTGAAGTCCTGCTGGTCGAGGAAGTCGTTCTCGGGAATGGCGAGCTGCGCACGCATGAGCAGGGCCAGGGCGCCACCCAGGCAGAAGAACAGGAACGAGGTGACGATGTAGCTCTTGCCGATCACCTTGTGGTCGGTCGTGGTGAACCAGTGCAGCAGCCCCGTGGGCTTCGGGTGCTCGGGGGGCTCGGCGGAGGGCGTGACCTCCTTCTCGTCGACCAGCGTCATGAGGTCCCCCCGGATACCTGGTCGCTCAGCCAGCGGCCGTAGTCGGCGCGGCTGAGCACGGACACGTCGAACAGCATCTCGGCATGGCGTAGCCCACAGAACTCGGCGCAGTGGCCGAGGTACGTCCCCGTCTTGACGGGATGGAGGTCGAACGACGTCACCAGGCCGGGTGTGGCGTCACGCTTGAACAGGAACTCGGGCACGAAGAAGTTGTGGACCACGTCGATGCCCGTCAGGGTGATGCGCGTCGTCTGGTCGACGGGCAGCACCAGCTTGGGCTTCTCGGCGCCCTGGCTGGAGATGACCACGGGCGTGTCGGTGTACTGGAACTTCCAGCCCCACTGGAAGGCGGTGACGTTGATACGAACCGCCGGGGTGTTCGAGATGTTGTCGACCCGGTCCTGGGTGGTGGTGGTGAAGTAGAAGAGCCCGGCGACGATCAGCAGGGGGATGATGGTGTAGGCGATCTCTAGGGGGATGTTGGCGGCGTGCTGCGACGGGATCTCGTCGTCGCGACGGCGGAAGCGGATGATCACGTAGAAGATCAGGCAGCACACGATGGCCCCGACGGCCAGGGCGGCGATCACCGCGCCCTGCCACAACCGGAAGATGTCCTGGCCCTGGGTGGTGGCCCCCTCGTGGGCACCGAAGTCGGGGACCTCGCATCCGGTGAGGAACAGCAGGCCGGCGACGGCCGCCACCATGGCAGCCCGGCGTCGGGAGTGCGCGATCACCGGGCGCTCGGTTCGCTCGACGAGGGCTGCTCGTTGCGTTCGGCTGCGACGGCTTCGGGCAGGGGCTCCGGGTAGGGCTCGGAGTCGGACTGACCGGCCGGTAGGGGAGCGGGGTGGGAGTCGTACCCGCCCTCGGGCGACCGGTCGATCAGCTCGGGGGTCTTGCGGTGGCCGGCGCCGGCGGCGGACAGCTCCTTGCAGATGCGATAGGTCATGACCCCCACCACGAGGGGCACCAGGAAGATCAGCAGGCGGAAGGTCCACACGATGGAGTTGACCGAGAGGCTGAACTCCACGGCCAGCACGTCGGTGGCCCCGGCCAGGAAGAGGACGAGCAGGAACGCCAGCGTCGACGTCCCGATCGCGGTACGCACCGGACGGTCGCGCGGGCGGTCGAGGATGTTGTGGGGCTCGCGATCGTGGGTGAACCGGGCTTCGATGAAGGGCCAGGCGTAGAGGGCGCCGAAGACGATCGCCGAGAACAGCACCCCCGGGAAGAAGGGGTTGGGGATCTCGTACCCCCAACCCCGCCATTCCCAGGAGGGCATGAGACGTAGCGCCCCCTCCAGCCATCCCATGTACCAGTCGGGCTGTGACGCCGAGCTCACCTTTTCGCTGACGAAGGGGCCGTACAGCCAGATGGGGTTGATCTGGGCCAGACCACCGAGGGCGGCGATGACCGCGGCCACGATGAAGAGCAGGCCGGTGCTCTTGGCCGCGTAGGTGGGCCACAGCGGTGATCCCACCACGTTGTCTTCGCGAGCCCCCTCGATCTTGAACTGGGTGTGCTTCTGGTGCCACATGATGGCCAGGTGGGCGCCCAGCACGATGGCGATGGCCGCGGGGACGAGCAGGATGTGGATGCCGTACAGGCGCGAGATGATCATCTCGGAAGGGAACTCCCCCCCGAACAGCAGGAACGCCGCCCACGTCCCGATGAGGGGGATCGACAGCAGGATCGAGTACATGATGCGCAGGCCCGTGCCCGACAGCTGGTCGTCGGGCAGGGAGTAGCCGGCGAAGCCGTTGAGGATGGCGAGGAGCAGGAGCGTCACCCCCACGATCCAGTTGAGCTCCCGGGGGCGGCGGAACGCTCCGGTGAAGAAGACCCGGCAGAGGTGCACGACGATGGCCCCGAGGAACACGATGGCGGCCCAGTGGTGCATCTGGCGCATGACCATGCCGGCCCGCACGTCGAAGGTGATGTTGAGGGTGGACTCGTAGGCCGCCGACATCTCCACGCCCCGAAGCGGTGCGTACGAGCCGTCGTAGATGACCTTGTCGAGACTGGGGTTGAAGAAGAACGTCAGGTAGATCCCGGTGACGATCAGGACCACGAAGGCGTAGAGGGCCAGCTCGCCCAACATGAACGACCAGTGGTCGGGGAAGATCTTGTTGAGCGCGGTGCGCACGAAGCGCGACGCCGCCAGGCGGTCGTCGAACCATCCCGCGGTACGGCCCGCCCGGCCCTTCTTCTTCGTCTTGGTCCTGGTCACGATCCGCGGTTCCAGAACCCCGGTCCCACGGGTTCGGTGTAGTCGCTGCGGGCCCGCAGGAAGCCGTTGCTGTCGGCCATGATCGGCAGCTGGGGAAGCGAGCGGGTGGCGGGGCCGAACACCGGCTGGCATCCGGCCACCACGTCGAACGTCGACTGGTGACAGGGGCAGAGCATCTGCTTGCGAGCGTGCTCGTAGAGGCCGACGGGACAGCCGGCGTGGGTGCACAGCTTCGAGAAGGCCAGATACCCCTCCGGCGACCATTCCTCGCGGCCCGGACGGGTGGTGATGGGCTGCTCGCCGACCCTGAGCAGCATCGTCTGGGCGTCGTCCTCGCCGATGTGGCCTTCGGGGAACACGGTGATGTACCCGCTCACCTCGAGCTCGTTGACGTTGACGGGTTTGCCCTCGGTGGTGACCAAGCGGACGCCGGGACCCCACGGGGTCTCGAACAGCGACCGGCCGGGGTTCGGGCCGAGGGAACGGATGGGGAAGATCAGCGCCGCACCTAACGCGCCGAACCCCCCGAGCAGGAAGGTGAGCAGGAGCTTGCGCCGGCCGAAGGCCTCCTCGCCGCGCACGAAGGCGGACGTGAACTCCGCCCTGTCCTCGTCGCTGCCGACCAGGTTCTCGCGCTCCTGTTCGAACGGCCCGTGGGGCATGAGCTGCTTGCCCCACAGGGTCATCCCGAACCCCAGCCCGCCGAGGCAGAGGAACAGCAGGGCACCCTCGATCTGGGTCTGTCCCCCGAACCAGTAGGTGACGGCGAGGCCGATGCCGGCGGCGGTGGCGACGAGGAACGACGCCCCGACGCCGGTCTCGGTGCGCCGGGGGTTGGTGCTGCTGATGGCCAGGTGGCGGTCGTCCTTGGTCGCCGCCTCTTCCTTCTCGTCCATCTCGGCGTCGGTGGGCTGTCGCTCCTCGGGACTCATGCTCTCGTCCCCAGCCAGGCGACGAACGCCATCAGCACGCCGAGGCCGAAGAGCAGGCCGATCAGGCCCTCGGTGACGGGACCGAGGTGGCCGAGGGGGTTGCCGCCGGCGTCGTCGGGATGCTGCAGGTAGAGCACGTACTTGACGATGTCGTTGAGCTCCTCGTCGGACAGGGTGTCCGGCCCGAACACGGGCATGTTCCCGGGGCCCACCCGCGGGGCTTCGGCGATCTGCACGGCGGTGGCCTCGAACAGGTGCGGGGCGAAGGCGCCGTAGCTCAAGGCCCCACCCACGGCGGCGGCGTTGTGGCACGCCGAGCAGTTGAGCAGGTAGAGCTCACCGCCACGGCTCAGTGATGCCCTGTCGAGATCGAGCTCGGGGATCTCGGGCCCGCCGCTGCCCAACGAATCCACATACGCCACGAGGGCCTTGATCTGGTCCGGGTCGTACGCCGGTTGCTTGCGCACCGCCTGGGGCGTGTTGGTGTTGGACAGAGGCATCCGGCCGGTGGAGAGGTAGAAGTCGACGGCCGCTTGGCCGACACCCACCAGCGGCGGCGCCACCACACCGCCCGACAGGGTCATCCCTTCGCCCCTGGGACCGTGGCAGCTGGTGCACGACTCGTTGTAGAGGTCGCGGCCGGCGTCGACCAGGCTGTCGTCCGCCACCGGCTGAGCGAACCGTTCCGCCCCCGCCGTACCACCCCCGAAGGTCATCACCATGGCCACTCCGATCGCCGACAGGACAACTGGAAGCACGGCTCTGCGCATCGATGCCCTATTGGAGGAGGAAGATGATCGCGAACAGGGCAATCCACACGACGTCGACGAAGTGCCAGTAGAAGGTGATGACCTCGGCGGCGTGCCCGTCACCGGGATCGGGTCCCGGCCCGGCGATGCGACCGAGCAGGCCCACCATGGCCACCAGCCCGAGCAGGACGTGGAACCCGTGGAAGCCGGTCATGGAGAAGAACAGCGATCCGTAGGCGTGGGTGGTGCCGGTGAACGGAAGCTCGTACCACTCCACGATCTGGTTGCCGAGGAACACGAAGCCCAGGACGAGCGTGGCGATGATCCACCGGCGTGCCAGCCGGCGGTCGTTCTTCTCCAGGTGGCGGGCGGCGAACTGCATGGTGAAGCTGGACGCCACGAGGATGACGGTGAAGATGCCGTCCCGCCACACCTCGAGCTCGACACCCGCCGGGGGCCACTCCGGAGTCTCGGCCCGGATGGTGAAGTAGGAGGCGAAGAGGCCGCCGAAGAACATCAGCTCCGACGCCAGCCACACCATGGTGCCCACCGCCAGGGGTGACGGGCGCCGGACCTCTGACTGAGTGAGAACCGCCCCCTCCGTCACGGCTGGGATCGTAACAGCCACGTGAGAAGTACCGTGTGCCGGGTGGCGCCCACCGAGGCCCTCGCGGCCGGCTCTCCGACGTTCGTCGACGTGCTCACGGACTGGACGTTCGAGCCGCTCCCACTGGCCTTCGTGGTGCTCCTCGCCGCCGCCTACCTGGTGGGTGTGCGGCGGCTGGCGAACAAGGGCCGGCGGTGGGCGACGGCCCGCACGGTGTCGTTCCTGGCCGGGTGCGCGGTCGTGGTCGTGGCCCTGGAATCGGGGTTGGCCGCCTACGCCGACAGCTCGTTCAGCACCCACATCGTGCAGCACCTGTTGCTGTCGATGCTCGGTCCCGTGCTGCTCGCCCTGGGCGCCCCGGTGACCCTGGCGCTGCAGGCCGGCTCCCGGGCGACGCAGCGGCGGTTGCTGCGGGTGCTGCACTGCCCGCCGGCCAGGATCGTCACCCACCCGCTGGTGGCGTGGCTGCTGTTCGGCGGCTCCATGGTCGCCATGTACTTCAGCGGGCTGTACGAGTTGTCGTTGCGCAACGCCTACGTGCACGACGTCGTCCACGTCCACTTCCTCGTGGTGGGGATGCTGTTCTTCTGGCCCGTCGTCGGCCTCGACCCCAGCGTGTGGCGACTCCATCACGGGTTCCGCCTGCTGTACGTGTTCGTGGCCCTTCCGTTCCACGCCTTCCTCGGCATCGCCCTGCTGAGCGGGCAGGAGCCGCTGTTCGCCGCCCACACCCTGAGCGACCAGCGCACCGGGGCGGGCATCCTGTGGGCGGTCGGCGACCTGCTGGGCCTGGCCGCGGTGGCCATCGTGCTCGCCCAGTGGATGGCCCACGAGAAGCGGGAGTCGGCGCGCGAGGACCGCTACGACGACGCCGCCCGCCTCGCCGCCACGTCGGCCGGGTCCGGCGCGCTCGGCCCGTCATGACCCCGGCGTTCTTTGCGCGATTTCTAACACCTGGTGTTGGAAATCGCGCTCAGAACGGCTCGGCGAGCTCGGCCTGATGGCGGCCGACGACGACGGCGTGGTGGTGGAGGCGGCGGGGCAGGAGCTGACCATCACCCACCCCGACAAGGTGTTCTTCGCCGAGCGGGGCGACACCAAGCTCGACCTCGTCCGGTTCTACCAGCGCGTGGAGGGTCCGCTGATGGCGGCCATGGGTGGGCGACCCGTGCTCCTGCAGCGGTTCCCCAACGGAGCCGGCGGCTCGTCGTTCTTCCAGAAGCGGGTGCCCAACGCCCGGCCGGACTGGTTGGAGACGGCGGTGGTCAGCACGCCGAACGGCACGACCTCGCAGGCGCTCGTGGCTGCCGACCTGGCCCACGTGCTGTGGGCGGTGAACATCGGGTGCCTCGGGTTCCACGTGTGGCCGACGGTGGCGAGCGACCCGGGCCACGCCGACGAGCTGCGCATCGACCTCGACCCCACGCCCGGGGTCACCTTTCCCATGGTCAGGGAGGCGGCGCATGAGGTGAAGGCTCTCTTCGACGAGCTGGGCGTCGTCGCCCTCCCGAAGACGACGGGCAACCGGGGCATCCACGTCTACGCCCGGCTCCAGCGACGGTGGACGTCCTATGACGTGCGGGCGGCAGCGGTGGCCGCGGCCCGCGAGCTCGAGCGCCGGCGTCCCGACCTCATCACCGCGGCGTGGTGGAAGGAGGAGCGGGGCACTCGGGTGTTCGTCGACTTCAACCAGAACGCGCCCCACAAGACCATCTTCGGGGCGTGGTCGGTGCGGGCCCGGCCCGGGGCCCAGGTGTCCACGCCGTTCGCGTGGGAGGAGCTCGACACCGTCGTCCCCGACGAGATGACGATCGCCTCGGTGCCGGCGCGGGTCGAGGCCGACGGCGATCCGTGGGCGGTGATGGCCGCCGCGCCACAGGCACTGGACCCGCTGATGGACATGTCCGAGCGGGACCGGGCCGCCGGGCTGCCCGACGCGCCGTGGCCCCCGGTGTACCCGAAGATGCCCGGCGAGCCACCACGCGTCGCCCCCAGCCGGGCCCGCAAATCGCCGGAAGCGGGCTGAGGCGGTCTCCTACCGTCCCAGGTTGGTCAGATCAGGGCGTTGAGCAGGATGGTGAGCACCACCGATGCAACCAGCGACAGCAGCAACGGCCACCAGATGATCCGGTGGCGTGCGGGTCGGCCGGGGCCCTTCGTCCACACGAACATTCGGTGCTCCTCTTCGAGTCGGTGCCTCTGTCGAAACGTCTGGCCTGCTCGGGCATACCCGGTACCGGGCGGCGTAAACGGGCGAGGACGGACTTCGTCCAAAGCGGTCGTGCTCGCCGCCGCCGCCAGGCGTACCGTCTGAGGTATGTCCGACCAGGCCAAACCGAGGTTCGAGTTGCCGGTGCCGCGCGTGGAGCCGTCGCCCCGGTGGATCCGGGCGCGCGCCGGCGACACCCTGGTGGCCGACAGCCGGCGGGCCCTGCTGCTCGCCTGGTACGGCCCCGGGAAGCTGCCGACCTACTGCCTGCCCGCCGCCGACGTCCGTACCGACCTGCTCTCGCCCAGCCCGGCCCCGGGCGGCGACGACTTCCGGGTCGACCACGACCTCCGCGTCGGCGACGTCGTACTCGAGCGGGTCGCTCAGCTCTGTTCGGGGCCACCGCCGCCGCTGGAGATGCTCGACGGGTACTGGACCTTCACCTGGGACGCCGGCGTGTCGTGGTTCGAGGAGGCCTTCGAGGTGCACGTCCACGCCCGCGACACGTCGAAGCGGGTCGACGTGGTGCCCAGCGAACGGCATGTGCGCGTCGAGCTGGACGGTCAGGTGGTGGCCGAGTCCCGGCGGCCGCACGCGCTGTTCGAGTCGCCGTTGCCGACGCGGTGGTACCTGCCCCCCGAGGATGTGCGCCAGGAACTGCTCGTGCCCTCCGACACGGTCACCCGCTGCCCCTACAAGGGCACGGCTTCGTACTGGTCGGTTCGGGTCGGCGACGCCGTGTACACCGACGTGGTCTGGAGCTACCCGGAGCCGGTCCCGGAGTGCCCTCGAATCGCCGGCCTGGTCGCCTTCTTCAACGAGAGGGTCGACCTGACCATCGACGGGGTACCCCAGGATCGCCCGCTGAGCCCCTGGTCGAGCTGACTTCAGCTGCGACCGGGGAGTCCCCTTGGCCGGTTCAATCTGTCTTCAACTCGCCGATTCCGGGTACGTCTCGCTCCGGTAGCTGATGCAGACCTTCCTCCCGTACCCGGACTTCGCCGAAAGCGCGGCAGCGCTCGATGACCGCCGCCTGGGCAAGCAACGGGTCGAGGCGCTGCAGATCCTTCGTGCCATCACCGTGCCCGGGTATGGCTGGCGTCACCACCCGGCGGTGGCCCAGTGGCGGGGCTACGAGGAGGCGCTGGCGGCCTACGGGGTGGCGATCTGTCGCGAGTGGTGCGGCCGAGGTCGGGCGGACACGTGTGACCTGAAGATCCGCGCCGAGGTGGCCGAGCTGGGTGTCACCGAGGTGCGGGGGCAGGCGGAGCTGGACCGGGCAGGATGCCTACCACCGTGGCTCGGCGACGAGGAGTACCACCGCAGCCATCGCTCCTCGCTGCTGGGCAAGGACCCCGACTGGTACGGGGCGATGTTCGACGACGTCCCGCCCGACCTTCCCGCAGTGTGGCCGTCGAAGCGGTTGGCGACGACCGAGCCGGCGGAGGAATCCTGAACGGCGAGTCCGGTAGGGTTTCGGGGCGAAACACACACGCCCGGGGACGTAGCTCAGATGGCTAGAGCACCTGCTTTGCAAGCAGGGGGTCGTGGGTTCGAGTCCCATCGTCTCCACC
>CAYTTL010000071.1:0-11405 GCA_964440725.1 uncultured Acidimicrobiales bacterium | reverse complement strand
CGGGCTGCAACCGACGGTCGTCCTCGAGCAGGACGAAGTCGTTGGTGGCCAGCGACGGCGCGGTGGTGAACAGGACGGCGACATCCACCTCCCCGCCCTCGAGGGCCCCGACCGTCTCCGGACCGCTGGCGTCGAGGGCGCGAAACGTCTTGAACGTCAACCCGTACACCGTGCGCAGGCCGATCAGACAGAACGGGCGCTCCGGGCACTCGGGCGGCCCGCCGAAGACCAGGTCGCCGGCGACCGTGCCCAGGTCGCTCACGCGCGCCAGGTTGAAGCGGCCGGCCGTCGCCCGGGTGACGGCGATCCCGTTCCTGTCCTGGGCCTCGGCGGGGGCGAGCACGGTGACGCCGCGAGGCGCGAAGGCGGCAGACAACCGGGCCACCGCGGTTGCCGTGTCGGCCAGCTCGTCGCCTTCCTCGGTCCCTCCGCTCAGGAACTGCAGGGCCGTGCCCACGTACTCGGGCAGCACGTCGATGGCCCCCTGCTCGAGGGCCGGCTCGACGACCTCGCGCGAACCGAGCCCCGGTGTCCGGCGCACCGGGAAACCGGCGGCCTCGAGGGCCTGGGCGTACAGCTCGGCCAGGATGCTGCTCTCGGTGAAGGCGAAGGCGCCCACGATGAGGTCGTCATGGGCCGCGGCCGGCGGCGGCTCGGAATCCGCCGAACAGGCGGCGACCACCAGGGCCACGGCCACCAGCCACAGGGCGATGCCCCGGCGGGCCGTGCTCGTCCGGCCGAACGTGCACGTCTGGCGGTGATCGGTGACTGACGCGCCCAGGAGGTGGCGACGGGGGGCCGGCACCGCGGCATTGTCCCACGGCCACGCCAAACCGCCGGCGACCAGCCCCACCCGGCGGCGCCCCTCCGGTGCGCCGCCGCCACTGCCCGTCGACCTCCGGCGCAGCGGCCTGGCCTGGGCCGTGGCGTGCGGGGTCGTGCTCCTGTTCTGGTTGGTGCTGTTCCTGACCGACGCCCGCCCGAGCACCGACGGGATCGACCGGGCGGTGATGCGCAGGGTGGCCGACCTGCGCAACGCCGGCCTCACGCGGGTCATGCGCGGCGTGCAGTGGCTGGGCGCCGACGCCACCATCCTCGTGCTCCAGGCCATCATCGTGGCCGTCGCGCTGGCCTTCCGTCGCTTCCGCTACGTGATCGTGTTCGTCGGCTGCATCCTCTTCGCCATCTGGATGACCTCGGTGGTCCAGATCGTCGTGGCCCGGCCCCGTCCCGTGGGCATCGAGATCCTGGGCAACTGGCGGGGCTTCTCCCATCCGTCACGCGCCATGGTGGCCCTGGGCATCACCCTCGGGGGTGCGGCGTACATGCTGGTGCCCCAGGGAAGGTTGCGGATCGCCCGGGGTGTCGACGCCCCGCCCGGTCCCAGGAAGACGTCGCCGGTGACCTGGCTGTGCTTCTCGACGCTGGTCCTGCTGGGCTTCGCCGAGGTGTACCTGGGCGTGGAGAGCCCGGCCGACGTCATCGTCGGCGGCATCGTCGGCGTGGCCATTCCGATCGTGGCCTTCCGGCTGCTCGTCCCCGTCGACGCCTTCCCCATCACCTATCGCCGCCAGCGCACCGCCCACGTCGACGTGGGCGGCCGGCGCGGCGAGGCCATACGCCAGGCCCTGTCCGAGCAGCTGGGGATGGACGTGCAGTCGGTCGAGCCGTTCGCCCTCGAGGGTTCCTGGGGCTCCACGCCGGTGCTCATCCACCTGGCCGGCGACGACGAACCCGACCTGTTCGGGAAGGTGTACACGGCGGCGCACCTGCGCTCGGACCGCTGGTACAAGGTGGGGCGCACGCTGCTGTACGGACGCCTCGAGGACGAAGCCACCTTCTCGACCGTCCGTCGCCTGGTGGAGTACGAGGACTACCTGTTCCGGATCATGTTCGCCGGCGGCCTTCCCGTACCGCAGCCGTTCGGGTTCGTCGAGATCACACCCGAGCGGGAGTACCTCATCGTCACCGAGTTCCTCGCCGGAGCCAAGGAGATCGGGGGGGTCACCGTCGACGACGCCACGATCGATGAAGGCCTCGGGATCGTACAGCGGCTCTGGAGCGCGGGGCTCGCCCATCGCGACATCAAGCCGGCCAATGTGCTGGTGCGCGACGGCCACGTGTTCCTCGTCGACGTTGCCTTCGCCGAGGTCCGACCGTCGCCGTGGCGCCAGGCCGTCGACCTGGCCAACATGATGCTCGTCCTGGCATTGAGCAGCGACCCCGACCGCGTCTACGCCCGGGCGCAGCTTCTCTTCTCCGACGACGAGCTGGCCGAGGCCCTCGCCGCCGCCCGTGGCATCAGCCTCCCCACCCAGCTGCGGGCCCGGCTCAGGGAGGACGGGAGGGACTGCCTGGGCCGCCTGCGGGCACTGGCCCCCGACCACCCGCCCATCCGGATCCAGCACTGGAGCCTGCGTCGGTTGGGCTTGAGCGCAGCCGTCCTCGCCGGCGCCGCCCTGGCCCTGGTCGGGATCCTCAACGCCTTCCGCGGCATCCAGGTCCGGTAAGTCGCGGCCAGTGAGATCCCGCCGGGTCCTGTCGATCGTGCCGGTGATGGTGGCCGTGCTGGCCGCGTCGGGCCTCACCGGGTGCGCCACCCGGTACAAGGCCGGGCTGGTTCCGGGGTGCCGCAAGACCGAGGTGCTGGTGCTCATGGCCCAATCGGTGCCGGGGGCGACGCAGATCCCGTGCATCTCCGCCCTTCCCGCGGGCTGGACCTTCCGGGACATCGACGTCCGCAACGGCCGGTCGACGTTCGACCTCGACTCGGACCGCGCCGGAGATCGCGCCGTGGTGGTCGAGCTGAAGGCCTCCTGCGGCCCGGGGCCGGTTCCCGCCGGTACGACCGAGATCAACACCGACGAGCCCGATACCCGCCGCTTCGAGCGGGTCTCGTCGGTGGTCGACGGCTACCGCGGCACCCGCTACTACCTCTTTCCGGGAGGGTGCGTGACGTACGCCTTCCGGTTCGCCCGGCAGGGCCTGGCCCTCGTGAACGAGGTGTCGTTGGCGGTGGGGTTCGTGGCCCGTACCGAAGTGGCCCGCCTGGCATCGCTGTCGTCGTTGTGACCTCCCGATTCCTGTCGGGCTCGACGACACCGGACGTCGCCGGGCGCGACAGGAACGGTGGGGCTCCCATACACTCGAACGTGGCCGACAACCTGGGCATGGGCCCCGTGGCCGTGCTCGTGCCCGTCAAGGCCTTCACCGAGGCCAAGCTGCGCCTGGCCCCCGCCCTCGACGCCGGCCAACGGCACGCCCTGGCCCGAGCGATGGCCACCCGGGTGCTGGGGGCGGCGGGAACACTGCCCGTGGCCGTCGTGTGTGACGACACCGAGGTGGCGACGTGGGCTCGCGACCACCACGCCCTCGTCGTATGGGAACCCGAGCGCGGGCTCAACCGAGCCGTCGAGGCCGGTGTCGACCGGCTGGCGGCCGAAGGAGCGGCCCGGGTGATCGTGGCCCATGCCGACCTGGCCCTCGCCCGCGACCTGGCGTGGGTGGGTGCCTTCGCCGGCGTCACCCTCGTCCCCGACCGGCGCGACGACGGCACCAACGTGGCGTGCGTGCCCGTCGCCCGGGGGTTCACGTTCTCCTACGGACCGGGTTCGTTCGCCCGCCACGGGGCCGAGGCCCGACGCCTCGGACTGGCCCTGCGCGTCGTACGTGAGCCGCAGCTGGGCCGCGACGTCGACCTGCCGTCCGACCTGGCGGTGACGGCGGCCACATGAGTGACCTGGACGTGCCCGCGAGGGCACTGGCGGTGGGGGCCCACCCCGACGACGTCGAGTTCGGCTGCGGGGGCACCCTGGCCAAGTGGGCGGCCGCCGGCTGTTCGGTGCACCACCTCGTGTGCACGGACGGGTCGAAGGGGTCGTGGGACCCCGACGCCGATACCGCCGTACTCGTCGCCACCCGGCGCGACGAGCAGCGAGCGGCGTCGCTGGCCCTCGGCGGCGCCGGAGACGTGGTGTTCTGCGGGTGGACCGACGGCGAGCTGGAGGCGGGGCTCCGCCAGCGCTGGGAGGTGGCGTCGTGGATCCGCCGGATCCGTCCCGACGTGGTGCTGGGCCATGACCCGTGGAAGCGGTACCGGCTCCACCCCGACCATCGGGCGGCCGGGTTCCTGCTCACCGACGCGATCGTCGCCGCCCGGGACCCGCACTTCTTCCCCGAGCTGGCCGCACCGCCGCACCGCCCGGCCGCCCTGCTGTTGTGGGAGGCCGACGAGCCCGATCACATCGAGGACATCTCCGACCACCTCGACGCCAAGGTGGCCGCCATCCTGTGTCACCGCAGCCAGTACCGCTCCACCATGCAGATCGACGACCCCTCAGCCGGGGGCGAGACCGAGCAGTTCCGTCAGCGGATCGCCAATCGTGCCGCCGAGCACGGCCGGGCCGCGGGCATCGCCTTCGCTGAGCGCTTCAAGGCGATGCACGACCTGTAGCCCTCGGACTACCTCTTCTTCGCCGCCGTCTTCTTGGCGGGGGCCTTCTTGGCCGGGGCCTTTCTCGCCGCCGTCTTCTTGGCGGGGGCCTTCTTGGCCGACGTCTTCTTGGCCGACGTCTTGCTGGCCGACGTCTTCTTGGCCGGCGCCTTCTTGGCGGGGGCCTTCCTCGCCGCCGTCTTCTTGGCCGGGGCCTTCTTCGCCGCCGTCTTCTTGGCGGGCGCCTTCTTGGCCGATGTCTTGGCCGCGCTCTTACTGGCTGCGGCCGACTTCTTGGCCGGGGCCTTCTTGGCCGATGTCTTCTTGGCCGCCGATGCGGTCCGCTTGACTGCGCTCATCAGTGTTGCCTCCCCTTCGTCAACGGCCCTTGGTGGCCTTGGCCTTTCACGGCCTTCGTTGCCGGTGCCGACGTGCTGCCGACGCTGAGGTGGCCGAAGCCGCCTCTTTGGTGAGCGGCGTCTCCGCCGCGGGCCCTGCGGAACGCGGTGCACGACGGGCCGACCCGAGCCACGCCACCCGGTCGCCGTTGTTCACCGATACCTCCGCGAGACGGCCCACGTTGACCATCTGACCCGACCGGCTACCCCAGGTCAAGCATTTCCCTTGTCCCGCAAGGCCTTTCGCGCTGCTTGGACGTGGAACCCCTTTGTTTGCAACGATTTGGAGATGAGACGTCTGAGGTACTCCGTGCTCGTGGTCGTGGCCCTGGCCCTCGTCGGGTGCGGCACCAGGGCCCGGATGCTCGACATGCAGAACGTAAAGCCGCCGGCGCCGGGAACCCCGAACAGCCCCGGCGAGGTGTCGGGCATCTACCGATCGCTCCACCAGGCGACGCTGCAGTTGCGGGGCGACGGCACCATCACCATGATCGTTCCCGACGGCGACGGCGCGTCCAACGGACGCTTCATCCTGCAGGCCGGACGGATAGAGCTGCAGACCTCGGGCTGCGGCGAAGTGCCCGGCAGCTACGACGTGGCCGTCACCGGGCCCCAGAAGCCCGGCAAGGCGGCGTTGGTCATGACCGCCGTCGACGACCGGTGTGAGACACGGCTGCGCGCCCTCACCCGCGACCCGTGGGTCTATGCCGATAGCTAGTCGATCAGGCGCTGCACCAGTTGCGACAGGTCGTCGGCGACGTGCTCGGGCGGGGGGTCGTCGGGCACGTTGTCGGCATCGGTGACGCCGGTGAGCACCAGGGCGAAGTCGACACCGAGACGCCGGGCCATGAGGCCGTCGGTGGAGGGACGGTCGCCCACCAGGACCGCTCCGTCGAGGTCGTCACCCAGGCGTCGCCGCACCAGCTCGGCCATGGGCTCGTGCGGCTTGCCCGCCACCTCGGCGTCGACACCGGTGGCGGCGACGACCGACGCGAGAATGGCGCCCCCTCCGGGGATGGATCCCTCGGGGCTCGGGTAGGTGGCGTCGTCGTTGGTGCCGATCAGGCGGGCGCCGGCCATCACCGCCCGATAGGCGGCGGTGAGGCGGTCGAAGTCGAACTCGCGGTGCCACCCCACGACGACGGCGTCGGCGTCGCCCTCTGCCACGGCCTTGACCCCTCGTTCGCCCAGTGCCTCCCGCACGCCCTCGCCCGCGCACACCAGGGCGGTGGTGCCGGCCTCGAGGAGGCTGGCCGCGGCTCGGGCCGAACTGATGACCTCCTCGGGATCAGCCTCGATGCCCATGCCCGTGAGCTTGTCGACGAGGTCGCTCACCGATCGGGAGGAGTTGTTGGTGAGGAACAACGCCCGGTGGCCCGCCCCTCGCACCGCGGCCACCGCGTCGGCCGAGCCGTCGATGGGGTCACCGCCGAGCCACAGCACGCCGTCGAGGTCGAAGATCCAGGCCATCTCCGGTTGTAACAGATCCTCAGGCCCCCGCCGCCACCACTCGGGCGGTCGCCCGCCGCCCGGGGAGCTTCACCACCTCGATGGCGTTCGGCAGCTGGTGCTTGATCTCGGTGTCGTGGGTGACGACCAGGACCTGACGGAACCGCCCTTTCAGGCGTTCGAGGGCGAGGAGCATGCGCTCCTTGCGGTCGTCGTCGAGAGGACCGAACACCTCGTCGAGCACCAGCAGTCCCACGGCCCCGCCGGACTGGAAGCGGACGTGCTCGCTGATGGCCACGCGCAGGGCGAGGTTGGCCAGGTCGATCTCCGAGCCGGAGAACCGGCCCATGCCGTAGAGGAGGCCGGCGTCGCTCACCCGGATCTCGAAGGTGTCGGGGTCGACGTGGAGCAGGTCGTACTCGTGGTCGGTGAGCTCGCCGAACAGCTCGGCGGCCTGCGTGGACAGGCGGGGTCCTACTGCGGCCACCTGCGTGTTGCGGAAGGCACTGAGCAGTTCGGCCACCCGACCCAGGTGGCGGGCCTGCTCGGCCAGGACGTCGAGCCGGGCGTGCTGCTCGGTGGCCTCCTCCAGACGTCGCCGCTCGGCATCGACCCGGGCCAGGGCCTCGGTGGCCGCCATCCGCGCCGCCTGAGCCCGGGCGCCGGTCTCCTCGGCGTCGAGGCGGGCCTGGTGTCGGGCCGCCCGGGCGGCGGCAAGGTCGTCGGGGCGGAAGCCGAGCGCCGAGACCTTGTCGTCGATGGCATCCAGGCGGCCCTGGTTCTCCGCGACCAGGAGACGGACGACGTCGAGCTCGGCCACCGCCTGCTGGCGTCGCTCCAGCCGGCCTCGCAGCTGCAGGCATTCGTCAGCCGCCCGGCGGCGACGGTCGACCTCCGACGCCAGTGCGGCGCGCTCGGCCGCCGTCGCCGTGTGACCCAGGGCGGCCTCGGCGTCGGCCAGGCCCTTGCGCGCCCGGGCCCGCTCGGCGATCGCTGCCTGATAGGCCTCCCAGGCACCACGGGCGTCGCGCAGGACCCGTGCCCCCTCGGTGGCACGGCGAACCAGGTCGGTGGCGAGGGCGGCCAGTCGGGCCCGCTCGGACTCCAGCTCGTTCACCCGAGCCTGGGCTTCGGCCAGCTCCGTCGCCCGGTGGGCCTGGACCTCGGAGAAGGCACCGCCGAGGGCCTGGCCGCACAGGGGGCAGTCGGCCTCGCCGGTGAGCTGGGCGGCTCGGGCCTGGGTGTCCTGCGCCCGGCTGAGCTCGGCCCGGGCGCCGTCGAGACGGCCGTTGACGACGGCCAGCTCGGCCCTGGCGGTGTCGCCCGCCACCCGCGCCGCCTCGGTGCCCTCCTCGTCGGGTGTGGGCGGCGCCGGCGGCACGACGGCGGCGTCGGCCACCGCAGCCGCCGCCACCACCGCCTCCACCAGCCGAAGGCGGGCCTCCGCCTCCTGCCAGCCCTCGGCCATCGCCGCCAATCCGTCGAGGCGGGTGGCGGCGGCGTCGAGGGCAGCCAGCTCGGCGGCCAGCCGCTCGGCGGTGGCCGACGCCCGGTCACGCTCGGCGGCCACCGACTTGGCCTCGGCCATCAGCAGGGCGTGCTCCTGGCGGACGACGTCGAGGGCGTCGTGGTGCCCGGCGGCGGCCTCCGAGCGCTGCTTCGCCGCCGCCGCCTCGATCTCCTCGGTGACCGCGGCCTCGACCGATCCGGCGGCCGCCTCCTCCGACCTGTCCACCTGCTGGGCCAACGGACCGAGCTCGACCAGCAGCGCCCGTAGGCGCTGGTGGTCGGCGTCGGCCTCGCGGGCGTCGCGCCGGGCGTTGTCGCGGGCCGTGTCGAGCGGGGTGATGCCGAGGAGCTGGAGCACCAGGCGACGGCGTTCGTGCGGCGGCTGGCTGCTGAACGCCGACAGCTGCTTCTGCTCGGCGAACACCGACGCCCGGAACGCAGACTCGTCCATGCCCAGGATCGACTGCACGTACCGCGTCGTGTCGCGGGTGCCCTCGGCCACCTGCATCCCGTTGGCGAACGCCGAGGCCCGCATGGTGGCGTTGGCGCCGGTGACGGTGCGCCGCACCACGTACAGGTGGCCCTCGTGCTCGAACTCGATCTCCACGACGCATTCAGCCTTGACGTTGGCCGTCCGCACCTCGTCGTTGGCGGTTCGCGACCGCCCGAAGAGGGCGAAACGCAGGCTCTCGACCAGATAGGACTTCCCGGCGCCGTTGGGGCCGTAGATGCCCACCAGCCCGGGCGGGATCTCCAGCTCGACCGGCTCCTCGTACACCCGGTAGTTCTGGAGGTACACGCGCGTCACCCGCATCAGTCGAGCGCCTCCTCGACGGCCCGGGACAGGTACTCGGTGCCCAGGTCGCGCAGCCGGT
Organism: uncultured Acidimicrobiales bacterium; assembly: GCA_964440725.1. GTDB lineage: Bacteria > Actinomycetota > Acidimicrobiia > Acidimicrobiales > AC-14 > DATAQC01. Next base: position 2,742 of record CAYTTL010000071.1, on the reverse strand, counting down.
CGCGGTCGAAGCCGACGAGATCGGCCTGCTGCTCCACGTAGCGCGCCCATTGGGCGGGCATGGCGTCGAGGGCCACGAGCTGGACCTCGCTGGTGGTGCCGGCGAATGTCGGCTCGATCTTCAGCAGCAGGGCCTGGCCGGCCACCTGGCGCACGGCCTCGAGGTCGATGAGCCGCCACGCCTCGGGGTCGACGCCCTCGACGTAGAGCCGGGCCACCGCCCCGTCGGGCACCGTGGAGGCCCGGTCGAGCACCAGGGTGCCGACCTCGGCCGGCGACAGGCCCAGGGCGTGCACGGTCTCGAGAGTGACGAGAGGCCGCTGACCGGTGAGGGGGACATGGCGGAACTCGCCGGTCTCGGTGTCGACCACGGCGATGCCCTTGGCCACTTCGGGGTCGTCGGCGAAGGAGAAGGTGTCGGTGGAGCCTGCGTACCAGATGCCCTTGGCCACCTTGGTGTGGAAGTGGTAGTGGCCGAGGAGCACGAGGTCGGACCGCAGGAGCCCGGCGTCGACCTCGATCTCGTTGATGTCGGCGTGGCGGGGCTCGACCTGGGGCACCCGGGGATGGGTGAGAAGCAGGTTGGTGCGGTCGAGGCTGCGGTTCTGGTCGGCCTCGGCCAGAGCGTCGAGGCTGGCCTCGACGGTGAGCATCTGGGGGACGGCGTGCACGGCCAGGCCGGGCAGCTCGAAGCGCTCGTAGGCCATGCGGTAGGCGAAGTGGAACTCGCCGAAGGTGTCGGCCAGCGCCGAGTACGGGCTCCCCGTACCCGGCAGTCGGGGCGTGTCGTGGTTGCCGGTGATCACCACCACGCCCACGCCGTGGTCGCGGATGCGGGTGAGGGCGCGCTGGGCCACCCGGAAGGACCGGTAGGTCGGACGGGGGTGGTCGAAGATGTCGCCCAACCACACGATGAGATCGGGCTGCTGGGCCAGGGCCAGGTCGACCGCCCTCGTGAATGACTCCTCGAAGTCGAGCTCCCGACGGTTGACACCGCCGGGCGAGGTGAACGAGTAGTACGAGCGCCCCAGATGGGCGTCGCCGATCGCCGCGACGCGCACTAGTCGACGAACGCGCCGGCGTTGACCGGCGCGCCGGGACGAGGGGCGGGCGGGGGTGGGCAGTCACGGACCACGTCGTCGTAGAGATGCACGCGGGCGGGAAGGGCGAAGGGCGCCTCCAGGTTGGCCAGCAGGCACTCGCCGGGCATGAGCGTCTGGATCTCCGGCCCGAGGGCGCTGATGTCCTGCTTGGACGAACCCCGCAGGATGGACCGGTCCTTCTCGTCGGCCAACCCCAGGATGAAGAACGTGTTGAACTGGCTCAGCAACTCGTCGTCGAGCAGCTTGGGCTGCTGGGTGACGGCGCACAGGCCGACCTTGAACTTGCGCCCCTCGCGGGCCACCCGCGGGAACACGTTGGACTCCCGGTCGTTCTGGGCGTTGAGGACGCGCTGGGCCTCCTCGAGCACCACGGCCACGACGGGGAGGCGCTTGTGGGCTTCGGGGTCGTCAAGGTAGAGCGACGACCACTCGTCGAGCACGCGCCGCGTGAGGAACGAGGCGACCAGCACCTCCTCGGTGGACCCCAGTCCGCTCACGTCGATCAACACCACCTTGCCCTCGCGCAGGTCGCGCAGCACCGCCTCGCCGACCGACACGTGGGCGTCGGCGGCCACGCAGGGCAACTCGACGATGCGTCGGGCCCGACGGTGGACGACCTGCAGGGTGTTCAGGGCGACCCGGCTGTTGATCTCCACCTCCCGGAAACCGGGGAGATCGTCGACCTGGGCGAACGCCAGCATCCAGGCCAGACCGTCGCCGATCGGCGAAGCCGCCGAGGATGCCGTGTAGTGGCGTTCGAGCTCGAACAGCGCCTCCTCCTGGGGCCGGCTCCACTCGTAGGCGGTGCGGAGGTCGTCGACGGTGAGCTCGGACAGGCCCACGCGCAGGCTCGACGTTCCCGGAAGCGACCGGGCCGCGTAGGTGCGCAGCCGGTCGGCCGCCCACGGATGGCGGGCCAGCTCGCTGCGGTGCTCACCGTGGGGGTCGACCAGGAGCAGCCCGTAGCGGCCCTGGGCGCGCATCACGCCTCCGGCCATCACCTTCAGCAGGTTCGACTTGCCCATGCCGGTGGTGGCGAAGACGCCGACATGGCTGGCCAGGCTGGCGCCCGATATACCCACCTCGACGTCGACGATGCTCTCGCCCGAGCGCAGCAGTCCGAAGGGCAGGTCGCCCATGCGCGAGCGGAGGAAGGCGAAGTCGGCGGCCTCGGGGGCGATGACCCGCGAGAACTGCGTGGGCAGGCTCTTGGGCTTGCGGAAGCCCACCTCCGTCTCACCGTCTGCCGTGAGGTACCCCAGGCACCGGCAGGCGGCGACCCGGTAGGTGCGGCGGCCCTGCTCGTAGAGGGTGTGGGCGCCCGTCTCACCCCGGCTGTCGTCGGCCAGCAGCGTGCCGGCGACCCGTTCGGCCCACCCGGATTCGCGGTGCTCGGTGCCGTAGGTGACATCGACCACCCGGAACACGTAGCGACGCGAGGTGGTCTCGTCGACGGCCACCAACAGCTCGCCGAGGAACAGGTCCTCCTCGGGCCCGGCCCGGAACACCCCCTCGAGCACGTTCTTCCCGAACAACCTCCCCCGGGAGGCGGTCATGTCGCTCACGTCCCACCCACCGTTCTCGTGCGCGAAACGCGCCGTGAACCAGCGCGAATCGCGCCCGAGAACGGGGAGGGGGTG
>CAYTTL010000070.1:0-11449 GCA_964440725.1 uncultured Acidimicrobiales bacterium | reverse complement strand
CCACCGTCTTCGTCGTCGTCATCGGACGCGTCGTCGTCGGCACCGTCATCGGCGGGACCGTCGTCCGCCTCGCTCCCGCCCGTATCGGGCGCCTCTTCGTCCTCACTCGCGGCGCCGGCGTCGTCCGCCGAGTCGGAGGTGTCGGTGCTGGCCTCGTCGCTTCCGGTGTCGTCCACGCCTAGGTCCTACCACCGAACGACCTCCGATGCTCAAGCCTCAGGCACTGAGGGCCCGGGGGGGCTTGGGTGGACGTCCCCGCGGTCGCGTCAGGGCCAGGACCTTGCCCTTGTAGAACAGGTGCCCGCCCCACACCCCGTAGGGCTCCCGGCGGGCCAGGGCCTCTTCGAAGCACGACTCGCGGACGGGGCACTCGCCGCAGATCGCCTTGGCCCGGGCGATGTCGTCCAGTTGCTCGGAGAAGAAGAGCGCGACCAGCCCGCCGGTGCCGTCGCGGCACAGCCCCTCCTGATCCGTCGCCTTGGTCTGTTCCTCGAACCACCGCTCGGCCGACATGGCCACCCCTCTCTGACGTTGCGAACATTTCCCTGTCTCGCCTCCCTCCGGGCAAAGCGAGAGGCCGCCGGCGGGAGCCGGCGGCCTCGGGGCCTTGCTTCGGAGGTGGTTGGCGAGCTCTACCCGCTGCAACCCCTTCCTCGACCCCGAGGCCACGGAAGAACGTGACCAATGTGGAAGCACCGGTTGTCCAGCTCAGTGGGCATCCACGTGGACGCGCGCGCCGGCTGAGCGACTCGGCCCTGAGGCTTGTCTGCCCAACTCGGTACTCGGAACACGGTCGACCTCGCGGTGGCGGGAGATGAAAAATGCTGTCCCTGTATCGCACCATGCCCAGGTGACGACGTCAACCGAATTTCCTACGTAGGGGAATCGTTTCTGCCAGCATTGGGCGATGCCGATGCGCACCGACTGCAAGAACTACCAGAGCCGGACCTACGCCGGAGGCGAGACCGTGCGCAAGTGCGCCCTCGACCTGGCGCCCGACGCTCCGTGGCGGTGCCCCGACGGCTGCGCGTCGTTCGCCCCCCGCCTGGCCGATGTCGACTGGAACCACGGCAGCCTGGTGAGCCCCACCACCCCCGCCGAGCCGCCCGGCCTCGATGAGAACGCGGCGAGGCTCCTCGACGAGGCCGAGGACATCGTCAACGCCGCCGTTCCCGACGTGCTGGCCGAGCTCAGCGAAGCCGAGGGCCGACCCCGGTGGTGGGATCGCTGGCGGAAGCGCCGGGGGCGCTGACCACCCGGCGGTTCCCGCCGGCGCGATGAGAATCGCCGGCGCCGGACGTCAGAGGGGGGTGCGACCCTCTCCGATGGCCCGCCGCAGGAGGTCGACGAGCAGGCCGCGCTCGTCGGGCGACAGCTCCTCGAGGAGGGGCAGGCCGTGAGCGAACGCCTCGCAGTGGACCTGGCGGAGGGCCCAGCCGGCGTCGGTGAGGAGCAACTGCTTGACCCGCCGATCGTCGGAATCCACCCGCCGCTCGACCAGGCCGCGGGCCTCCAGGCGGTCGACGATGCCGGTCACGTTCGACGCGTCGCAGCACAACCGCTCGGCCAGTTCGCCCATGGGAAGCGGCTTGTCCAGTTCGCGCATGGCCCGGGCCTGGGCGAACGTGAGGTCGAACTCCGCCGAGCGGTCGATGAAGCGCTGGCGGAGATCGCCGGTGAGCTGGAACAGCAAGCCCACCAGCTCGTCCAGGCTCGGTTCGACCGCGGTGGCCCGCTGGTCCACACCGGAGCCGTGGTACCCCCCAGTCGTCACCATGACTTCATGATAGTTGACTAAGAAGATGGTTGACTACCTCTACCATCTGCGCTTTCATGGTCGCGGGAACCCAGCGCCGGTCACGGCGCCGGGCACGGAGGGACGGATGACGGAACGGGTACGGCGACGGGGCCGCAAAGGTGCCGGCAGCGATCTAGGCGATCGGTGCCGGACGCCTCAGGACTTCTCCTCGCGGATGTCGCCGCCCTTGCGCTCGGCCGGGGTCGCCGTCTTCTCCCGGTTGCCCGACTTCTCGACCTGCTCTTCGGCGCGCTTGGTTTCGTCGGTCATGTGTGGCTCCCATCAGGGGGTACGCGAACGAAGGCTGATCCAGCCCACACGGTGTGGTGGGCCTCGGCCCCCGGCTGACGCCCTTTCCTCTACCCCTTCCCCGCAGCGCCAACCCGGAGGATTGCCATGATCCGTCTCGCTGACTTCTGCTACCGGCGTCGCCGCTACGTCGTCCTGGCCTGGATTGCGATCCTGGTCGGTGTGATAGGCGTGGGCGGCTCGTTACCCGCCGAGCACCGGGCCAACTACCAGACCCCCGGAGCGGAGTCGTCCGAGGCCTACGAGGTGCTGGCCGAACGTCTGCCCGCCCGTCAGGGCGACTCGATCAAGCTCGTCTTCTCGGGTGACATCGACGATCCCGCGGTCAGGTCCCAGATCGAAGCCGTCATGGCCACCGCCGCCACCCAGCCCCATGTCGTCCCGAACGGCGTCGACAGCCCCTACGCCCCCGAGAACGCATTCCAGATCTCGCAGAGCCGCCAGGTGGCCTACGCCCAGGTCAACTTCGACCAGACGTTCGACAAGCTGATCACCGAGGACCCCGAGTACCCGAAGGAGTTCCTCGACGTCATCGACCCCGGCCAGCGGCCCGGGCTGCAGGTGGAGGTGACCACCCTGGTGGCCACCCAGGAGATCGGCTCCGAGATGATCGGGCTGATCTTCGCCCTGGTCATCCTCCTCATCGCTTTCGGCTCGCTGCTGGCGGCCGGGCTCCCCATCCTCACCGCCCTGTTCGGCCTGGGCATCGGCATGACCCTCGGCGGCATCGCCTCTCGACTCGTCGAGACCCCCGAGTGGGCGGTGCAGGTGGCCACCATGATCGGCCTCGGCGTGGGCATCGATTACGCCCTGTTCATCATCACCCGCTACCGCCAGTCCCTGGCCGCCGGCCTCTCCCCACGCGAGGCCAACATCACGGCCATGGGCACCGCGGGCCGGGCAGTCCTCTTCGCCGGCGGCACGGTGATGATCTCGCTCCTGGGCATGCTCACCATGGGTCTCAGCTACCTCAACGGGGTCGCCGCCTCCGCGGTGCTGGCCGTCCTGACCGTGCTGGCCGCGTCTCTCACCCTGCTGCCCGCCGTCCTGGGCTTCGCCGGCGCCAAGATCAACAGCCTGCGGATGCCCTTCACCAACCGGGCGTCGCACCAGGGCGAACGGGCCTTCTGGTACCGGTGGAGCCGGGTGATCCAGCACCGCCCGTGGCTGGCCTTCATCGGCGGCGCCCTGGTACTGCTCATCATCACCCTGCCCGTACTGTCACTGCGCTTCGGCTTTCCCGACGAGGGCAACAACCTGAGGAAGGAGACATCGCGCAAGGCCTACGACCAGTTGAGCGCGGCGTTCGGGCCCGGGTTCAACGGGCCCCTGCAGCTCGTCGTCGACCTGGCCGGCACCCCGGAGCAAGGCCGCAGCCAGGTGCTGGGGGCGATCCAGAGCGGGGCCGAGAGCGACGCCGGCGTCGCCGCCGTGGCCCCGGCCATGCCCTACCAGGGCGGCGACACCGCCGTGCTCCTCGTCTTCCCGACCGACAAGCCTCAAGACAAGGCCACCGAACGTACGGTGAACCGGCTGCGCGACGACGTCATTCCCGGCGCCACCGCCGACAGCGGAACGAGGGTGCTGGTCGGCGGGGTGACCGCCATCTCCATCGACCAGAGCGACTACATCACTGCGCGCCTCCCGATCTTCATCGGGTCGGTCGTGTTGCTGTCGTTCATCCTGCTCACCATGGTGTTCCGGTCGCCGCTCGTGGCACTGAAGGCCGGCATCATGAACCTGCTGTCGATCGCCGCCGCCTACGGCGTGATGGCCTACGCGGTGCAGGGCAACTGGTTCGGCGACCTGCTGAGCATCCCGGAGACCCCGATCCCGGCATTCATCCCCATGATCATGTTCGCCATCCTGTTCGGGCTGTCGATGGACTACGAGGTGTTCCTGCTCAGCCGCATCCGGGAGGAGTATCTGCGCACGGGTGACAACGGGCTGGCCGTGGCCGACGGGTTGGCGGGCACGGCCCGGGTCATCACCGCGGCGGCGGCCATCATGGTGTTCGTCTTCGGGGTTTTCATCTTCGACCCCAACGTGTTCATCAAACAGATCGGGCTCGGGCTGATGACGGCGGTGCTGGTCGACGCCACGATCGTGCGCATGGTGCTCGTCCCCGCCACCATGGAGCTGCTGGGCAACGCCAACTGGTGGATGCCGAAGTGGCTGAACAAGATCCTGCCCGAGGTGCACATCGAGGGCGAGGCCTCCGTCCAGGCCGAACTGGCCACCCTGATGGCCGACGAGGAGGCCAAGAAGGCCAGGGTCTAGGACGCTGCCCCCTGGCGGTCGGGCCTGGTTCGTCAGGCCCGACCGGCTCCGGCCGGGAGCTCGAACGCCTCGGCCAGCAACTGGTAGGAGCGCAGCCGGGCGGCCCGGTCGTGGCACACCGTCAGCACCACCAGCTCGTCGGCGCCGTACTCGGCGGCCAGTGCTTCGAGGCGGGCCCGGACCCGGTCGGGGGCGCCGACGGCGACCTTGGCCCGGCTCTGCGCCGCCTTGGTGCGCTCCAGGTCGGTCCAGGCGTGGGCGGCCACCTTCTCGGGTGGCAGGATCGGCGGCCGGCGGCTGCCCTCGGGCCCCAGGCGCCACAGGTCGGTGGTGGACGCGTGGCGCTCCGCCTCGACATCGGTGTCGGCGCTCATGACGGACACGGCCACCGCCACCTGCGGTGCGTCGACGAGGCCGGCACGAAACCGCCGCCGGTAGCCGGCCACGATCTGCGGCCCGAAGTCGGGCGTGATGAAGTGGGCGAAGGCGAACGACAGCCCGAATGCCGCGGCGGCGGCGCTGCTGTGGCTGCTGGACCCGAGCAGCCACACCGAAGGACCGTCGGGCCGGATATCGGTGGGCCGGATGTCGGTGGGCCGGATGTCGGTTGGCCCGATGTCGGTTGGCCCGATGTCGGTGGGCATGGCCCGCACCCCGGCGTACGGGTGGTCGTCGCCCACGTCGCCGGCCAGGAAACCCAGCAGGTCGGCCAGGTGCTGGGGGAACCGATCGTCACCCGACGCTCCCCCACCGGCCAGCAGCGCCGCCTCGGCCGCCGGGCCCGCCCCCGCCGCCCGCCCGATACCCAGGTCGATGCGCCCCGGGTACAGAGTGTGGAGCATCCGGAAGACCTCGGCCACCTTCAGGGGGCTGTAGTAGGGCAGCAGCACGCCCCCCGAGCCCACGCGGATCGTCGTCGTGGTCGCGGCTACTGCCCCCACCAGCACCTCGGGAGCGGTGCCGGCCAGCGAGGGCGTGTCGTGGTGTTCGGCCAGCCAGTAGCGGCGGTAGCCGAATCGCTCGGCCGACCGGGCCAGGACCAGGGTGTCGGCGACGGCGTCGCCCACCGTCGAGCCGTCGGGTACCGGCGTCTGGTCGAGGACGCTGAGGGCCAGGCGGGTCGTCACGCACCCATTGTCGGCGACCGGCGGTGGGTCCCCGGCCACGAATCCTCGCCGGTGGTCCGGGGTAGGAACAATGCGAGGTCCGCATCACGTCCAAGGAGGAACCATGGCCAAGGTCGCGTTCGTACTCGCCGAGGGCTTCGAGGATTCCGAGTTCCGGGTGCCCTACGACCGCATCCGGGAGGCCGGCCACGACTTGACGGTCATCGGCATCGAGGCGGGCAAGGAGGTGACGGGGAAGAAGGGCGACCACGCGTTCACGCCCGAGGTCACCGCCGACCAGGTGAACGCCGCCGACTTCGACGCCCTGATCATCCCCGGCGGGCACGCGCCCGACAAGTTGCGCACCGACGAGGGGGTGGTCAAGTTCGTCCAGGGCGTGTTCGGCACCGACAAGCCCGTCGCGGCGATCTGCCACGCCGGGAGCCTGCTCGTCGAAGCCGACGTCGTCCGCGGCCGCACCCTCACCTCGTGGCCGTCGATCCGGACCGACCTGGTGAATGCCGGGGCGGAGTGGGTCGACCGGGAGGTGGTGGAGGACGGCAACCTCATCACGTCCCGCCAGCCCGACGACCTCGACGCCTTCGTCACCGCGGTCATCGACCGACTCTGAGCCTCGTCCCTGGTTGGCGGCGGCGATCGGAGATGACTAGCGTCTGGGCATCTTGTCCTTCCAACCTCGTGAGTGGCGCGCCCTCACGGCCATCGCCTTCGTGGTGGCGCTCCTCGTCGCCTCGCCTCTCTCCGACGTCGTCGTCCCGCCCGCACGGGCAGGAGCCGACACCGTCGGCGACAAGCAGGCCGAAGCGGCGCGCCTGGCCAACGAGCTCGCCGGCCAGGCCCAGCGGGTGATCGAGGCCGACAAGCGGGTCCGGGCCACCCAGGCGGCGATCGACGACGTGCAGGGGTCGCTGCGGCAGGCCGAGACCGGGGTGCGGACCGCCACCCGGCAGCAGGATGAGGCCCGTCGCCGCCTCGCCCAGCACGCGGTCGACGCCTACACCCACGGCGGCTCCGTGTCGGTGCTCGGCAAGCGTCTCCGCGCCAGCACCGATCTGGCCGTGTACGACACCTACCTGAGCCTGGTGGCGGGCATGGACCGGTCGGCCATCGAGGGCCTCCGGGGGGCCCGCCAGGATCTGGCCGAGCGCCAGGACATCCTCTCGGCGGCGCTCGAACGGGCCGGCGAGGAGGCCGCCAACGCGGCGGCCGAACAGGCTTCCCTCCAGGCCGCCGAGGCCGCCCAGCGGGCCAACCTGGGCAGGGTGAACGGCGAGCTGACGTCGCTGGTGGCGGCCGAACAGGCCCGGCGGTCCGCCGACGCCGACGCGGCCCGCCGGGCGCAGGCCCCGAAGGCCGCCGCCGGCAAACCGGCCGCCACGGCCACCAAGGCCCCGGCGGCCTCGACCGGCCGCCCACCTCCCCCGTCGGGGGGCGGCTCGCACGAGGAGGCCTGGGAGTGCATCCGCCAGCTGGAGTCGGGCGGCAACTACAGCGACCCCGGCGGAGGCGCCTACCAGTTCGTGGACTCCACCTGGCAGTCGCTGGGCTACAGCGGCGCTGCCGAGGACTACCCACCCCATGTGCAGGACGCCGGGGCCCGCGAGCTCCAGGCGAGGGAAGGCTGGGGGCCGTGGCCCAACACCGCACGCATGTGCGGCATGCTCTGACGCCGGCTGCCGGCGCGCCCGCGTGATCAGCAGTTCGAGGCTGCTCGCCGTCGTCGTGCTGGTCGTCGCCGCCGGCTGCGCCAGCAGCCGCGGCACCACCACGCCGACCACCGTGGCGCCCCCCGCCCCCACCGCGGAGACGACCCCACCCGCCGACCCCGGGCCGCCCAACGTCTACGCCGCCACGATGGGACCCCTCAGCCCCGCCGTCGAGGGGGTGCCCTCGAGGGCCTACGTCCCCAACAGCCTGGCCAACACGCTCGACGTGATCGACACGTCCACCTACGAGGTGATCGGCCACTACCCCGCCGGCGCTGGGCCGCAGCACGTCGTCCCCTCGTGGGACATGAAGACGCTCTACGTCAACAACACCGCGGGCAACTCGCTCACGCCCATCGACCCGGTCACCGGGAAGCCGGGCACCGCCTTCGAGATCCGCGACCCCTACAACCTCTACTTCACCCCCGACGGGCAGATGGCCATCGTGGTGGCCGAGCGCTTCCGCCAGCTGGACTTCCGCAACGCCCAGACGTGGGAGCTCATCAAGTCGGTCACCATCGACCACTCCGGGCCGAACCACCTCGACTTCTCCGCCGACGGGAGCTACTTCATCATCTCCTGCGAGTTCTCGGGTTGGCTGGTCAAGGTCGACATGCAACGCATGGAGGTGGTCGGCGAGCTGGATGTGGGCGGGGCGCCCATCGACGTGCGCCTGGCCCCGGACGGCAAGAAGTTCTACGTGGCCAACCAGGAACGCCCGAGCAACCGCGACGGGGTCCACGTCGTCGACGGGGAGACGATGGCCGTCACCAAGTTCATCGAGACGGGCCGGGGCACCCACGGCCTGTACCCCAGCCGCGACACCAAGTCGCTCTACGCCACCAACCGGCTCGGGGGGTCGGTGTCGGTGATCGACGTGGCCACCGACACGGTCACGACCACCTGGACCATTCCCGGCGGGGGAAGCCCCGACATGGGGGGTGTCTCCGCCGACGGGTCGCAGTTCTGGGTCACCGGGCGGAACCACGGCGTGGTCTACGTGTTCGACACCACCTCCGGAGAGGTGCTCCACAAGATCCCCGTCGGCAAGGGCGCCCACGGCCTGGCCCTGTTCCCCCAACCCGGCCGCTACAGCCTGGGCCACACCGGCAACTACCGGTAGCCCAGCTAGAACAATGGGGTGGCGAAGCTGTAGCCCCGGGCCTTGAGGGCCCGGATCATCGGACGGAGCGCCGCCACCGTGGAGGAGCGATCGCCGCCCCCGTCGTGGAGGAGGATGACCGACCCGGGCTTCACCGCACCCATCACGTTCGACAGGATTCTGTCCGCCGAGATCTTGCGGTAGTCCTGCGAGTCGACGTTCCAGGTCAGCACCCGCATGCCCGATTCGCGTACGACGGCGATGGCGTCGGGGGACAGCTCACCGTAGGGGGGCCGGAACAGCGTCGGTGCCGCGCCGTCGATCTCGGTCAGGATGTCGGAGTTTCCCTTCACCTGCTCGACCACGCCTTCGTGGGAGAGCCTGGGCAGGTGAGCGTGGTTGATCGTGTGGTTGCAGCGGGCGTGACCGGCGGCGAGCTCCTCCCTGGCCAGGTCGGGGTGGCGCCTCATCTCCGTGCCCACCACGCAGAACGTGGCCTTCACCCCCTCCTCGGCCAGGATGCGCAGGATATCGGGGGTGTACTTCGGGTCGGGCCCGTCGTCGAGGGTGAGGGCCACCACCTTTTCGGTCTGCGGGACGGCCGGGGCGCCGGGCTCGACCGGCGTGGTGGAGACGACCTCGCCGCTCACCTGGCCCACCACCTGAAGGTCGATCTTGGGCTTGCCGGCGACGTACAGCGCCCGCTCGACCTCCGGGAGGCCGGACGGGACTCCCTGCACCCGTCGTTCCTCGACGGGCTCCACCGTGTCGGTGCCGGGGATCATCGCCACCCGGTCGTTGCGACGCAACGGCGTCTCGAGCGCCGCCGGGCGGTCGTTCACGGTGAAGGTCGCCGGGGTGGCGTCGGCCACGAGCACGCGACCGCTCACCACTGCCCGCAGGGCGCCCGGCATGACGGGGACGTTGGCGGCGGCGAGGGCATCGGCCACCGTCGGGACCGGCATCGACAGAGGGATGGCCCGACCGCCGACGTCGACCGCCATGGTGTCGTTCTCGGGTGCCGAGAACTGGAGCGACGCGAACACGACGACGCAGACCGCCACCACCCCGAGGAATCCCGTCCGTGCACGCATGCCGTCTACATGATCGCAGTCCCGAGACCGGCGCTCGCGGCAATCATCCGCCGGATCGGGACCGCTACTTGCGGGCTGACCGTCGCCGGTCGTGCTCCTGGAGCAGGCGCTTGCGCACGCGTACCGCGGCGGGCGTGATCTCCACCAGCTCGTCCTCGGCGATCAGCTCGATCGCCGTCTCGATGGTGAGGACCCGCGGGGGCGTGAGCTTGATGGCGTCGTCGGCGGCGTGGGTGCGGATGTTGGTCTTCTGCTTCTCCCGCACGACGTTGACCACCATGTCGCCGGCCTTGGCATTCTCGCCGACCACCATCCCCTCGTACACCTCGTCGCCGGGGCCGATGAACAGCTCGCCCCTGAGCTGGAGTGAGTCGAGGGCATACCCGGTTGCCGCGCCCGCCCGGTCGGCGAGCATGGCGCCGCCTTTGCGGTGGGGCAGCTCGCCCGCCCAACGCGCCCACCCGCGGTGACGGGTGTGCAGCAGCGCGGTGCCCCGGCTGGCGGTGAGCAGCTGGGAGCGCATCCCCAACAGGCCCCGGGCGGGGGCCTCGAACGACAGGACGGTGCGGCCGGGGTCACCGCCGCGGATGTCGAGCACCACACCCTTGCGGGGGGCGAGGATCTGGGTGACGGTACCCACGTGGTCGTCGGGGACGTCGATCACGCCCTCTTCGACCGGCTCGTGGGTCACGCCGTCGATCTGGCGGGTGATCACCTCGGGCCGGCTGGCCTCCATCTCGTAGCCCTCGCGGCGCATCGACTCGATGAGCACGGCCAGCTGCAGCTCGCCCCGCCCCGCCACCTGGAGCACGTCGGGCGAGTCGGTCTCCTCCACCCTGATGGCCACGTTGCCGAGCACCTCACGGGCCAGGCGCTCGCGCAGGTGGCGGGAGGTCAGGTAGCGGCCGGACTTGCCGGCCAGCGGCGAGGTGTTGACCCCGAAGGTCATCCGCAGGACGGGTTCGTCGACGGTGAGCCGGGGCAACGGGTCGGGGTCGGCGGGGTCGGCCAGGGTGTCGCCGATCTGGACCTCGGGAAATCCGGCCAGCACGAACAGGTCACCCGCCACGATCTCGGTGGCCGGGGTCCGACCCAGGCCGTCGACGGCCAGTAGCTGGGCGGGCTTGCGGGGCGGGGGTGAGTCGCCGGCGGTGACCAGGGCGACGGGGCGGCCGGCGCGAAGCGTGCCCCGCATCACCCGGCCGATGGCCAGGCGCCCGAGGTAGTCGGAGGCGTCGAGGTTGGTGACCAGCGCCTGGAGGGGGGCGTCGGGGTCGCCGATGGGCGCCGGAACGGTACGCAGCACGGCGTCGAGCAGCGGCGCCAGCGTGGCGTCGTCGTCGGGGTAGCCGACGCCCTCCATGGCCCGGCCCTGACGGGAGATGGCCGAGATGATGGGGAAGTCGATGTGGTGGTCGGGAACCTCGAGGTCCATGAACAGCTGGTAGATCTGGTCGAGCACTTCTTTGGGGCGGGCGTCGGAGCGGTCGACCTTGTTGAGCACCACCACCGCGGGCAGATCGGCGGCCACCGCCTTCGACAGCACGTAGCGGGTCTGCGGCAGTGGGCCCTCGGCGGCGTCGACGAGCAGTAGCACGCCGTCGACCATGGCCAGGGCCCGCTCGACCTCGCCGCCGAAATCGGCGTGGCCCGGCGTGTCGACCAGGTTGATCTTGGTGCCCCGCCAGGTGACCGACGCCGCCTTGGCCAGGATGGTGATGCCCCGCTCGCGTTCCTGGTCGTTGGAGTCCATCACGCGGTCGACCACCGCCTGGTGCTCGGCGAAGGTTCCCGTCTGGCGCAGGATGGTGTCGACGAGGGTCGTTTTCCCGTGGTCGACGTGGGCGACGAGGGCGACGTTGCGGATGGTGGAATCAGGCATGGGAGCTACCCAGCGTACCGGTGCCCGGCAGGAGCCCCGACCGGGGCGCCGTAGTGTCGTGTGGCGAATCGGAAGCCGCCGCACGCCGAGGCAGGGAGCAGCAGTTGGACATCGAACAGTTCTACGACGCCGACGAACGACGTCGGACCTC
>CAYTTL010000069.1:0-11463 GCA_964440725.1 uncultured Acidimicrobiales bacterium | reverse complement strand
CAACCTCGGGCTGGTAGGGCGTGTAGTCGGTGACGAACTCGGAGCGGAACGCCACCCGGCGGACTACCGACGGCACGTCGTGCTCGTAGGCTCCGCCGCCGGCGAAGCACACCAGGTCTCGACCGGCGGGGCGGTTGGCCCCGGCCACCTGTGCCACCCGTTCGCCGACATCGGCCTCGGACAGCCCGGGGGCGAGATCGAGGCCTCCGGCCAGGCGCAGCGCCTCGGGCACGGCCGAGAACAGCTCCTCGACCGATGACAGGCCGATGGTCGCCAGCATGGCGGCGACCTCGGCGTCGGTGTGGGGCGTGAAGTCGGACATCGCGCCTATGACCGCCGTTTGGCGACGAACGGCGTCGCCACCACCTGGGCGGGCAGGTCCTGGCCCCGCACCTCGACGATCACCGCGGTGCCCGCCTCGACGGTGGGCGTGACGAGGGCGAGACCGATGCCGTGGCCGAGGGTCGGTGAGAAGTTGCCGCTGGTGACATGGCCGACGGCGGCACCGTCGACCAGCACCGCGCAGCCCTGACGGGGGGGCTGGCGACCCTCGGTGGCCAGGCCCCGCAAGGCGCGATCGACGCCCGTCGACTGCTCGGCCTCGAGGGCGGCCCTGCCCCGGAAGTCGCCCTTGTCCCACGCCACCACCCATCCCAGGCCGGCCTGCAGCGGGGTGATGCCCGGCCCGAGCTCGTGGCCGTGGAGAGGAAGGCCTGCCTCCAGGCGAAGCGTGTCGCGGGCCCCCAGTCCGGCGGGCACGACCCCCGTGTCGAGGACCGCCTGCCAGAAGGCGGGGGCCACATCGGCCGGCACCGCCACCTCGACACCGTCCTCGCCGGTGTACCCGGTGCCCGCGGTCACGCACGGGGTACCCATCCACTCAGTGCGCCGCACCTCGAAGCGGCCGACGGCGGCGGCATCGGGGGCCACCTCCGCCAGCCGTTCCCGGGCGAGTGGGCCCTGGACGGCGATGACGGCCCGTCCCTCGGTCACGTCGTCGCCGCCGATGGCCCCGACCACCGCGGACGTGTTCGAGGCGTTGGGCATCACATGAAACTCAGCGACACCGAACTCAGAGGAATCGACCCACCAGACGATGATGTCGTCGAGCACCGACGCGTCACCGGGGTCGAGCAGGTGGGTGTACTGCGCCCGGCCCGGGCCGATGCGTGACAGGTCGTTGGTGAAGGCGCCCTGGAGGCGGTCGAACGCCTCCTGCCCCCGCACGACGACGGTGCCCAGGTGGCTCACGTCGAAGGCCACGGCGGCCTCCCGACAGGCCCGGTGCTCGACCAGGGTGCCGCCGGGATACGACAGGGGCATCTCCCACCCGCCGAAGTCGACCATGCGGGCGCCCAGCCGGCGGTGCTCGCCGTCGAGCGGCGACAGACGGGGGGGCATCCGCCGAAGGCTACCGGCGGCGGGCACTGCCTCAGGCCGGCGGGCCGGCACCGCCTCAGGCCGGCGGGGCCAGCGAGGCGAGGACCTCGTCGTGCAGGAGGCCGTTGGAGGACACCGCGTTGCCGCCGTCGTCGGTGGGCGTGCCCGCCAGGTCGGTGAACCGGCCCCCGGCTTCCTCGACGATGATCTTCGGGGCGGCAAGGTCCCAGAGCGACACTTCGGGCTCGACGGCCAGGTCGACCGACCCCTCGGCCACGAGGACGTGGGACCAGAAGTCGCCGAAGGCCCGGGTCCGCCAGCACCGGCGGGCCAGTGCCCCGAAGGCCTCACCCAGGCCGCGGACCTCCCAGCCCGACAGGCTGGCGTAGCTCAGCATGGCGTCACCGAGGGAGCCGACGGCCGAGACCCGGATCGCCGACCCGTCGGCGAAGGCGCCTCCGCCGGACGCCGCCCACCATCGCCGGCCCAGGGCCGGAGCCGACACCACGCCGACGACGGTCGCCCCCTGGTGCTTGAGGGCGATCAGCGTGGCCCACACCGGCACCCCGCGCACGTAGTTCTTGGTGCCGTCGATGGGGTCGACGATCCATTGCCAGTCGGTGCCCGCCCCCGGGTCGTCACCCCCCTCCTCCCCCATCACCGCATGGCCGGGACGGGCCACGGCCAGGCGGCGGCGCAGCGCTGCCTCCACGGCGAGATCGGCCTCCGACACCGGCGTGAGATCGGGCTTCGTCTCCACCACCAGGTCGGTGGCCCGGAAGCGGGCCATGGTCATGGCGTCGGCCTCGTCGGCCAGGTCCAGGGCGAGGACCAGATCGGCGTTCACGCCGGGTGACGGCTCAGGCCGGCCTGCGGCGGCCCCGGGAGGCGGGACGGTCGTCGACGTCGGGGTCGTCGAAGCGCAGTGGCAGGGGCTCGACGGCCTCGCCACCGGGGACGTCCTGGGACGGGGCTTCCAGGCCGTACTTCACGAGGAGGTTGAGGTAGTCGCGCTGATAGAAGATCTTGATGCGGACGTCGGGAAAGGTCTCCCGTAGCCGTCGGGCCTTGCGGTTCTTCTTGGTCACCAGCTTCTGGTTCATGGTGGTGATCTCGATGAACAGGTCGTAGGCCGGCAGGTAGAAGTCGGGGGTGAACGCCTGGGCGGGATTGGCGGCGTTGTCCCATTCGAGGACGAAGGTACGGGGCTCGTACTCCCACGCGATGCCGTAGAAGTCGAGGAGCTTGGCGAACTGGCGCTCGGAGTTGTGGGCGAAGTGCTCGCGCTCGTGGGGCAACTGCGTCACCGCCTCACCGGCGGTGCCGGTGGGCTCGCCGCCGCCCTGGGGACGCGGGTTCGGGTCGGCGGGAGCGCCGAGGTCCGGCTCGGGCGTGGGTGTCGGGGCCAGCACCTATCCCGTGCCGCTTGCCCCCGCCGAGGTCGCCGCCCGGGCTGCATCCCGGGTGCTCTCCGCGTCCGGGACGACCTTAGGAGGGAGCTCGGTGATGGCGGCGTCGAGCTCGGCCTTGACGCCGTTGAGCGCCATGATGCTGAACACCCCCTGCCCCTCGCGCACCAGGTCGACCAGCTCCCCCGAGTCGCGCGCCAGCAGCACCGAGTCGGCACCGTTGAGGACGAGGCTGGCCGAGGCGACGTCGGCACCGAGGTGGTCGCGCAGGTACTCGATGGCCCGACGGGCCTTCTTCAGCGCCATGCCGGCGTCGAGCAGGCTCTTGATGACCTTGAGCTCGACCAGGTCCCGGTAGGAGTACTGGCGCTGGGTGCCGCTGCCTCGGGCGTCGGCGATCGACGGTCGGATGAGGTCGGTGCGGGCCCAGTAGTCGAGCTGGCGGTAGGTGATCCCGACGATCGAGCACACCTGGGGCCCCCGATAGCCGACTTCGGTCACAGCAGCATCCGGCGCGTGCAGGTCCGACATCTACAGAAGCCTCCCGGCGGCCTACAGCCGCGTAGTTACGCTCGTGTAGCCGAGGCTAGATCCAGAGCTTGTCCACAGTCAACCACTCCCCCAAACCGAGAAGAGGCAGCGGTCGCGCAACCAGTAGCGCCGGGGAGGGTCACGCCAGAACGAGGTGGCGGGTGGCCCTCAAGGGAGGGGTCCCCGTGGGGCAGGGGCCCCACGGGGAGGGACCCGTGAGGGACAGGACCCGCCACCGGAGGAACCACCGACCGGTACCACCAGACCCTAAGAGGCGAAGTCCTCCGGATTGACCCCCTCGAGGAACTCCCGGAACCGCTCCACCTCGTCCTCTTCCTCCTCCTCGTCGCCCACCGCGACCGCCGCCTCTTCGAGCACCCCTTCGTCGGCGAAGATCGGCGTGCCCAGTCGGGCAGCCAGGGCGATGGCGTCGGACGGTCGGCTGGAAACCTCGCAGCGGGCCCCGTCGCGCGTCATCTGGATCTCGGCGTAGAAGGTGCGGTCGCGCAGCTCGGTGATCACGATCCGGTCGACGCCGATGCCCAGGGCCACGAGCACGTCCCGGATGAGGTCGTGGGTCATCGGACGCTGGGTGGTCACGCCCTGGATGGCGAAGGCGATGGCCGTGGCCTCCACCGGGCCGATGAAGATCGGCAGCACCCGATGCTGGCCGTCGGCCTCGCGGAGCAGGACGATGGGATTGTTCGTGGGCATCTCCACCCGCACCCCGACGAGGTGCATCTCGACCACGAATCCGACCCTAGTCCGAAGTTCCGGGCACCGAGGAGCCTCCCGGCGATCGAATGCTCGCCGGGTACAGGTCGTCGACATAGGCATCGGGATCGTCACGCAGCAGGGCCAGATCTCCGGCGATGATGCGGTCGAGGTTGCGGTAGCGCTCGGCGTAGTCGAGGCCGTAGCCGAGCACGAACTCGTCGTCGATCTCGAAGCCCCGGAACCGCACGGGGGTGGGCACGATCCGGCGCACCGACTTGTCGAGCAGGGCGCAGGCGTCGACCGACGCCGGGCCCCGGCCCTCGAGCTGGCCCAGCAGGTACGTGAGGGTGAGGCCGGTGTCGATGATGTCCTCGACCAGGACCACGTGGCGGCCGTAGAGGTCGAGCTCGGTGTCCTTGACGATGCGGACCCGACCGGTGTCGGGGGCGTAGGACGAGATGGCCATGAAATCGATGATCGGGCTCACCGTGAGCGACCGGACCATGTCGGCCAGGAAGGGCACGCTGCCCTTGAGGACGGCCACCAGCACCACACCGTCGTCGTAGGCGGCGGAAATCTCCGACGCCAGGCGGGCGACGCCCTCCTGCAGCTCGTCCCGGCTGATGAGAGTGCGGTAGCTCCCGGCGCCCATTGATCTCCCTGCCGCATCCCGAGAGGTGGCGCCCGACCCCGGGCTACTGGCCGTCGAGGTACTGGCGGAGCGCCTGGCGGAGCATGGCCTGGCGCAGCCCCTGGCCCAGGCGGGCCAGCTCCGACAAGGTGTCGGTGGCCTGGCGGCGGGCCTGGGGGTTCCGCTGCTTGAGCATGGGCATGACGACCTGCTCGAAGAAGCCCGCCTCCCGGTCGGCCGCCGTCTTGTACATGCGCAGGTGGCGGGCCTCCACCCCGTACTTCATGAAGCCCGCAGCCATCCCCGCCACCGACAGGGCCTCCTCGTCGTAATAGACGTTGGAGCCCACCCGCCGGCCGGCGAGGATGCCGAAGCGCTCCAGCTCCCGGAGGTCGTCCTCCTCGAGCCCGCTCGCCGCCGCCAGCTCGGTGAGGTTGAGGCTGGCGCCCGAGGTGCGCACGACAAGGGGGACGGCGTCACCGGTGGCCGCGGCCACGGCGGCGGTGCCCAGAGCCCGGCTGTCGGGGTTCCCGACCGGCGGCGTGCCCGTCGGGGGACTCACCATGCCCGCCACGGGAATCCCACCCGCCAGACTCCCGCCGGCACTTCCGTCGTCGCCTTCGTCGTCGGGCAGCTCGGCACCCGCAGGGCTGCCCCGCAACCGACGCTTGATGACCTTGAGCGGCAGGAAGTTCTCCCGTTGCTGGCGCAGGATCCACCGGAGCCGTTCGACGTCGGTCTCGTAGAACTTCCGGTAGCCCGACGGCGTGCGCTCGGGATCGAGCAGGCCCTGGCTCTCGAGGAAGCGGATCTTGGAGATGGTGACGTCGGGGAACTCGTCCTTGAGCAGCGACAGCACCTCGCCGATCGACAGGAAGGCCCGGTCCTCCACCTGCATTCCCTCTCAGGCCTCGCCGGCGGGCCCGGAGAAGAAGACGAGCTTGAACTTGCCGATCTGGAGCTCGTCGCCCTGGGCCAGCGCGGCCTCGTCGATACGTTCACGGTTCAGGTAGGTGCCGTTGAGGGAACCGACGTCGCGCACGATGTAGCCCTCCGGCCCGTGGACGATCTCGGCGTGGCGACGGGAGACGGTGATGTCGTCGAGGAAGATGTCGCTCTTGGGATGGCGACCGGCCCGGGTCACGTCCTGGTCGAGGCTGAACTTGGAGCCGGCGTTGGGGCCCCGCTTGACGACCACCATGGCCATGTTCTCGTGCATCTCGCCCAGCGAGACGGTGAGCTCCTCCTCGGCCACGTCACCAGCGGCCTCCACGGGGGCGAAGGTGATGGTGGTGTCGTCGCCGGGAGGAGCCTCGAGCACCGCCCCGCACGAGGAACAGAAGTTCGCTCCCGCGGGATTGGGGTGCCGGCACTGGTTGCAGAACACCACCCCAGACGGTACCCCGTCACGTCGGGAATCCGTCACTCCGAGGTGAGGCCCTTGTAGGCGTCGGGGTCGAGAAGGCCGTCGAGGGCAGCGGGATCGGCAGGCTCGATGATGCAGATCCATCCCTCGCCGTAGGGGTCCTCGTTCACCGCCTGGGGGGCGTCGGTGAGGGCGGGGTTCACGGCCACGACCGTGCCCGCGACCGGTGAGTAGACGTCGGACACCGACTTGGTCGATTCGACCTCGCTGCAGGCCCCGCCGGCCTCCACCGCCTGGCCCACGGTCGGCAGCTTGACGAAGACCACGTCACCGAGGGCATCCTGGGCGTAGTCGGTGATGCCGATACGCACGCGCCCGTCGTCGCTTCGGGCCCACTCATGGTCGCGGGTGTACCGCCGGTCGTCGGGCACCTCCATGGCGCAGAACGTACTGGACGAAACCGGTGGCGCGCACCGCCGGGCCCCGGTTACCCGCTCCGGGGGCCGCTCGGGCCTACCGGAGGATCTGGCGGACCTTGCGGGCGTACTCCTGCACCAGGCTGCGGGCGCGGGCGTCGGTGTCGGCCTCGGCCCAGATGTGGGTGACCGGTTCGGTGGGGTCGGGGAGCACGAGGACCCATGCCGAGTCGAGCCCGACCTTGACGCCGTCGACGAGGAGCACGTCCTGGTCCTTGACCGCTTCGACCATCTTGCGCATGAAGACGCCCTTCTCCTCCCAGGGCGTGTCCACCGTGTCGTGGGCCTTGTGGATCTTGGGGAGCCCGTCGACCACGCCCGACAGGGTGTCACCGGAACCGGCCAGGAGGGCCAGGATGTGGACGAAGGTGGCGGTGGCGTCGAAGGCGGGAAGGAAGTCGGCGAAGACGAACCCCCCGTCCGGGCCGGCGGCCAGGGTCACGTCCTCGGACTCGGCCACGTCCATGAGGTGGGCAGGCGACTGCTTGGTCCACAACAGCTCGGCCCCGGCGTCGGCGATGATCCGCTCGGCGGCCCGGGTGGCCGACACCGGCAGGGCCACGCGCGCCCCCTTCTGGGCTCCGACGACGAGGGTCACGACGGCCAGCAGAGCCTGGTCGGAGTCGAGGACCCGCCCCTGGTCGTCGATGAGCACGATGTGCTCGCCGTCGGGATCGATGACCGCGCCGAGGTGGGCGTTGGCCGTGCGTACCTGGGCCGCCACCCGCTCGGCGTGCACCCCGGCGTCGAAGGACACCGCCCCGGCGGTGGCGGCATAGGCGTTGACGGAGAGCACGTCGGCCCCCAGCTTCGACAGCACGCTGGGCATCACCATCGACGTCGAGCCGTAGGCGTAATCGAGCACGACCCGGAACCCCGCGGCCCGGATGGAACGCACGTCGACGCTGCCCACCAGGGCGGCCGTGTAGTGCTCGAGGGCCCGGGGCGGGAAGCCGATGTCGCCGATCTCGGCCGCCAGGGCCCGTCTGAAGTCCTGGCGATGGAAGATCCGCTCGATCTTGCGCTGACCGGCCTCGTCGATGTCGGTGCCCTCGGTGTCGAAGAAACGGATGGTGACGCTCTGAGGGTCGCCGGGGGCCAGGCGCACGGTGATGCCACCCTGGGCCCGCTGGGTGCGCACGGCGAACCTGGTGACGGGGACCGGCGCCATCTCCAGGTCGTCGACGTTGATGCCGGCGGCGTTGAGGCCGGCCATCATGGCCCGCTTGAGGGCACGAGCGGCCCGACTGGTGTCACGCGAGGTGATGACCGTGGAGCCCTTCTTCATCGTCGTTCCGTAGGCCATCGCCACCCGCACGGCCAACTCAGGGGTGACGTCGACGTTGGCCAGCCCGGTGACGCCCAGGCGCCCGAACAGGCTGCGCGACCCCCGTGACTCCCACACGATCGACGAGTTGACGATGGCGCCGGGCTCGATCGTCTTGTACGGGTACACCTTGACGCCGGCGTTGACCACGGCATGGGTGCCGACCAGGCACTCGTCGCCCAGGACCACGCCCTCCTCGCACCGCGAGTAGGCCCGCAGGTCGCAGGCCCGTCCGATCACCGAGCCCCGCAGCTTCACCGACTGGCCGATGTAGGCGTTGTCGTGCACCACCGAGCGCTGCAACGAGGCGTCGGCCCGCACGACGACGTTGTGGCCGAGCACGGTGTACTCGCCCAGCCGGGCACCGCTCTCCACCCGGCAGTTCTCACCGACCACCACCGGGCCCTCGACCTTGGCCCCCGGGTCGATCTCCGCCCCCTCGCCCAGCCACACGCCGTCGGCCACCCGGAAGCCGGGGAGCTCGACGTCGACGTTGCCGTCGAGCATCTCCTGGTGGGCGGTCAGGTAGGCATCGAGGGTGCCCACGTCCTCCCAGTATCCCTCGGCGACATAGCCGAACACGGGCTTGCCGTCGTCGAGCAGCGCCGGGAACACGTCCTCGGAGAAGTCGACGGACTTGCCCTCGGGGATGTAGTCGAAGATCTCGGGCTGGAGCACGTAGATGCCGGTGTTGACGGTGTCGCTGAAGACCTGGCCCCAGGTGGGCTTCTCGAGGAAGCGCTCGATGGACCCGTCGTCGCGGGTGATCACGATGCCGAACTCGAGCGGGTTCTCCATCGACTTGAGGGCGATGGTGGCCAGGGCCCCCCGGTCGCGGTGGAAGTCGACGATGGCGCTGAGGTCGATGTCGGTCAGCACGTCACCGGAGATCACCAGGAACGGCTCGTCGAGCTCCTTCTTGGCGTTGCCCACCGACCCGGCCGTGCCCAACGGAGTCTCCTCGGTGGCGTAGACCATGCGCACACCGAACTCGCTGCCGTCACCGAAATAGCTGCGGATGGTCTGGGGGAGGAACGCCAGGGTGACGACGATGTCGTCGAAGCCGTGCCGCTTGAGGAGCCGCACGATGTGCTCCATCATCGGCAGGTTCACCAGCGACATGAGGGGCTTGGGCTGGTTCGATGTGAGGGGCCGCAGGCGGGTGCCCTCACCGCCGGCCATGATCACGGCCTTCACCCGGCCGACCCTACCTGACTGCCGCCGGACGCCTTCTCCGCCCTCGCCTCGCGCAGTGCCGCCCGTCCCAGCGGTACGTACATCACCGCCGACCAGTAGGTGAAGACCAGTCCGATGAGCGCCACCGGCCAGGCCACGAAGCGAGCCTCGTCGGCCCAGAAGACGCCGGAATCCGATACCAGGAACAACGGAAAGGCCACCATCAGGGCGAAGGCGCCGCACTTGCCGATCCACTGCACGTCAACCCGCCTGGCTCCCAGGCCGGCGAGCACCAGGACCCCGGCGCCCACGAGCACCTCGCGGGCGATGACCACCCACGCCAGCCAGGCCGGCACCGCGCCGTAGTCGAGAATGGCCAGGATGCCCACGATCAGCAGGATGCGGTCGGCGGCGGGGTCGAGCACCTTGCCGAGCGTCGACACCTGGTTGAA
This sequence comes from uncultured Acidimicrobiales bacterium, assembly GCA_964440725.1. Taxonomy (GTDB): domain Bacteria; phylum Actinomycetota; class Acidimicrobiia; order Acidimicrobiales; family AC-14; genus DATAQC01. The sequence goes on along the minus strand of CAYTTL010000069.1, from coordinate 1,998 downwards.
CCGGCGGGCGATGTAGCCGTCGACCCAGTCGGTGGCGCCCAGCACGGCCAGGAGCCAGGCGGCGCCGTGCGGGTTGTCACGGCCGAAGAGCAACCACAGGAACAGCGGTACGCAGGCCAGGCGGACCAACGACAAGACGTTGGGCACGGTGAGGATCCGACCCAGGCCCGGGTCGGCGACGGACGGGTGGCCTCCTCCTGCCCCGGCGGGATCGGGGGCGGGGCGGCGGGACATCGGCTGAGTCTACGTCCGGCCCTGTGAGCGCCTCATGGCCGCTCCGGCCGTCGGCCCGGGAGACCGGAGGACGCGACGGAAGGAGCCACACCCGGAGGGCGGCGCCGAAGGCCGTCACCATGGCGGCCACCAGTCCGGCGTGGAGCGCTCCCCCGGGGGAGGCGCCCAGGCGCGGGCGGGTGATCAAGCCGTAGAGGATCACCGTGACCGCCGCTGCTCCCACACTCAGAACCAGCTGCGCCCGCAGGCCGCGAAACCCACGCCGCCGCTGGACCACGTGCCAGACCGGAACGGCGGCCAGGACCAGCAGGACCACGGCGAGAGGCCCGAATGCCAACCACCCGCTGCGGCTCTCGGTGAGGGCGGGGTTCGCCGCCGGCCGGTGTTCCCAGGGCCAGAACAGGCTCAGGGCCAGCACCGCGCCCCCGACCGCCGAGACCCACTCCCCCACGCCCGGTCCTCGGCTCTTCGGCCGGGCCGGCCGGGCGGGGATGTCGCTCACGGCATCCAACGTAGGCGGCCGGGCAGTGGCCGCCGGTTCGCGCCGTCGCCGGTTTCGGGTGAGGATGGAGCGATGGGCGCGACCCCACCCGACGGCGACGACCTCGCCCGGCACCTGGTGTCGGCGGGTCTGGCGGGCCGGGTGGCCACGTCGGCCAGGAGCTCCCTCGACAACATCGGGCGCCTCCTCGCCGGCCATCCCGGGTACACGTTCGGGCTCTCCGACTGGAAGGACGCGACCGTCGACGAGACCCTGGCGGCCATGGTGGCGGCCGGGGGCCACCCCCAGGGCCCACCGGGCCAGTTGAGGCCCGACGCCGGCGGGTCCGACGCCGGCGGGCCCGCCTTCATCGACCCCCAGGCGGCCACCGCGGCCATCGCCCGTCATCGCCGCGAGCTCGACGGGCTGCGCGCCCGCGGGACCGGCCGGGTGCTCGTCGCCACCGGCCACCCCTTCGCCCTGCTCGGCCACTACGGCGCGCTGGCCGGTCATCTCGCGGCCGCCGGTCTCGCCGTCCTACGCCCCCTCGAGGGCGCCCGCCGGCGCCTCACCGCCGCCGACGGCAGGCCGTGCGCCCTGCGCTACGTCGACGGCGTCGCCTGCATGTTCCAGGACGTCGCCCTCCAGCACACGCACCACCCCCACTACATGGAAGCGATGCTCAGCGAGGTCGGCGGCCCTGATGGGGTCGACCTGGTGATCGCCGACCACGGGTTCGCCGGCGCAGCCGTCGAGGCCGGGATCCCCACCTTGTCCATCGCCGACGTCAACGATCCGGCGCTGCCCCTCGCCCAGTCCCGGGGCCGTACCGAGGGCGTGCTCGTCATCGACGACGGCCTCGACGCCTCACGCTTCGTGCCCGTCACCCGGGCCATCGTCGCCGGACGATGAGCGCTCGGGCCGGCGATCGGCTCCCGCGTCGCCGGCCGCCCGGACCGGCGGCGCGTCGTGGCCCTGTCCACCGGGAGCCGGGAGCGGCGACGTGCCACCCAGGCTGATCGCCGCCTCCAGCTCGGCCTCGGCGAGCGCCCGCATCTGCGCCGCCCGCCCCTCGGCGTCGGCGAGGACGGCACGGGCCTGGACCTGGGCCTGCTCGGCCGCTTCGCCGGCTGCCGCCGCCGCCTCCCGCAGCTCGGCCGCCTCCCGCTGTGCGTCGGCCAGGATGTCGGCCGCCTTCCGGCGGGCGTCGGCGACGATCTCCTCGGCACGGAACATGGCCGGGCCCACGATGGTGCTCACAGCGGGCGCCGCCCGGTCGAGAT
>CAYTTL010000068.1:9476-11534 GCA_964440725.1 uncultured Acidimicrobiales bacterium | reverse complement strand
CGACGACGAAGTTGAGCACCGTGAACGTGGCCGGCTCGTGGTTGTCCTTCGGGTAGAGGAAGACGTCGCCGCCGGACGCCAGGGTGATCCCGAGGCCCTCGGGCTGCTCCACGACGTCGAGACCGAGGGTCTCGCCGTAGAAGCTCCTGGCCGCAGGGATGTCGTCCACCGAGTACCCGGTGAATGCCTTGCTGTCCTTGAACATTCGATTCTCCTGTCACGGAGACGCGTCGGCGCCTCCATTGTCTTGGTCCCCTACTGACTCGACAGGCGACTCGAACTCATCGCGTCGCCTACCGCACCTCGACGAGGTCGACGACGAAGACCAGCGTCTCGTTGGGAGCGATGACGCCACCGGCGCCCCGGCTGCCGTAGCCGAGGTCGGGCGGGATGGTGATCCGCCGCCGCCCGCCGACCTTCATGCCGGCCACGCCCTGGTCCCAGCCGGCGATGACCTGGCCGGCGCCCAGGCCGAACGAGAACGTGGACCTGCGGTCCCAGGAGGAGTCGAACTGGCGGCCGTTCGACCAGGACACACCGACGTAGTGGACGTCGACGTCCGACCCGGCGGTGGCCACGGCGCCGGTACCGACCTCGATGTCCTCGACCAGCAGGTCCGGGGGCGGCGTGCCGCCGGCGACGGTGACTTCGGGCTTTTCTGAAGAGGCCATCCGCAACGGTAACCGCCGCAACCGGTGGAACCGTTCGTGCCCTGGGCAGGCCCGCCGATGACGGGGGCTCCGCCGTCAGGATGACGGGACGTCCGGGGGCGATGGGTCCGGCAGCGGCGGAGGCCGGTGGCGGGCCCCCCAGCGCTCGGACCGGCGCCGCCCGGAGATCAGGGTCAGCTGGTGGTCGAGCCACTGACGGATGATGGCCCGGCCGGTGGCGGAGGGCTCGGGCTCCCACGGAGCGGGTTCCCGGTTCCAGGGCTGAGGTGTCTCGTGGCGGTTCGGCATGTGGGCTCTGCTAGAGGCGTCGGAAGAACGGGCGGATTCCTTGAGCGCGCCGGCGGGGGACAATGCCGGGATGGCCGACGAAGGGTTGACGCTCGTCGGGCCGACCCTGGTGCTGCGCGTGCCCGGCCACGACGACGTCGAACCGTTGTGGCACGCCGCCCGCCAGTCGATGGCAGAGCTGGGGCCGTGGATGGCCTGGTTTCACGACGGCTACTCGACGTCCGACGTGGAGTCGTGGGTCGAGACGACCCGTCGCGGATGGCAGACCGACGACGACTTCAATCTGGTGATCACCGCTCGGGGTGCCGGCGCCGTCCTCGGGGCATGCGGGCTCAACAAGGTCGACCGGGCCAACCGGCTGGCCAGCCTGGGGTACTGGGTCCGCACCGAGTCCGCCGGCCGGGGCGTGGCGACGGAAGCCGCCGCCCTGGTGGCTCACTGGGGCCTGGGGATCCTCGGCCTGAACCGCCTGGAGATCGTCGTGGCCACCGGCAACGCTCCCAGCCTGCGGGTGGCCGACAAGCTCGGCGCCGTGCGGGAGGGCGTGGCCCGTAACCGCTTCTGGCTGCACGGCAGGGCCCATGACGGTGTGGTCTTCTCGCTCGTCGCCGCCGACCTCGGGTTGTCCCCGACGATCGGTGACGGGGGCCGGGATGAAGGGGTGCCCTACCTCGCGTGAGCGGGGTTGGCCTTCCGGGAGGGTATCCCGGCCCCCGCCACGATCTCCCCGCAGTGTCGGCAGTACCGGGCCGCGACTTGAGCCCTGCGGCGTCGAATTCTCCTCCGGCGGTGACGTGTAGCGTCGGCCCGGAATGGTCGGCGAAACCCTGTTCCTCGGCGACAACCTCCTGGAGTGGCTCCTGCTGGCCCTCGGCGGAGCGCTCGCCGTGGGCAACGGGCTGGCCCTGCTCCGTCCCCCCCCACCCAGCGAGGGCCAGGACGGGGACCTCGAGCGGGCCCCGGTGGGGCGAAGCCTGCTGATGGGCGGCATGGGCCTGGTGGCCGCCATCTGGGCCTTGGCCTCCCTCACCCGCTGACGGGGCGCCCGGGCCTGAGCGGGGTGGTGTTCTCGATCGTCACCGCGGGAATGGGGCCGGCG
>CAYTTL010000068.1:1606-9466 GCA_964440725.1 uncultured Acidimicrobiales bacterium | reverse complement strand
GGCCCCCTGAGCGGGGTGGTGGGCCCGAGCGGCCCCCTGAGCGGGGTGCTGGGCCCGAGCGGCCCTCCGAGCGGGGTGGCGGGCCCGAGCGGCCCCCTGAGCGGGGTGGTGTTCTCGATCGTCACCACCGGGATCGGACCGGCGGGTGCGAACCCGAGCACCTGCCCGTAGAACGACAGCTCGGCCTCGGCTGCGGCGCGGATGGTCTCGCTCCTGCGGAACCCGTGCTGCTCGCCGGCGAAGGTGACGTAGGCCACCGGCAGGCCCTTGGCTCGCAGCGCCTCCACCACGACCTCGGCCTGGGCCGGAGGCACGACCTTGTCGTCGAGCCCCTGGAGCACGATCACCGGGCACGACAGGCCCTCGCAGTGGTGCAGCGGCGAACGCTCCCGGTAGCGGTCGGCCGCCTCCGGCCACGGCCCCACCAGCCCGTCGAGGTAGCGCGATTCGAACTTGTGGGTGTCGGCGGCCAGCGTCGCCGGGTCGGCGACCCCGTAGAGGCTGGCTCCGGCGGCGAAGACGTCGTGGAAGGTGAGGGCGCAGAGGGTGGTGAACCCTCCGGCGCTGCTGCCGCGGATGACCATACGGGCGGGATCCACCAGTCCTGCGTCGGCCAGGTGCCGGGCGGCGGCGACGCAGTCGTCCACATCGAGCACCCCCCACATCCCGTCCAGGGCCCGCCGATAGTCCCGTCCGTAACCGCTGCTCCCGCCGTAGTCGACGTCGACCACGCCCAGGCCCCGCGACGTCCAGAACTGGATGGCCACGGCGAGAGCGGGCGACGCCGACGAGGTCGGGCCGCCGTGGCTCATCACCACCAGGGGAGGACGGGTCCCGGGCTCGGCCGTGTGGGCGGGGTTGGTGGGCGGGTACCAGTAGGCGTGCGCCGATCGCCCGCCGCTGGTGGGGAAGGTGATCGGCTCGGCGACCGAGATCCAGGCGGCCTCGACGGGCGCGTCGCGGCTCCGACGCACCACCTGGACCTCCTCGGCCGACGGGTCGCGGCCGTCGAAGGCGATGACGACGACCGCCGGCGCCTCGGTGGCCGAGGCGGCGATCGCCGCCACGTCGTCACCCAGCGCCGCCACCGCGGTGAAGTGGCTGAACCGGGTGGGGACCTCCCGTAGCCCACCGCAGGCCGGGTCGACGATGCCCAGGTGGTCGGTACCGCGGTCGGTCCACACGGCGACCACCCTGCCGTCGGCGAGGAAGTCGTACGTCGACTGGCCGAAGACCCAGTCGGGTCTGCTGAACTCGGCCGCCCGCGGCGCGAGTGCCCGTCCCCGGGCGCCGTCGTCGACGTAGAGGTTCCACCACCCGGTCCGGTCGGAGATCCAGTAGAGGCGGCCTTCGGGGCCCCACCGGGGCTGGGAGATCGACTCGTCGGGCCCGCCGGCCATGCGTCGGGGGTCGCTGGTCGTCGGCGGCCCCGCTCCGGTGCCGGCGACCAGGTCGGCCACCCAGAGCTCGCTGCCGTCCCACGGCATGTTCGGGTGGTCCCATGCCAGCCAGGCCAGCTGCGACCCGTCGGGGCTCGGTCGGGGTGCGGCGAAGAAGTCGTGGTCCCCGACCAGGGCGGCCGGCTCGCCGCCGCCCGAGACGGGCACGACGACGAGGTCGTTCTCCACCTCCCGGGCGCTGTCGCCGTGGTGCCGTTCGCGCACGCACACCAGCCAGTCACCGCCCGCGACGGACCGGGCGTCGGCATACCGCCACCGTCCCGGCTGCGGCCCCACCGGGGTGAGCGGGTACGGATCCCGGTTGGCGCCGTTGGACCAGAGGCGCTGGTCGTCGAAGGACGAGAAGACGACGTGGCCGTCATCCAGCACGGTGTAGGAGCCGCCGCCGTACTCGTGGACGGTGGTGCGCACCGACAACCCCGCCGGGGTGGTGTCGGCCACGGCGCCGTCGGGTCCGGCGTTGACCAGCACCTGGCGACCGGCCTCGGCGGGGCGCCCCTCCACCCACCAGACCCGGCCCCCGGCCACCGAGAGCTCACCCAGCCGCAGGGTCGCCTCGGTGAGTGAGGCCGCGGAGATCGGTGTCGTCCAGGACCCGAAGGGAGCAACGGCCACCCGCCGACCCTACGCGCGAGCCGGTCGCCTACGGGAGGTGCCGGCGTCGCCGGCGGGGCAGGGGGCCCCCGCCGGCACTGGCGGGCGTGGCCCAAAGGGCCCGGGTGCCCGCCAGCAAAGACTCGGTCAGTACCAGGCCGAGGTGCCCTGAGTGACAGGCGACCGGACGGCGGAACCGGCACCGTTCTGCTCGGGGCCCCCCGGCCTGGGATCGTGGCGGCGGCCGGACGGCGTCCTGCCGTCGGCGCCGGTGGAGATGCGGGTCACGGTGAAGGCGAGGAGAGCCACGAAGGCGGCGATCAAGGTGGCCAATCCGGAGTAGGCGAGTGCCGCCGGCCACGCCGGGCCCGGGTGCATCTCCCGCAGCAACAGGGTGGTGTTGCGCACGAAGGTGGCCTCCCGCACGGGGAGGGCGGGGATCTCGGGAGCGTCGATCTCGGGGTCGGCGGGCGCGTAGACGGGGGCGGCCATCACCTGGTCTCCGCGCTCGAGGATGACCATGGTCTTCCAGGTGCCGGAGATGGGAAGGGCGGTGGTGGTGCGGTAGTGGCCGGGACCTATCTCGTCGAGGGCGGCGTGCACCGTCCCCCCACCCTGCCAGGAAGCAACGCTGAACACGATGGCGTTCTCGGCGGCGTCGGCGGGCCGCAGGGTGACGTCGACCAGCGCCCGTTCCGGTTCTCCCGGGGCGACGACGACGCTCGCCGGGCGCTCCAGGGCGATGGTGATGTCGACGGGGCCGACCCGCCGCGGTAGTGGCCAGGCCAGAGCGAAGATGACCATGACCCCGGCCATGGCCAGGGCGGCGATGGGGATGGCCGGTCGGTCGCCCTCGGGTTCGGCGTCGGAGTCCGCGCCCTCGAAGGCACGCCCGACGCCGGCCCCGAGGATCCCGCCGCCCACCGCGGCCATGACGGAGAGGACGAATGCCAGGAGCAAGGTGGCGGGCGGGAACTGCGCTCCGCCGCCGATGGCGGCGATCCATGCCATCTCGGCGACGAGCGCCACGCTGCCGACCGGGGCGCCGGCGGTGACGCCGAAGTTGAGGCGACGCCGGGTGCCGATCCAGATGGCCACTGCCTCGACGACCAGGGCCGAGGGCAGGTAGAGCGGGAACTTGGGGAACGTGTGGCCCAGGGCCTCGCCGACCATGAGACCGAGCAGGCCCCGCAGCACGAGGAAGGCCACCACCGCCTTGATGGCCCCGCCGGGTCCCATGGCCAGGCGGGCCAGCACCAGGACGAAGGCGGCGGTGGCGGCGATGAGGATCGGCAGGTAGATCACCTGGAACTGGGGAACCCCGAAGTCGAACTCGCCCTGGAAGATGCTGAGGCCGGTGAGGGCGGCCCCCGCAGCGAGGGCGTGGATGCCGCTGCCGAGCGCAGTGGGACGTGCGTCGGGGAGGGCTTCGGCGATCAGCAACCAGACGGCGAGGGTCGCCAGGGCCCCGCCGGCCATGAGCTGGAGGTGGGTGGGGCTCCAGAGGGTGACGTCGATGCCGTAGGCCTCGTGCCACAGGGCGTCGAGAGGAAATGCGGTGACCCCACCCACCCCGAACAGGCCGAGGAGGACGGCCGGCAGGGGGATGCGCAGCCACCCGAGCTGCAGGCGGGTCTCGACCTTCTCCACCGACGCGAACAGCACCGCGATCATGGCGGCGAAGAACAACCCGCCCAGGCCGACGACGATCATGGTGTGGGACGGCGTGAACAACTCCTTGTCGCGGCCCAGGTCGATGTGCCAGGCAACGTCCCAGTAGAAGCCCATGACGGCGATGCCGAGGAACATGAGCCCGGTGAGGGCGCCGGCCATCGCCCATCCGGGAAAGCCCGTCAACCGCCGAAGGCTGTCGGAGATCTCCCGGAAGAAGAAGCCGACGAAGTTGTCGGGCTCGTCGCTGTGCCCGAACACGAACAGGGCGAGTGACACCCCGCAGTAGATGGCGATGGGAACCACCAGCCACAGCCACATCTCCGACGTCCAGGCCCCCGATGCGTGGCCGAGAATGACGTGCGACATAGCCTCTCCTCCCATCACCGGAACTCAGGCTAACATCGAACGGTGTAACAGTCAACGGGGGATAGGTCGGCGATGGACAGGTCCGAGGACAGGGACGAGGACAGGGACGACCAGGCCATGACCATCGACGAGCTCGCCCGCGCCGCCAGCGTCACCACCCGGACGATCCGCGCCTACCAGACCGACGGGCTGCTGCCCCATCCCCGGTTGGCCGGGCGGGTGGGCCTCTACGACGAGGGCCATCTCGCCCGGCTTCGCTACATCGCCCACCTCCAGGCCCAGGGCTTCTCCCTGGCCGGCATCCGGGCGCTGCTCGACGCATGGGAGGACGGTCGCAGCCTGTCCGACGTCCTCGGCTTCGAGGAGGCGCTCACCGCCCCGTGGACCGAGGAGGCTCCCGGCGCCATCGACGTGGCCCAGCTCCAACGCCTGTTCCCCGAGATCACCCAGGACCCCACCCTCGGCGAGCGCGCCGTTGCCGCCGGGCTGATCGTGGCCGACGGCGACGGCGGCTGGCGGGTACCGAGCCCGACCCTGCTGCGCGTGGGTGCCGACCTGGTGGCCGCCGGCATCCCCCTCTCGGCCGTCCTCGACGAGCACCTCCTGCTCACCTCCGACCTCGATCGGGTGGCCGATCGCTTCGTCCGCCTCTTCGAACGCCACGTCTGGGAGCCGTTCGTGGCCCAGTGCATGCCCGCCGAACGCCTGCCCGAGGTGACCGACGCCCTGGTGCGTGTGCGGCCCGCGGCCATGAAGGCGGTGCAGGCGGTCTTCGCCCGGGCGATGGAGGCGGCGGTGGCCGAGTCCACGGTGCGGCAGATGGGCCGCCTCGGCGCCGTCGCCGATTCCGGCGAGAACGGGGAGCGGCACCGCTAGGTTGGGTGGATGGGCGACCCGGTTGCGAAGCGGTCCGAGCTGGAGACGTGGGTTCGGGCCGAGCTCCACCTTCCGGCCGAGGCAACCGTGCACATCACCGAGAAGCCGGGGAGCGACCCCCGGTGCTCGGAGACGGTGACCGAGGTCACCGTCCGCCAGCCCGACGACGAGCCGTGGACGTTCCACATCGAGCAGTGCCTCGCCGAGCTCGTCCCGATGGACCTCGTCGCCGCCCTGGCCTTCGGTGGCGGGCACTGACCGTCACTGCGAGGTGAGCACCAGCCAGCGGGCGCCGACGCCCAGGGCGGCGACGGACACGACGGCGAGGAGGGCCGTCCACGCAACCGCGGGGATGTGGGTCAGGGCCGCCAGCTGATCGACGTCGGAGGTGGGTCCGCGGCGACCGCGCCGCCATCGCCGTAGCTCCCAGATCGGCCGTGGTCCGCCGAGAAGCAGGAACCATGTCAACGTCCACGCGAAGGCCGCCTGGAGCGTCGACGAGCCGGACCACACGACGGCGGCCGTGGCCACCGCGCATACGCCGAGGCTCAGCAACCCGAAGACGTTGCGGATCGCCACCACCATGGCCATCAGCACGATGAAGCCGCACAGCAGGACGGCGGTGATGCGACGGGAGGCCACCAGCCACGCCATTCCCATGCCCAGCAGTGACGGAGTGACGTAGCCGGCGGCGAGGGTGGCCACCATGCCCGCACCCCGTGGCCGCCCCGACGTCACCGTCAAACCGCTGCTGTCGGAGTGCAGGCGGATGCTGCCCAGCCGTCGCCCCGCCAGCAGGGCCACCCCCGCGTGTCCCGCCTCGTGGGCGATGGTGATCACCTGCCGGCTCACGCGCCACAGGCGCGGCAACCACACTGCTGCGGCCGCCGACGCGAAGCTCACCACCACGACCCATGCCGGCGGCGCCGGCCGCTTCATCAGGGCGTCGTGCCACAGCGACCTCATGTCCGGACGCCACCATGGCATCCCCGGGGGTTCTGGTCAGGTTTCGGGGGGTCAGGGCCCCCCGAAACCTGACCGGAACGAGAGGGGCAGGCTCAACCGGCGGTGTCGGCGTCGGCGCGGGCCCGGGCGACGACCAAGCGCGCGATCTCGCGTCCCATCCTCGACCCCTCGACGTGGTCGCTGCGGTAGTGGATCCCGCCGTACAGGCGCGACATCCCCGCCTCCTCGCCCATGTCGCCGAAGTGGGAGGCATCGCCCGGGAACAGGTACGCCAGCACCCCGGCGGCGGCGGCCGAGTAGGTGGAGTGGCCGGAGACGTAGGCCGGGAACAGCGGCGTCCGCAGCAGCGGCGACCACTGGGGGTCCACCAGGTCGCGGACGGCGTTCTCCGGCCGGGGTGACCAGTACGAGTACTTGGCGTCCCACGCGGCCACGCCCGCGTCGGCCATCGCCACATTGAGAAGGGCCAGGGTGCGCACCGTCTCCGGGCCGCCGGCCCGCTCGTCGCGCAGGTACCCCAGCACGACCTCGTTCCAGACGCCGGGCGGCAGCGGGGTGCCCTCGCCGCCTTCCCAGAAGCGGGCGATGTCGCGCCGCTCGTCGGTGAGGTTCTCCTTGATGGTCACGACCTCCCGCGCCTCGTCGACGAAGGCGGGTGAGCCGTAGTCCGGTGGAGGTGGCGGCCTGAGGGCATCGCCGGCACGCAGCACCCACGTCCGCCATGTCCCGGCCAGGGGCTGCACCGGCGGGGACACCGACCCGGGCGGAGGACTCCAGAACCGTGGCTCGTCGGGCGGGCGGGTCCCGTCCCACGCCCGATCGGAGCCGTCGCTGCGCCCGTAGGCGCTGACGGCATCGCCCACGGCCCGCCCCAGGGCCAGCCCGGCGTCGGCGGCGAACGGGTTGGTCTCCGCCGCAGCCGCGGCCGCCGCCGCCTCGTCGGCGAGGCGCTCGAGCCGCAGGGTCGACTGCTCGGGGAACAGGTAGGCCAGGACGCGAGAGGCGGCCCCGGCGACGGCGGCGACGTCCGACGGGTAGTCCGACCCGTAGACGCCCTGCCAGTGGCGGGTGGCGACGAGAGCGTCGTGGGCGGCCACCGTCACCAGGGCGTAGGCCCGCGACGCCGCCGGGGGGTCCTTGGTGCGCGCCGACACGTAGGTCATGGCCAACCTGAGCCAGTCCTCCCCGAGCAGGGCATCGCCGGCCGGCCCCGGCGCGGGGGCCGGTTTCGGCGGGACGGTACCGGAGGGCGGGGGCGCCACCGGCACGGCGGCGGGGGAGGCGAGCACCCACGGTTTCCACTCCTCGGGGCGGGCGGCGACCGTCGACGAGGCACTGCGGCCGCACGCGGGCGCCAGCAGGCCGCCGACGCAGAGGGCGAGGACGATGGTCCGCCTCACCGGTCGACCAGGGTCGCCGCCGCGTAGGCGGTGCGCACCGGCTCGCACCACACGACGACCGAACGGATGCGGTCGGTCGCCACATCCGCCGGGAGCACGTAGTTCTGCGGCCCGGCCGTCGCCTTGAGGCGGTCGATTTGCACGTGGTCCGAGCGAAACGCCTCCTCACTGGTCTTCGGCGCCTCCGCCTCGCTCAGCCACACGAACAGGTCGGTGTTGGCGGTGACGACGAACGGGTCGAGCCGCAGGACCCGCTGGCCGTCGGGCAATCGGTGGAGGGCGGCCGTGCCGGAGGCCTCCTGGTCGATGCCGTAGAAGGTCCCGTCGGCCAGCCGGGAGTCGGTCGTGAGCCCGGGAGGCGGGGGTTCGGAGATCGGCGTCTCGACCTGCTGGTCGACCACGGCCTCCCAGCCTTCGGTGGCGGCGATCTGCAGCACCGCCGGCCCGGGGCGGATCGAGAAGCCGAACGCCCGTCCCGGGCACACGGGCTCGGCCAGGGGCGCGGGCTCGCCGTCCAGGCTCAC
>CAYTTL010000068.1:0-1588 GCA_964440725.1 uncultured Acidimicrobiales bacterium | reverse complement strand
GCGGCGATGGCGAATTCGGTCGTGCGCAGGTCTCCCGTGCCGGAAAAGCTCGCCACTCGATCCCACCGGGGGGCCACCTTGGAGGGGTCGGCGGGGCGAAAGGGCTCTACACGCCGCTCCGGTGCGGCGCCGTCGTCGGACGCACACCCGACGGAGGCGACGAGAGTCAGGGACACGATCAGGGGCGGCAGGGCGGAGAGCCGGCGGCGGCGTGGCCCGGGCGTGCGGTCAGCGGCGACGGCCGGTCAACACTTCTTGTCGAGGCCGATGATGTTCAGCGACCCGGTGCCCCCTCTGACGTTGCCGCCGCGGCCGAAGACGTACCGTCCGCGCGGAGCCACGAACGCCGTGTACGTACCGGGCTTGCTGTACTCGTCGGCGTAGCGGAAGGCGTGGGCCAGGTCGGCGCCGAGCATCGGGAAGGACTGGCCATCGGGTGCGACCAGGGTTCCCATGACCGTGCCGTCCTCGTAGCGCAGGTCGAGCTTGGCGCCCTGCTCGGAGGTACCCGTGTGGTGGCGGTCGTCGGCCACCGTCACTTCGTAGATGCCGGCCCCCTGGCCACTCGGCGCGGCGAAGTAGCGGCGGGCGACGCCGTCGGGAAGGGTGATCTCGCCGCCGATCCCGTCGTCGGCGATCGTCCCGGTGATCGTTGCGTCGCCCATCTTCGACGTGATGTCGAACTGAGGTGGGCTGATGGGTTCGGCGAACCACTGGATGTCGCCGGCCGGCTCGGGTTCGGAGTCGGAGACGTAGGCCCGGAGCAGGGTGGTGCCGTCGGGGTTCGGCACCACCTCGAAGTTGAGCCGGTCGGTGGTGTTGGACACCCGACCGTGGTAGACGCCCGGCGTGGGGGTCGCGTCCTGCGACAGGTCCAGGGCGACGACGTTTGCGCTCGGTTTCCCTCCCCGCACGTCGCCACCCCGGCCCTGGATCTCGGTCGCCTGGCGGGTGACGATCGTTTGGTACGTGTCCGGGGCCCCGCCCGGGGTGGTGTACCCGAGGCGGCGGGTCAGGTCGTTGTGCCGGAACTCGTACCGCTCACCGGCGGTCGACACCACCTCGCCCTCGACGATCGGGCCCGTCTGGCGCGCCGACATGGAGGAGCCGTCGAGGGAGAGGCCCTTCCACGTGCCGTCGCCGGCCACCGTCACCTCGAAGATGCCCGCCCCGTCGCCGGCGGGCCGGGTGAAGAAGTTTCGGTTCACCCCGTCGGCCAGGGTGACGGTGCCGTCGGCGTCGAAGGGCTCGATCTTGCCCTCGATGGTGGCCTTGCCACTCGTGGAGGTGAACTTGAACCCGCCGTCGGCGGCCTTGCCCTGGAACCACTCGGCGTTGCCGTCGGGCAGGCCGTCGGTGACCAGGATCCTCCTCCCGGGCGCGTCAGGATCGGCGCGGTCGAAATGGATGGCGACCAGGTTGCCGGTCATGGCCACCCCGCCCACGAACACCCCCGCACCGGTCAACTCCGACAGCCGGTCCTGGATCGCCGTGGACGTGGGCTGTGCCGACTCCTCGTTGTTCTCCGACCCCCCGCAGGCCGCCAGCACCACCAGTGCCGTCACGGTCGCAGCGATGAATCGCCGGC
>CAYTTL010000067.1:0-11735 GCA_964440725.1 uncultured Acidimicrobiales bacterium | reverse complement strand
ATGCCCTCATGTGTCGTCGAGCGCGACAGGAACGGGGTTGTCGGGGTAGCCGGTAGCCTCCCGAGGTGCCCGAGTTCCGTTCCCCACCGGGGACCCATGATGTGCTCTGGCCGGAGTCGGCGCGGTGGCAGGCCCTCGTCGCCCACTTCGCCCACACGGTGGGCCTGGCCGGCTACGGCCTGGTGATCAGCCCGATGTTCGAAGAGATCGGAGTGTTCGAGCGTCTCGGCGAGGCCACCGACGTGGTGGGCAAGGAGATGTACGACTTCCACGACAAGGGCGACCGCCACCTGGCCCTGCGACCCGAGGGCACGGCGTCGGTGGTGCGGGCGTGGGTCCAGCACCGTCCGCCCCTTCCTTTCAAGGCCTGGTACGTGGCCCCCAACTTCCGCTACGAGCGGGCCCAGGCCGGCCGCTTCCGCCAGCACCACCAGGTGGGCGTCGAGGCTCTCGGCCCCGTCGATGCCGACCTCGACGTGGAGGTGGTTGCGCTGGCCGCCGCGGTGGTGGCCGGCCTGGGCCTCAGCCGGGTCACCCTGCTGCTCAACTCGCTCGGCGACGCCACGTGCCGGCCCGCCTACGTGGCCGGCCTCGCCGCCTTCCTCGACGGCCACCTCGACGAGCTCTGCGACCAGCACCGGGTGCGGCCGCTCGACAACCCCCTCCGCGTCCTCGACTGCAAGCGGGACGAGTGCCGGGAGGCCACCGCCGACGCCCCCCGCTCGATCGACCACCTCTGCGAGCCGTGTCGGGACCACTTCGCCCGCGTGCGCCACGGTCTCGACGCCCTGGGTGTCGCCTACCGCATCGAGACCCGCCTTGTCCGGGGCCTCGACTACTACACCCGCACCACCTTCGAGCTGGCGGCCGACGCCCTCGAGTCGGCGCAGAACGCGGTCGGCGGCGGCGGGCGCTACGACGGCCTGGCCGAAGCCCTGGGAGGCCCGGCCACCCCGGGCATCGGGTTCGGCCTCGGCATCGAGCGCCTCCTGCTGGCGTGTGACGCCGAGGCGGTGTTCCCCGCGCCGGCGGCCAACGTGGAGGTGTTCGTGGTCGACACCACCGGCGGCGACCAGGCCCTCGCCCTCACCACCGAACTGCGCCGAGCCGGCGTGGGCGCCGACCGGGCCTTCGACGCCCGCTCGATGAAGGCCCAGTTCAAAGCGGCCGACCGTTCCGGGGCCCGCCTGGCCCTGGTCGTGGGGGAGAGGGAGCTGGCCGACACCACGGTCACCGTACGCGACCTCACGAGCGGCCAGCAGGAGGCGGTCGGCCGCCACGACGTCGTCGCCCACATCCGAAAGCTCCTGCCATGACGGGCCCGGCCATGGGGATGCGCACCCACTGGTGTGGGGAGCTGAACGCCGACCACGCCGGGAGCGAGGTGAGCGTGTGCGGATGGGTCGACCGCCGCCGGGAGCACGGCGAGCACCTGGCGTTCGTCGACCTGCGGGATCACACCGGGGTGGTCCAGTGCGTCGTCGACGGCGCCCACGACCTGCGGTCCGAGTACGTGCTGCGGGTCACCGGCACCGTTCGCACCCGACCGGAAGGCACCGTCAATCCCGCCCTGGCCACCGGTGAGGTGGAGGTGGGGGACTGCCGGGTCGAGGTGCTGGCCACGGCCGAGCCACCGCCCTTTCCGATCTCGGACCGCATCGACGCCGACGAGCTCGTCCGCCTCCGCCACCGCTACGTCGACCTCCGCCGTCCGGTCATGCAACGACGCCTCCGCATGCGATCGGTGGTCAATGCGTCGGTGCGCCGGTCGATGGACGCGGCCGGCTTCATCGAGGTGGAGACGCCGGTGCTGGTGGCCTCGACCCCCGAAGGGGCCCGCGACTTCGTGGTGCCCAGCCGCCAGCAGCCGGGCAGCTTCTACGCCCTGCCCCAGAGCCCGCAGCTGTTCAAGCAGCTCCTGATGGTCGGCGGCACCGACCGCTACTACCAGCTGGCCCGTTGCCTGCGCGACGAGGACGCCCGGGCCGACCGTCAGCTGGAGTTCACCCAGCTCGACGCCGAGGCGTCGTTCGTCGGTGCCGAGGAGGTGATGACCGTCATCGGGGCGGTGGTGCTGGCCGCCACGGGTGCAGCCGTCGAGTCCGGCCTGGCCGACGTCACCGTGCCGGGATCCCACATCCCCCGCATGACGTGGCGGCAGGCGCAGGACCGCTTCGGCACCGACAAGCCCGACACCCGTTTCGCCATGGAGCTGGTCGACCTCACGTCGGTGTTCGCCGGCACCGGCTTCCGGGCCTTCCAGTCGCCTGCGGTCAAGGGCATCAGGGTGGCAGGCGGGGCCGGTACCACGCGGGCCCACCTCGACCGCCTCACCGAGCGGGCGAAGGCCACGGGAGCAGCCGGCCTCGTCTGGGCGCGCGTCGGCCCGTCCGGCGAGCTCGACTCGCCCGTCGCCAAGTTCCTCTCCGACGCAGAACGCGCCGCCCTCGTCGCCGGGCTCGCCGCCGAACCCGGCGACCTCCTGCTGGTCGTGGCCGGCGAGTTGGCGGTGGCAAACCGGGCCCTGGGAGTGCTCCGCCTGTCGGAAGGGCGATCGGAGGTCGACGCCGGCAGCCTGCACTACCTCTGGATCACCGATTTCCCCCTGTTCGACGGTGTCGGCGCCGACGGGCGGCCCCTTCCGGCCCACCACCCTTTCACCATGCCCCACCCCGACGACCTCGAGCTCCTCGACTCCGACCCGGTGGCCGTGCGCTCGCAGGCCTACGACCTGGTGCTCAACGGATGGGAGCTGGGCTCGGGAAGCGTGCGTATCCACCGTCCCGACGTTCAGCAGCGCATCTTCGACTTCCTCGGCATCGACCCGGAGACGGCGCAGGCCCGGTTCGGGTTCCTGCTCGACGCCTTCCGCCACGGCGCCCCGCCCCACGCCGGGTTCGCCTTCGGCATCGATCGGCTGGTGGCACTCCTGGCCGGCGAGGAGAACATCCGGGAGGTCATCGCCTTCCCCAAGACCCAGTCGGGCTCCGATCCGCTCACGGGCGCCCCCTCGCCCCTCGAGGCGGCCCAGCTCGACGAGCTCGGACTCCGGATCCGCCCGCGCCCCTGACGGAGGCCGGCCCGATGGGGGACGCCGCCTTCTCGTGCGCGAAACGCGGTGGAGCTCGCCGCGTTTCGCGCACGAGAACCGCCCGAGGGAGGACGGGCGCCATCCGGCGGTGGAGACCGACGCAGTAGCGTCGGCGAGGTGGCTAGCCCGGTCGGCGACGACCTGTTCGGGGCCGCCCTCCAGGAGCGGCTGGCCCGCACGGCGCCACTGGCGGCACGGCTGCGTCCGACCACCCTCGACGCCATGGTCGGGCAGGAGCACCTTCTCGGTCCCGGCCGCCCCCTCCGCAGCCTCATCGAGGCCGACCGCCTGTCGTCCGTGATCCTGTGGGGGCCGCCGGGCACGGGCAAGACCACGCTGGCCCGGCTGATCGCCGGCGCCACGGCCAAGGCGTTCGAGACGCTGTCGGCGGTGTCCGCCGGGGTGAAGGACGTCCGGGAGGTGGTCGAGCGGGCCCGGCGACGCCTGGCCGAGCACGGGCGGGGCACCATCTTGTTCCTGGACGAGGTCCACCGCTTCAACCGCGCCCAACAGGACGTCCTCCTGCCCCTCATCGAGGAGGGCCTGCTCGTGCTCATCGGCGCGACCACCGAGAACCCGTACTTCGAGGTCAACGCCCCGCTGCTCTCGCGCTCGAGCCTCTTCCGGCTCGAGCCCCTCGGGCCCGACGCCGTTCGCACCCTGGTGGGCCGGGGCCTGGCCGTGGAGGAGGCCACGGCCGACACCGACGCCGTCGACCACCTCGTCGACCGGGCCGACGGCGACGCCAGGGTGGCCCTCAACGCCCTGGAGGTCGCCGTGGCGCTGGCGTCGAACCGCAATCAGGGAGACGGCGGTCCCGTCCGGGTCGGCCTACCGGACGCCGAAGCGGCGCTGTCCGCCCGGGCACTGCGCTACGAGCGCGACGAGCACTACGACGTGGTGTCGGCGTTCATCAAGAGTGTCCGGGGCTCGGACCCCGACGCCGGGCTCTACTGGCTGGCGCGGATGCTCGCGGCCGGTGAGGACGCCAGGTTCATCGCCCGCCGCTTGGTCATCCTCGCCTCCGAGGACGTGGGAATGGCCGATCCGACCTGCCTGCTGGTCGCCGACGCCGCGGCGCGGGCCGTGGAGTTCGTGGGCCTGCCCGAGGCCCAGCTCAACCTGGCCCAGGCCGTCGTGCACCTGGCCACCGCCCCCAAGTCGAACCGGGTGTACGCCGCCCTGTCGGCCGCCAAGGCTGACGTGGCCGACCGCGGGGCGGGCGTCGTGCCCGCCCACCTCCGCGACGCCTCCTACCGGGCGGCCCGGTCCCTCGGTCACGGCGCCGGGTACGACTATCCTCACGACGACCCCCGAGGCTGGGTACCCCAGGAGTACCGCCCACCTGAGGTCGCCGGACGTGTCTACTACGAGCCATCGAAGCTGGGCGCGGAACAGGAGGTGGCCGAGCGCATGCGACCGAGAGAGGAACGGAAACCATGAGTGCCGGTGAGATCGCGGGGATCGTGGCCGCGGTGTCGGTGGCCATCCTCGTCGTCGGGGTCCTGCTGTGCCTGGGGGCCATGCTGCGGACCATGGCCGAGCTGCGCCGTACGGTGGAGCAGTTCCGCCATTCCGCCGTCCCGTTGCTGGGTGAGGTCCAGACGGTGGTGCGCCAGGCCAGCTACGAGCTGGGCAAGGTCGACACCGTCCTCGACCGGGCCGATTCCATCGCCGGCACCGTCGACTCCGCCTCCCGGCTGTCCTACCGGGCCTTCTCCACTCCGGTGATCAAGACGATGGCCTTCGCCACCGGCAGCGCACGGGCCCTCGCCGCGCTGCGCACGTCGGTCACCGAGCGGGCGGCGCGCCGCAAGGGGGGCTGATCGGTGTTCCGACGCCTGTTCTGGCTGTCGGTGGGCCTGGCCATCGGCTTCGGCACCTCGTTCTGGCTCTTCCGCGTGGTCCGCGAGACCGTCAACCGCTACACCCCTGAGCAGATCGTCGACAACCTCGGCGCGGTCCTGGGCCGGGTCGGCGCCGAGGTCCGGGTGGCGGTGGCGGAGGGTCATCAGGCCATGCGCGAAGCCGAGGCCGACCTGCGCTCGGAGATCGAGACGCGCTAGGCCCGCACCCTGCCCGGTCCTGCCCGCGTGCGCGGACCGGCTCGGTAGGCTGGACATCGCCCATGACCGCCGACGAGCTTCGCCGCGCCTTCACCACCTTCTTCACCGAACGGGGCCATGTTTCGGTCCCCTCGGCCGGCCTCATTCCCCACCACCCGGCCGCCCCGCTGTTCACCAACGCCGGCATGAACCAGTTCCTCCCCTTCATCCTGGGCGAGGAGACGCCGACCGCGCCCCGGGCCACGTCGGTGCAGAAGTGCGTCCGGATCAGGGGCAAGCACGACGACATCGCCAACATCGGCGTCACCTGGGGACACCTGACGTTTTTCGAGATGCTGGGGAACTTCAGCTTCGGCGACTACTTCAAAGAAGGTGCGGTGCCCCTGGCCTGGGAGCTGCTCACCGAGGTGTTGGGTCTCGACCCCGACCGGCTCTGGGTCACCGTGCACGAGAGCGACGACGAGGGCGCCCAGGTCTGGCTCGACAGCGTGGGCGTGGCGCCCGAGCGGATCCAGCGGATGGGCGAGGACAACTTCTGGATGATGGGCGATACCGGCCCGTGCGGGCCGTGCTCGGAGATCTACTTCGACAAGGGCGAGACCTTCGGGACGGGTGGGGGCCCGGCCCGCGGCGCCCCGGCGCGCTTTCGTGAGATCTGGAACCTGGTGTTCATGCAGTACGACCGCCAGCCCGACGGGTCACTCGTCGACCTGCCCATGCGCATCATCGACACCGGAGCCGGCCTCGAGCGGTGCCTGACGGTGCTCCAGGACGTGGAGTCGGTCTTCGACACCGATGTCCTCCGTCCGCTGGTCGAGGCCGCCGCCAAGGCCACGGGTCGCTCCTATGGAGACGACGCCACCGTCGACACCACCCTGCGCATCCTCGCCGATCACGGTCGCTCCATGAGCTTCCTCGTGAGCGACGGTGTCTTCCCCTCCAACGAGGACCGCGGGTACGTGCTGCGCCGCATCATCCGTCGCGCCGTGCGCCACGCCTTCACCCTGGGCGTCGAGCGTCTGGTCACCCCCGCCCTGGTGGCGGCGACGGTCCAGGAGATGGGCGACGCCTACCCCAAGCTGGCCGACGACGCCGACTTCGTGACCGGAGTGGTCACCCGCGAGGAGGAGCGCTTCCGCCAGACCCTGCGGTCGGGCTCGGCCATCCTCGACGAGGAGCTGGCCGCCGCCACCGGCGCCACCGGCCGGGGCGACCGGGCCCGACTGGCCGGCGCGGTGGCCTTCCGGCTCCACGACACCTTCGGCTTCCCCCTCGAGCTCACCCTGGAGGTGGCGGCCGAGCGCGACGTCGAGGTGGATGTGGACGGCTTCGACGCGGAGATGGAGGCCCAGCGCCGGCGGGCCCGGGAGGCCGCCCAACCGGGCGGCGGCGAGGTGGCCGACCCTGCCCGCGTCGCCGCCTACCGGGAGTTGGTGGAGCAGTTCGGTGCCACCGAGTTCACCGGCTACAGCGAGACCGAGAGCCGGGGACGGGTCCTCGCCGTGCTCGACGGACCGGCAGGTGCCGAGGGCGAGCCCACGGTGGAGGTCTTCCTCGACCGCACGCCGTTCTACGCCGAGTCCGGCGGCCAGGTCGGCGACACGGGCGTCATCGCCACCGACGCGCCCGGACTCACCCGCCACGGCGCCCGCGTCGTCGCCGGCCGCCTCGCCGCCGGTGAGGACGCGGCCGCTGCCGTCGACCACGAGCGCCGGGAGGCGATCCGCCGCAACCACACGGGCACCCACCTCCTCCACGGGGCTCTGCGCGAGGTCCTCGGGCCTCACGTCAAGCAGGCCGGCTCACTCGTGGCACCCGACCGGCTGCGCTTCGACTTCAGCCACTACGGGCCGGTGTCGGCCGAGGACCTGAGCCGGGTCGAGGACGTGGCCAACAGCCAGGTGCTGGCCAACGAGCCGGTGCGGGCCTACGAGACGTCGAAGGCCGAGGCCGAGCGGCTGGGGGCGATCGCCTTCTTCGGCGACAAGTACGGCGACGTGGTGCGGGTGGTCGAGGCCGGGCGCAAGTCGATCGAGTTGTGCGGCGGCACCCACGTTCCCGCCCTCGGGACCATCGGTCCGATCAAGATCGTCTCCGAGGCGTCGATCGGCGCCAACCTCCGCCGCATCGAGGCGGTGACCGGTTCCGCCAGCCTGGAGCGGATCCGCCACGGCGAAACGCTCCTCGCCCGAGCCGCCGCCCTCCTGCGGGTGGCGCCGCCCGAGGTCCCCGAGCGCGTCCAACGGGTGTTGGAGGAGAACCGCGCCCTGGGCGACCAGCTGAAGGCCGTGCGTCGGGAGCAGGCGGGGTCGGCCGCCGTCGCCCTCGCCGCCCAGGCGGTCGACGGTGTGGTCGTGTCCCGCTGCGCCGACGGGACACCCCGCAAGGAGCTCGAGGCCCTCGCCGTCGCCGTGCGCGACCAGCCCGGGGTACGGGTCGTCGTGCTGGGTGCGGCCGCCGAGGGAGGAGGCGCCGCCCTCGTGGCCGTGGTGGCCAAAGACAGCGGCGTGATGGCGTCTGATCTGCTGGCCGACGCGGCCCGCACGGTCGGCGGCGGCGTGGGCCGCAACCCCGAGCGGGCTGTCGCCGGAGGACGCGACGCCGCCCGCCTCGACGAAGCCCTCGACCAGGCCCGCCAGGCCGTTCTCGCCCCTCCGCCGCCCCCGGGAGGGTCGTGGGCATCGATCCGGGCACCCGTCGGGTCGGCGTGGCCGTCAGCGACAGCGGCGGCCGGGTCGCCACGCCCCACGGGGTGTTCGTTCGCACCGGCGACGACACCCTCGACCGGGCCACCCTCGTCGCCCTCATCGGAGAGCTCGACGCGGAAATGGTCATCCTCGGGCTCCCTCTCTCCCTCGACGGGTCGGCGGGGCCGGCCGCCCAATGGGCGATGGTCGAGGCCGATGCCCTGCGCGCCCTGCTCGACATCCCCCTCGAGCTGCACGACGAGCGCCTGAGCACGGTGACCGCCCGGCGGTCGCAGCTGCCGGGGCAGCGGCGCTCGGCCCGGAGAAGGCCGGTCGACGGTCAGGCGGCGGCGGTGATGCTCCAGTCATGGCTCGACGGCGCTCGCCACGCGACGACGGCGACCCCACGTGAACCGGAACCACGAGAAGGCACGGTCTGAAACCCATGAGTGTGGACACCTCCTATGACCTCGACAACGGGCGTCCCAACCTCGACGGGCGCAGACGGTGGCCCATCATCCTGTTCGGCGTGCTTCTCGTCATCGTGGCCGTCGGGGCCGTCGGCGCCGCCTGGCTGAAGAGTCAGATCAACCCCTCGGGGCCGCAGGGGGAGGAGATACGGGTGACGATCGCCGAGGGCCAGTCGACCGCGGCGATCGGCAAGCTCCTCGAGCAGCGAGGGGTGATCACCAACGCCACCGTCTTTTCGTACTACGCCCGCTTCACCGGCGCCGACGCCATCAAGGCCGGCGACTTCCGGTTCCATCACAACGAGGACATGGGGGCGGTGATCAAGACCCTCGAGAGCGGGCCCGAGGTACGGGAGGACCGCCTCACCATCCCGGAGGGACTCGTCCTCACCGAGATCGCCGACAAGGTGGGCGCGCTACCGGGGCGGTCGGCCGAGCGGTTCCTGGCCGCGGCCAAGGACGGGACGGTCCGGTCGCAGTTCCAGCCCGCGGGGTCGACGAACCTCGAAGGCCTCATCCTGCCCGAGACCTACTTCGTCGACCGTGACGACGACGAGACGGAGATTCTCCGGCGCATGGTCGCCGCCTTCGACGAGCACGCCAACGAGATCGGCCTGCCGGCGGCCGCCGGGCGGCTGGGCCTCACTCCCTACGAGGTGGTCATCGTGGCGTCGATGGTGGAGCGCGAGGCCCGCGTCGACGAGGACCGGCCGCTCATCGCCAGGGTCATCTACAACCGCCTCGAGAAGAGGATGCCCCTCGGGATCGACGCCACCACGCAGTACGCCCTCGGCGGCCGCAAAGAGAACCTCACCAACTCCGACCTGCGCATCGACTCGCCCTACAACACCCGGGACAGGTTGGGCCTGCCGCCGGGACCCATCGCCAGTCCCGGGCCCAAGTCACTCGAGGCGTCGCTCGACCCGCCGGCATCGCCGTACATCTACTACGTCCTGGCCGACAAGAACGGGAAGCACGCCTTTGCCACCAACGGCGCCGAGTTCGACAGGTTCGTCGCCGAGGCCAGAGCCAAGGGCTTGCTCTGAGCGACCGCAGCAGCGAAGAAGTATCGGCATCGGTAGAGGAGTGGATGCCCGGGCCGCGCACGCGCCTGGCCGCGGTGATCGGCGACCCGGTGCGACACTCCCTCTCGCCGGTCATGCACAACGCCGCCTTCCGTGCCGTGGGCCTGGACTGGGCGTATCTGGCGTTCGAGGTGCCGAGCGGGGCCGCCCTCGCCGCCGTCGCGGGCGCCCGGGTGCTGGGCCTGGTGGGCCTGTCGGTCACCATGCCGCACAAGGCGGCGGTGGTCCCGGCGCTCGACCGGCTGAGCCCCGTCGCCGCCGCCCTCGGCGCGGTCAACACGATCGTCGCCCGTCCCGGAGGTGTACTCGAGGGTGAGAACACCGACGGCGCCGGAGTCGTGGACGCCCTGCGCCAGGACGAGGGCTTCGAGCCCGCCGGGCGACGGTGCCTCGTGGTGGGCGCCGGAGGGGCGGCGCGGGCGGTGGTGAAGGCCCTGGCCGATGCCGGGGCGATGGAGGTCGTGGTGGTCAACCGCACCCGGTCGCGGGCTGTCGGCGCGGCCGCGCTCGGCGGCCCGGCGGCGCGCGTCGGCGATCTCGCCGACGTGGCCGGTGTCGATCTGGTGGTGAACGCCACGCCGCTGGGGATGGGCGGGACGGCGGGTCAGGGAGCCGCCGTTCGCACCATCGACGCCAACGTGGTCGAGGTCGACCGGCGGGAGCCGGCTCTTCCCGTCGACCCCGCCCACCTAGGGTCCGGCCAACTCGTCGTCGACCTGGTGTACAACCCGCCGATCACGCCCCTGGTGGAGGCCGCCCGCGCCAAGGGCGTGGCCGCCACGGGTGGCCTGGGCATGCTCATCCACCAGGCCGCCCACGCCTTCCGGCTCTGGACCGGGGAGGACCCGCCGCTGGCCGTCATGTCCGCCGCCGCCCTGGGGGCACTGGCCCGATGACGGCGGTCCTCGCCGTGGCCTGCGCCCTGGCCGGCCTCTACGTCGGCACCTACCTCAACCTGGTCATCGACCGGGTGCCCCAGAAGAAGCCGATGCGGCCGGTGCGCACGGGGTGCCGGAACTGCCTCGACGCCGACAGCGCCACGTCACGCCTGCCCCTCCTGCCGTGGGTGGTCCGCCGGCAACGCTGCCCGACCTGCGGCGAGCCCGTCTCTCTCCGCTACCCGGTCGTCGAGCTGATCACCTCCGGGCTCTTCGCCGCCGCCGCCATACGCCTCGGGGCCGACGCCGCCCTGCCCGCGTTCCTCGTCTTCTTCGCCTGCCTGGTCGCCGTCAGCACCATCGACCTCGAGCTGCAGATCATCCCCAACCGCATCGTCTATCCCACGATCCTCGTGTCCCTGCCGCTGCTGGCGCTCGCCGCCCTGGCGAAGGGCGACGTCGACCCGTTGGTGACGGCCCTCGCGGGCGCGGCGATCGCCTTTGCCATTCTCCTGGTGGTACACCTCATCTCCCCGGCGAGCATGGGGTTCGGCGACGTCCGCCTGGCGTTCATCCTCGGCCTGTTCCTGGGTTGGTTCGACCTCAGTCACGTCGCCATCGGGCTGTTCGTCGGGTTCTCCCTGGGCGCGATCGTCGGCCTCGGCCTGATGCTGTTCGGGGGTCGGACCCGCAAGGACAGCGTCTCGTTCGGCCCCTTCCTGGCCGCCGGCGCAGCCGTAGCCGTGCTGTTCGGCAACCCTCTTCTCGAGTGGTGGCTGCAGACCTGACCGCCGTTCCGGTCGGGTTCGCCCTCGCCCTGACCGCTCCGGGCCCGACCGGAACCACCTAGATTGGACCGGTGCACCGCAATCGCCGCCGATCGTGATGACCGCCTCGCCGGCATCCGATGCCGGTCCGGAGCGCATCGTCCTGGTGGGGATGATGGGAGCGGGCAAGACGACGGTGGGCAGGACCCTCGCCCGGCGCAGGGGATGGGACTTCGTCGACAGCGACGCCCAGATCGAGGCCCGCACGGGACGCTCCGTGGCCGAGATCTGGGCGGCCGAGGGCGAGCCCGCCTTCCGCCGCATCGAGTCGGAGGTGCTGGCCGATGCCCTGGCCCACCGCCGGCCGGCGGTCGTCGCCGCCGCGGGTGGTGTGATCCTCGACGCGGCCAACCGCGCCGCCCTGTCCCGGGCCGGCCCGGTGATCTGGCTGCGGGCCCGACCGGAGACGTTGGCGGGCCGGGTCGGTAGCGGCAATCACCGGCCCCTTCTCGACGACGACCCGGCCGGCGTCCTCGCCCGCCTCGCCGACCACCGGGCCGACCTGTACGCCGAGGTGGCCGACGTCATCGTCGACATCGACGACCTGGCTCCCGACGAGATCGTCCACCGGGTGGACGAGGCCGTCGCCACCGCGGGGACCACGGCTCCTGCCACCGACTCACAGCCGTTC
>CAYTTL010000066.1:5248-11983 GCA_964440725.1 uncultured Acidimicrobiales bacterium | reverse complement strand
CTGTGCCGGGTGTGCACCTATCCCGAGGTGCTCGAGGAGCCGGGCCGGGTCTGCGGCGACCCCAGCATCGGCGACGACTTCGACCTGTCGCCGGGCCCGGGCGGACCCCCAGCGGCCTCCGCCGGCTCCACCGGCGGGCTGCCCCTCGAAGGGATTCGGGTCATCGAAGCCACCAGCCGCATGCAGGGGCCGCTCGCCGGCCTGTTGTGCCGGATGCTCGGTGCAGAGGTGGTGAGGATCGAACCGCCCGGTGGCGACGTCGGGCGCATGGTCCCGCCCTTCGCCGGCGAGGTGGGCTCGTTCTTCCGGTGCTTCAACCGGGGCAAGCACACGGTGGAGCTCGATCTCGGCCAGCCCGCCCACCGGCGGGAGCTGGTCGACATGGTGGGCGACGCCGACGTCTTCCTCCACAACTGGCGTCCCGGGAAGGCCGGCGAGTGGGGCCTCGACGCCGGCGACCTGGGAGCGCGCAACCCGGGGCTGGTGTACGTGCAGGCCTCGGGATGGGGCGGGCGCACCGAGGACCGCCGCCTGATCGGTACCGATTTCCTGGTGCAGGCGTTCACGGGCGCCGGACACGGCCTGCGCCCCGACGACGAGCCCCCGTGGCCGACCCGGGTGCTGCTCGCCGACTTCATGGGCGCCCTCGTCACCTGCGAGGGAATGGTCGGCGGCCTCTACCGCCGCGAGCGTCGGGGGCGCGGTGGCCGGGTGGAGACCTCGCTCCTCCAGGGAGCGCTGGCCCTGCAGGCCCACGTGCTCGACAGCGTGGCCGCCGGAGGCACCGGACGGCCGGTGTGGGGCCCCCTCGACCGCCCCCTCGAGTGCACGGCCTCCTTCGGTGACAGCGGCACGCTCGTGGTGAGCGCCGACGACGCCGCCGCCTTCGCCCGGCTGTGCGATCTGTGCGACATCGCCCACGACGACGGGCCTCGTCCCGCCGTCGAGACACGCGTGGCCGAGCACCTGCGAGCGGGGCCCGCCGGCAAGTGGGAGGAGCTGCTGGTCGACGCCGGCGTTCCCGCCGCGGTGGTCTCCACCGACCTGTCGGCGCTGCACGCCGACCCTCGGTTTTCGGCGATGTTCGAGCCCCTGTCCGAGACCTGCTTCGCACCCGCCGGCCCCTGGGCGCTCCGGCCATGAGCGCGTTGGTGTCCTCGCTGCGCGAGGCCTGCCAGCGGTGGCCCGACCGGGTCGCCATCTCCTTCCGCGGCACCACGTCGATCACCTACGCCGAGCTGTGGCGCAAGGTCGAAGCCCTGGCCGCGCACTACCGCACAATGGGGGTCCGCCCCGGCGACCGCATCGTGTGCCAGTTCCGGAACTGCCCGGAGTACGTCGTCGTGGTGGCCGCCGCCTGGGAGTGCGGAGCCATCCACGTCGGCACCGACAACGACCTCACCGGGTCGGAGCTGGCCTGGCTCATCGACCGCACCGACGCGGCGGTGCTCACCTTCCAACCCTGGTCGGACGCCGCCGACGGCCTCAGCGCCCTGGGCGACGTACGCCGGGCCCGCCCGTCGACCAAGGTGATCCTCCACGAGGTGTGCCCCGAGCACGAGGGCCACGGCTGCCTGAAGGACCTGTTGGCCCCCCCGCCCGCCGCCACCGACCCGGGGGCGGCTCCTGGCCCGGCCACGACACCGGGGCCGGCATCTAGCGCAGAGGGCCACTCGGGCCCCGGCGACACGGCCGTGCTGCACCTCACCTCGGGCACGACCGGCCGGCCGAAGGCGATCATGGAGACCCTTTCCGGCTTCTGGGCCAAGATGCAGTTCTTCGCCGACGCCTTCCACCCGGGTCCCGACGACGTGATGCTCCTCTACCTGCCGATGGGCCACGTGTTCGGGGTGCGGCTGGGCCTGATGACCCTGATGAGCGGTGGTCGGCTGGTGCTCATGGAGCGCTTCTCGCCGGGAACGGCGCTGCGGGTCATCGCCGAAGAGGGGGTCACCGTGCTGCCCGGCATGCCCACCCACCTCACCCTCCTTCTCGACGCCCTCGACGACGCCAGCCACGACGTGAGCAGCCTGCGGTGGGCCATCTCCGCCGCCGCCACCCTCCCTCGCAAGCTGGCCGAGGGCGTCTACGACCGGCTCGGTGTCGAGATCCTCTTCGTCTACGGGTGCAGCGAGAACTTCACCACCTGCACCATCGACCGCGACGACATCCTGGTCGGGTCGGTGGGCCGCACCGTGTTCAGCGGCCCCGAGGGCACCCCGCCGGACGGCAGGATCCGTGCCGTCGACCCCCTCGACCACAGGCCTCTGCCCCCTGGCGAGGTCGGCGAGCTCACCTTCGGTGCCCGATGCCCGGTGCGCTACTGGAAGGCACCCGACGCCGCCACCGAGGGCTGGTACCACACGGGCGACCTCGGGCGGGTCGATCCCGACGGTCGGGTCTACGTGCTCGGTCGCCTCAAGGAGCTGGTGAACCGGGGCGGCCTCAAGGTCTCGCCCACCGAGGTGGAGGCGGCCGCCCTGCGCCATCCGGCGGTGGCCGACGCCGCCGTCGTCGCCACGCCCGACCCGGTACTGGGTGAGGCGGTGTGCACCTGCATCGTCCCCGCCGGTGACCGGCCCCCGCCCACGCTCACCGAGCTGCGCGACTTCCTCGGTGAGTCGCTGGCCCGCCACAAGCTCCCCGACGAGCTGGCCGTGGTCGACGGCATCCCCCGCACGACCATCGGCAAGGTCGACCGGCGCGCCCTGGTAGCCGCCGTCCTCGCCGACGAACGGCCCCGGCAGCGGCTGCGGCCGCGATGAGAGACTGTGCGATGAGGTACGCGTGATGGAGAGCGAAGGCCGGTACGTCATCGCCGTTTTGGAGGAGGCCGCCACCCGCTCGGGCCTGTGGGACTGGGGCGACATGGAGTTCACCGAGCCCCTCCGGTTGCTGCTGGAATCGGCCCGTCGCGAAGGGGCCCTCAACTCCGTCGGGCGCGACGTGCTGCACAAGGTCGTCATCCGACACCTCCGCAACCGCCTCTCCCTGCAGGCGTTCGTGAAGGCCCACCCCGAGGTCCGGGTGGCCCCGGTCCGCCAGCCGGTGTTCATCACCGGCCTTCCCCGCACGGGCACCACCGTGTTGCACAACATGATGGCTGCCGACCCGGCCAACCGTGTCCTGCGGTTCTGGGAAGCGCTGAGGGTCTGCAACCCGGCAACCGGTACCGCCGGATGCTGCGAGGACACGCTGGTGGCCGAGGCCGAGGTCTGGCTCGAGCGGCTGTACGCCCTGGCGCCGTATTTCCGGGCCATCCACGCGTCGACGGCGACGGGCCCCGAGGAATGCGACGCCCTCTTCCAGAACTGCTTCGCCAGCCAGCACTTCGACGACATGTTCCGGGCCGAGGAGTACTCGGCCTGGCTGACCTCCGCATCTCTCCGCCCCGAGTACGCCAACTACCGCCTGCAGCTGCGGTCGCTCCAGCTCCAGTCCCTGTCGCTCAACGACGGCCAGGGCGGTGAGCGGCGATGGGTGCTCAAGTCGCCCAGCCATCTCGGCTACCTGACCGCCCTGTTCGAGACCTTCCCCGATGCCACGGTGGTGTTCTG
This sequence comes from uncultured Acidimicrobiales bacterium, assembly GCA_964440725.1. GTDB lineage: Bacteria > Actinomycetota > Acidimicrobiia > Acidimicrobiales > AC-14 > DATAQC01. The sequence goes on along the minus strand of CAYTTL010000066.1, from coordinate 8,426 downwards.
CCACCGTGACCCCGACGACGCGGTCGCGTCGTACGCCAGCCTGGTCATGAACGTGCGGAAGCCCTACAGCGATATCGTGACGCCCGAGGTCGTGGGTGCCCATGCCCTACGCCGCTGCACCGAGGCCATGCGCCGGGCCTTGGAAACCAGGGATGCGGTGGGCGACGAGCGATTCGTCGACGTGGCCTACCAGGAGCTCGTCGACGACCCCATCGGTGCCGTCCGCCGCCTCTACGAGCGGATCGGGCGTTCCCTCGGCGAGGACGAGGAGACGGCCATGCGGGGGTGGTTGCAGGGCAACCCGCGGAACCGGCACGGGGCGCACCGCTACGACCTGTCCCAGTTCGGCCTCAGCTCCGAGGCGGTGGCCGAGGGCCTGGGCTCCTACCTCGACCGCTTCGGCGCCGAGCTGGCCACCCACTGACGCCCGAGCCGGAGCCGCCGGCGGGCGGACTCGCCGACCGTCTTGCCGGGCGGGCGGCCGACGCCCCCGACGCCCCCGCCTTCGTGGTCGACGGCGTGGGCGAGCTCAGCTGCCGGGCCTGGGAGCGGAGGTCGAACGCCCTCGCCCGGGGTCTCCTCCGGCTGGGCATCGCCGGGGGCGACCGGGTCGTGCTGTTGTTCGACACCGACCACTGGCTCGACTACGTCATCGCCGGCGCCGGCGTCCTCAAGGTGGGAGCGGTCGCCGTCCCCCTCTCGGCCCACCGGTCGGGTCTCGACCTGGCCACCGTCGTGGCTGACTGCGGCGCCACCGCCGTCATCACCGCGACGGGCGGGGCCGGCCCGGGCGGGCCGTGCCCGACGGCGTCGGTCGACGAGCTCACCGAGGGTCAGCCCGACTCGTCCTTCCCCGCCGTCCCCGTTGATGCCGTGGAGATCCTCTACCGGGCCGGCCACCTGCGGCCGCCGCGGGCGGCGCGCCACCACGAGCACGAGATCCTCGCCGGGCCCGGGCTCCCGGGCCGATGGGTCCTCCACTCGTTCGCCGTGGGGAGCGACGCCGCCCGCCTGGCCATGTGGTCGCCGCTGGGCCCGGGAACCCCAACCGTCGTGACCCTGGCCGCCTTCGACGCCGAACGTGCCTGCGCCCTGACCGAGGCTCGAGGAATCGACGCCTGGTTGCTGGTGCCGGCCACCGCCCTTCTCGTCGCGGAATCCGGGGCCCTCGCCCGCCACGACGTATCGTCGCTGCGGCGGGTCCACCTCGTCGGTCCGCCGCCCGCCGCACCGCTGATCGACCGGCTGACCGTCGCCTTCGGCGACGGCGTTGTGGCCAGCCTCGGTGCGGCCGGCCACCCGCCGGCGCCCCGGCCTCCTCCCCCTCCACCTCCTTCGCGCCCGCCTGCTCCGCCGGCAACCGCGGCGTCGCCGCCGGAACCCGGTGGCCCTCCTCAGGGAGTGGCCGAGACCGTCGCCGCCGTGTTCCAGCGCGTCCTGGGCGTCGAGCGGGCCGGCGCCGACGACGACTTCTTCGCCATGGGCGGTGGCCAGATGGCGGCGGTGAAGACCCTGCGGCTGCTCGACGACGCCGTGGACGTGCACCTGACGCTGGCCGACCTCGACGAGGCACCGACGGTGTCGGCCCTGGCCCGGCGCCTCGAACAACGCCGGTCAGCGCCCGGCCCGACCGGAACCGCCCCGGTGGCGTTCTCCCAGGAGGGCATGCTGTGGCAGGAGCAGTTCGTACCGGGGTCCCAGAACCTGCCGCCGCTCGTCCGCCGCTTCCGGGGGCCGCTCGACGCCAGGGTCCTGGAGGCGTCGCTGCACGAGATCGTGCGTCGTCACGAGCCGCTGCGCAGCCGGTTCGAGATGCGGAGCGGGCGACTGGTCCAGGTCGTCGGGGCCCACGACCCGGTGCCGCTGCCCGTGCACGACCTGGGCGGCCTGGACCCCTCCGCCCGCCAGGAAGCACTCGCCTCCGCCCTGGCCCACGCCGGTCGCCCCTTCGACCTCGTCGGGGGTCCGTTGTTCGAGCCCATGCTCTTCCGGCTGGGCCCCGACGACCACGTCGTCGTGTTCCGTGTGCACCACAGCGTCTATGACGACTGGTCGGTGAGCGTGTTCCGCCGTGAGCTGTCCGCCCTGTACACCGCCTTCGCCGCCGGGGAGCCGTCGCCCCTGCCCGACCTCGCCGTCGGGTTCTCCCAGTTCTCCCGCGCCCAGCGGCGCCGGCTGGCGGGGCCCACCGGCGCCGCCCAGCTCTCCTGGTGGAAGGCCCACCTGGCGGGGGCGCCGTTCTGCCTCCAGTTGCCCGTCGACGACCCCGCCCGGGTGGAGGGCTCACCACAGCACAGCGCCAGGCCGGTGACCGTCGAGCTGCCGTCCGAGCTCCACGCCGAGGTGCGGGACCTCGCCCGCCGGCAACGGGCCACGCCGTTCATGACCGTGCTGGCGGCGTTCGAGGTGCTCGTGCACCGGTACACGGGCCAGTCCGACCTGCTCATGGCGTCGGTGGTCGCCAACCGCAACCGCCCCGAGCTGGAGCCCATGATCGGCTGCTTCACCAAGAAGATCCTGCTGCGCCAGGACATGGCCGGTGACCCGACCTTCGCCCAGGCGCTCGACCGGACCCGGGTCAGCGTGCTCGGAGCCCTGCCCCATCAGGACCTGCCCTTCGAGACCGTCCTCCAGGAGACCGTGGGCCCGGCGGCGGCCGACCACGGGCTGGTGCCGTACGTGGGGGTGATGTTCCAGGGCGTCACGCCCCAGGTGGACGAGGTGGTCCTGCCCGGGGTGACCACCACGGGCTACGACACCAGCGCCACCACCACCCGCGCCCACTTCGCGGCCGGAGCGGACGAGGGTGGCGACGATCGGGCGCCATGGGGCGACGGGCTCTACGTGGGCACGTTCGTCATCCTGTCGTTGGTCGAGACGCCGGAGTCGGCGGCGCTGGTCGCCCGGGGGGCCTTCCACGGGCCGGCGGTCGAACGGTTGCTGGCCAACCTGGTCACCCTGCTGCGAGACATCGTCGCCGACCCCACTCGGCGGGTCTCTGCGCTCCGCCTGCTCGCCGACGGCCAACGCCGCCAGATGGAGATGTGGAATCACACCGACGCCGCCGTCACCGATGCGTCGGCCCACGAGCTGTTCCAGGCCCAGGCGGCCCGCACGCCCTCGGCCGCAGCGGTGAGTGCACCGCGAGTGGTCACCTATACCGGGCTCCGTTCCGGGG
>CAYTTL010000066.1:0-5238 GCA_964440725.1 uncultured Acidimicrobiales bacterium | reverse complement strand
CCCCGCCCGCCGGGCGGGGGGCGCCCCGGGGGGGGGGGCCTGGGGGGGGGGGGGCCGGGGGGGCCCCCCCCCCCCCCAGTGGTCTCCTATGCCCGGCTCCGTTCCCGGGCCGACGAGCTGGCGGCCCGCCTGCAGGCGGGCGGCGTCGGGCCGGGCTCGCTTGTCGGCGTCTGCCTCGAGCCGTCCGAGGGTTGCGTGACCGCCGTCCTGGCCGCGTGGGCGGCCGGGGCGGGCTACGTCGCCCTCGACCCCACCGATGACGGCGACCATCTGGCCTTCGTGATCGCCGATGCCCCCATCGACGTAATCGTGACCCGGCCCTCCCTCGGCGGGCGCCTGCCGCCGTCCGCTCGCGTGATCGACGTCGACGGCCACGGCGACGACGACGACGGCGCCGGCGCCGGGGCGGCGAGCCCTGCCCGAGTACGGGAGGTTGTACCCGGTTCGGGTGACGTGGCCCTGATGTTCTACGGGGCGGGGGCCTCCGCGGTGGAGCGGCGGGTGGTCGTCGAGCACCGCAGCAGCGTGAACCTCGCCGCCGGCCTGCGCCGAGGCGTCTACGGCCCGTCGTCGCCGGGGCTGCGGGTCTGCCTGTCGGCCCGGCCCACCGACGACGCCTTCGTCCGCCAGGTCGCCGCCGTGCTCGACGGCCATTCCCTCTGCATCCCCGAGGACCCGGGGTGGGCCGCTGTCGCCGCCCAGGTGGCCGCCGGCGCCGTCGACGTGCTCGACGTGGCGCCGGAGCAGTTCCGCGAACTCGTCCGGGCCGGTCTCCAGGACGCCCTCACCGCACGCCCACCGGACGCGGTGACGCCTGTGCTCGTCGTCGGCACACGCGAACCCCTCGACCGGGCGTCGTGGCGGCGCCTGCGGGCGGTGGGCGGAGCGCGGGTCCACACGCTGTTCGGGTCGCCCGAGTGCGGCTTCGCCGCCACCGTCGACGACGACCCCTCCACCGGCGGCCGGGTCACCGTCGGCCGTCCCCTGGCCAACGTCACCGCCCACGTGCTCGACCCGTCGGGGTCACCGGTACCGGTGCAGGTGACCGGCGAACTGTTCGTGGGGGGGCGGAGCCTGGGCCGGGCCGACCCCGGCGGACCGGAGTCCGGCCTGCACCGAACCGGGCGACGGGCCCGTTGGCTGCCCGACGGCAGGATCGAGCTGCTGGCCACGGTGGCCGATGCCGTCGCCTTTCGCGGCTTCTCGCTCGACCGGGCCCGCCTGGAGGCCGTGCTCGGCAGTGTCCCCGGCATCAGCCGGGCGCGGGTGGCGGTCGAGCATGCGCCTGGGCGCCCATTTCCGCGCCTGGTGGCTCATGTGCAGCCGGAGGTGGGGGCCGCCGTCCCGACGCTTGCCCAGCTCCGGGTGCTGCTGTGGCGACGGCTGCCCGGCTACGCCTGGCCCGCGGCGGCGGTGGCGGTGGCCGACCCGCATTCGTCGGCCGGCACCGAAGCCGATGAGGGCACGACCGTGGCCGAGGAGGCCTTCCTGGCCGCCCTGTGGGCGGAAGCGGCGGGCGTCGACCGGGTCGATCCCGGCGAGAACTACTGGCAGTCGTTCCCCTTCCTCGACGTGGTCGCCCTCGCCGCCGAGGCCGGAGTGCGAATTGAGGACGTGCGGGTGGCCCGCAACCGCACGGTCACAACTCTGGCCACGGATTTGGCCGCCGGCCGGCAATGATCGCCGGCTCCGCAGGAGCAACAGTCCCGCAAATGAACATCCTGTGTTTTTATCGTTGCCGGAGGTGGTTCCACGGTGTAGCGTGCCACTGCTGCTCAGAGGCGGGGGAGGTATATGTGTATCGCACCTAGGTGCGATCAACAGCTAAGGGGAAACTGAAAGCGGCGTCGGTTTCGACGCGGAACCCCGGTTGCTGCCCGCGCGACGGCACGCCATATACCACGACCTCACTGGTCACGAACAAGGACAGACAACCAAGTATGAGATTCCGAAGCATCATCGGCACGGCCATCGCGGCCTCAGCCCTCGTCTTGACCGGAGTGGTAACGACCGCCGGGCCCGCTTCGGCGCACCCCGGCACCGCCCACAGCATCGTCAATCCCACCTGCGGCCTGACTATCTCCCCCGGGGCACCCATCCCCGGCCTGGGCGGCGTCACCTTCGGCAGCGGGGACACCATCAGCATCTACGCCAACACCGCGGCCAAGCTGAAGAACTGCACGGCCAACGGCATCAACGTCACCGGCGACTTCGGCCCGGCCGGCATCGTCCTCAGGATCCTCGGCACGATCACCGCCAACAACGGCATCGGTGACAATGCAGGTGTCAACATGATCGACGCCTCCAGGGTCACGGTCAGAGGTCCGGCCACCATCCGCGGCTTCGACGCCGGTGTCAACATCGACGGCGGCACCCGCAACGTGGTCCAGAACATGACCCTCACGGGCAACATCAACGAGGGCATCGACATCAACACGTGCGAGCTCGGTGACGGCGTGGCCATCCTCGACTCCACGTTCAACCAGGTCCTCGGCAGCACCATCACGAACAACGGCCCCTTCAGCGGGGTCTCGTTGATCGGTGTCTCCACCAACAACCTGGTGCGCAGCAACCAGATCACCGACAACGCCGTCAGCGGCCAGTGCGTGGGCAACCTCGACTCCGGTGTCCGCATCGAGGGTCCGGGTGCCAGCTTCAACCGCATCGACGCCAACAACATCGAGCGGAACCAGTTCTCGGGCATCGCCATGCACGAGAACCTCGGCGCGCTGGGCTTCGGCTGCGACCGGTCGTCCGGTCAGCCGGGAACGCCTGGAAATCCCGGGGTGCCTGCTCCCCGGACGCCGTTCAACAGTGACAACTCCATCACCAACAACACGATCCGCCAGAACGGGATCACCACCGACACACTCGCCGGTGGCATCTCCCAGTTCGACATCGGCGTGGGCGACGCCTGCGCGGCGACTCGATCGACCATCACCGGGAACAACATCGCCGCCAACACCGGCAACGGTCTGTTCCTGGCGGCCACGTCGTTCGACAACACCGTCAACAACAACAGCTTCACCGGCAACAGCCGGGACGGCATCCGGGTCAACGGCCCCGTCTTCGGCAACACGTTCACCAACGTGGGCCCGACGCTGTTCGACGTGACCAACCCCAACCTGCCCCCCTACACCGAGGGCGCCGCCAACGACTACCGGGTCATTCCCGGCTCGGGCAGCGGTAACGTGAGCGCCCAGGTGGTTCCGATCGACGTGCTGATTCCCATCTCCGGCCCGATCGACCAGAGCACCAGCGGGTGTGAGCAGTCCGACTACACCAACAACCCCCAGTGGAGCCCGGGCCTCATCGCCCTCGTCCAGCGGGGAACGTGCAGCTTCGTGCAGAAGGTCAACCTGGCCATCGCCAACGGGGCCGCCGCCGTCGTGCTGTTCAACGAAGGCACGACCGGTCGTACCTCGGCCAACTTCGGTGGGAGCCCGGTGACGACCATCCCCGTGCTGTCGACGACCTTCGCGATCGGTGACGCGCTGTACCAGTACTCACTGACCCAGGCGGTCATTGCCAACATCGTCACCAACACGACGAACGTGCAGTTCCAGGCTGCTCCCGGGTCGATCAACAACGAGCTTCACAACAACCGGGGCACCGGCAACGCCTTCCACGACGGCCACGACGGGAACTACAACCCGCCGTGCGACAACAACGACTGGGTGGGCAACATCTTCGGAACCGTCAACCAGGCGTGCGTCGCGGCGAATGGCGGCACCGGCACGGTGACCTTCCCACTCGAGCCGTAAGCTACGTCGGAAGGCCCGATCCTCACTGTCCTCCTCACTGAGGACGGCAAGGGAGCGGGATCCTGAACGAACGACGACTGAGGGGGCCCCTTCCGGGGTCCCCTCAGTCGCGTCACCCGACCTCGCCGGCCCAGCCTCCGGCGCGGAGCAGGAACCGCCGCAGCTTCCCGGTGGGGGTGCGGGGCAGCGAGTCGACGAAGTGCACGACCCGCGGCACCTTGTGGGGCGCCAGCTCGGCCCGGGCCCGGTCGACCAGCTCCTCGGCCACCTGCTCCCGGCCCACGTGCTCGACCGTCACCACGAACGCCTCCAAGCGGGACGCGCCCGTCGCGTCGCGCACACCGGCGACCGCCACCTCGGTCACCGCCGGGTGGCCGACGAGCACGGCCTCGATCTCGAGGGGCGCCACGTTGATGCCGCCGACCACCTCGATGTCGTCGACCCGGCCCAGGTGGTGGACGAAGCCGTCGGTGTCGATCATGGCCCGGTCGGCGGTGGCGAGCCACCCGTCACGCACCGCTGCGGCGGTGGCCTCGGGCTGGTCCAGGTACCCGAGCAGCACCGTCGGTCCCCTGACCCACAGCGAGCCGGGCTGTCCGGCGGCGAGGTCGTGGCCGGCATCGTCGCGCACGACCAGCCGGTAGGGAGGCAGGGCCCGGCCGACGGTCCCGTCGCGTACCGTGTCGAGGGTGTTGCTGGCGAAGGTCTGGCCCACCTCGGTGGAGCCGAGACCGTCGAGGATCGGACAGCGGAGCAGGGCCCGGGCCCGGTCGGCCAGCACAGGTGTCAGGGCCTCACCGGCGGACACCGCGGCGCGCAGTGATGCGAAGGCGGCGATGTCGCCCGATGCCACCAGCCGGGCGTAGAAGGTGGGGACGCTGAAGATGACGGTGACCCCGTGGCCGGCGACCAGGCGGGCGGCGGTATCGGGCCGGGGGGGGCCGGGGTCGAGCACGGCCCGACAGCCCGACAGCAGTGGGAAGAACAGCGAATTGCCCAGGCCGTAGGCGAAGAACAGCTTCGACACCGAGTAGGTGACGTCGTCGCCCCGCAGCTCGACGGCCTTCTCGGCGAAGGCGCGGAAGTACACGAGGGGGTCGTGGTGGCGGTGCACGGCCGCCTTGGGCCGTCCCGTTGTGCCCGACGTGTACTGGGCGTAGGCGGGGTCGTCGTCAGCCACCTCCACCGGGGCACCGGCGCCACCGTCGTCGCCCCCGGCGAGAGCATCGGAGGCGGCGGCGGCGACGGCCCCGGTGGCCACCACGGTGCGGTCGGCGAACCGGTCGGCCAGGTCGGCATCGCACACCACCACCCGGGCCCGGGCGCCGGCGGCCAGGCCGCCGTGGTCGTCGGCCGTGAGCCGGGGATTGGCCAGCACGGCGAGGGCGCCCAGGCGGATGGTGCCCAGGAACGCCCACACCAGCTCCACACCGTCGGCCATGGCGATGAGGACGCGGTCGCCCAGTCCCACCCC
>CAYTTL010000065.1:10954-12028 GCA_964440725.1 uncultured Acidimicrobiales bacterium | reverse complement strand
GTCATCACCGTCGAGGAGTCGCAGACCTTCGGCATGGAGATGGACCTCGTCGAGGGCATGCGCCTCGACAAGGGCTACATCTCGCCCTACTTCGTCACCGACCCCGAGCGGATGGAAGCGGTCCTCGACGACCCCTACATCCTGCTCGTCGGCTCCAAGATCTCGGCCGTGCGCGACCTGCTGCCCGTGCTCGAGAAGGTCATGCAGTCGGGCAAGGCCCTGGTGATCCTCTGCGAGGACGTCGAGGGCGAGGCCCTGGCCACGCTCGTCGTCAACAAGATCCGCGGCACCTTCAAGTCCGTGGCCGTCAAGGCCCCCGGCTTCGGTGAGCGCCGCAAGGCCATGCTGCAGGACCTCGCCATCCTCACCGGCGGCCAGGTCATCTCCGAAGACGTCGGTCTCAAGCTCGAGAACGTCACCCTCGACATGCTGGGCACGGCCCGCAAGATCACCGTCACCAAGGACGAGACCACTCTCGTCGAGGGCGCCGGCAGCGAGGCCGACATCACCGGCCGGGTCGCCCAGCTCAAGGCCGAGATGGAGAACACCGACTCCGACTACGACCGCGAGAAGATCCAGGAGCGCCTGGCCAAGCTCTCCGGTGGTGTGGCCGTGATCAAGGTCGGCGCCGCCACCGAGGTCGAGCTGCGTGAGAAGAAGCACCGCATCGAAGACGCGGTGAGCACCACCAAGGCGGCCGTCGAGGAGGGTGTGGTGCCCGGCGGGGGCGTCGCCCTTCTCCGGGCCCAGGCCAAGGTGCGCGAGCTGGCCACCAGCCTCGACGGCGACGAGGCCACCGGTGCCCGCATGGTGGCCCGGTCCCTCGAGGAGCCCCTGAAGCAGATCGCCGTCAACGCCGGCCTGGAGGGTGGCGTGATCGTCGAGCGGGTTCGCAGCCTCGACGGCCCCACCGGCCTCAACGCCGCCACCGGCGACTACGAGGACCTGGTGAAGGCCGGCGTGATCGACGCCGCCAAGGTGACGCGCTCGGCGCTGCAGAACGCCGCGTCCATCGCCGCCCTGTTCCTCACCACCGAGGCGGTCATCGTCGACAAGCCCGACGATAAGGGTGCT